>CAXUKA010000378.1:0-6158 GCA_964251335.1 uncultured Hymenobacter sp.
CTCATGCAGATGGCCAAAACCTCGGCCAAGCTGGCGTTGCTGGCCGAAGCCGGCGTGCCCTACGTGAGTTTGCTCACCGACCCCACCACGGGCGGCGTCACGGCCTCGTTTGCTATGCTCGGCGACTTCAACATCTCCGAACCCGGCGCGCTCATCGGCTTTGCTGGCCCTCGCGTTATCAAGGAAACCATCGGCAAAGACTTGCCCAAAGGCTTCCAAAGCGCCGAATTTGTGCTGGAGCACGGCTTCCTCGATTTCATCGTCGACCGCCGCGAACTCAAGCAGCGTCTTGCTGACTTACTGGGGATGATGAAGTAGATGAGTGAGTTGGCAAGGGCATGAAAGGGTGAATGTTTATCCTTGAAGTCATTCATACTTACGCTCCTTCACTAACTCATTTCTATACCATTTTGCCGCTTTGGCACAGCCTTTGAAAAGCCTGCTCCGGTAACCGGGGCAGGCTTTTTCGTATAAGGTCCGGTTGCAAAACCGTATTTTTCATCAATAGTACTTGTAATGAATAGTCCTAAGTCTCTTCTAGCCATCCTGATGGCTTGCGTAATGCTACTCGGCTCCTGCGCCTCCTCGCGCCAGGCCTCCGATGGCTCTTTATCTGATGCCAACGGTACCGGTGTGCGCAAAACCGGCATGAATAAAACCACTAAAGGCGGCCTGCTGGGTGCTGGTGGTGGGGCTGTGCTGGGCGGCGTAGTAGGCGGCCTCATCGGTGGCGGCCGGGGCACGGCTGCTGGTGCTATTTTGGGGGCCGCCGTGGGTGGCGGGGCGGGCGTACTCATCGGCCGCAAAATGGACAAGCAAGCCCAGGAGCTACAGCGCGACATGGCCAATGCCAAAGTAGAGCGCGTAGGCGAAGGCATCAAAATCACGTTCGATTCGGGTATTTTGTTTGATACTAATAGCAGCGCCCTCCGTGCCGCATCGGCTACCGATATCGCCAGCCTGGCCGCTACCCTCAAAAAATACCCCGACACCAACGTAATCGTGGAAGGCCACACCGATAACACTGGTACCGACGCTATCAACCAGCCCCTGAGCGTGAACCGGGCGCAGTCGGTGGCTAACGGCCTCACTGTGCAAGGCGTGGCTACCAGCCGCATCACTACGCAGGGCTACGGCTCGTCGCAGCCCGTGGGCGACAACACGACCGCCGAAGGCCGCCAGGCCAACCGCCGTGTAGAAGTGGCCATTTTTGCCAACGACAAGATGAAAAAGGCTGCCGAAAACGGCACGCTCTAAGCTACTTACTAACCTAAGCCTTGAAAAAGCCTGCGGCCTTGAGTCGCAGGCTTTTTTGTGCCATTTAAGCGCAACCCTACACCCCTCGTTTCGTTAAACCCAGCTTGTAGCTGCTACTTGTAGCTACCCTGCATTCTTTCCTGTTAAAATTTCCTTTTCCGATATGAAAGCGCTTGTTCGAATTTTCGCTTTAGTGTTGACGTTCTTTGTATTAGCTGCCTCGACTGCCCAAGCCCAGGACAAGCCCAAGGGCTGGAGCCGCAAGGCTAAGGGTGCCGTGGCTGGCGGTGTTGGCGGGGCTGTAGTAGGCGGCCTGATAGGTGGCAAAACCGGTGCTGTAGTTGGGGCCGGGGCTGGGGTTGTAGGTGGCGGCGCTATCGGCCGCAACCAAGACAAAAAGAAAGACCCGGCCCGGTACTACCACTACCGTAACAAATAATATTACTGCTGTCTATCTCTGCTATGAGCAAACAGAACCCGGCCTAATGCCGGGTTTTTTTGTGCCTTTGAAAGGAAAAATGGTGCCTTTCCGCCAAAGGCCGTACTGGTGGCACTAATATTTGGCAAGGTGGTTGCAACGTGCCGTACTTGCCTAGCGTAACTGCTCGCACCCAGTGGTCAGTTTCTTTTTTTTCTTTTTTATTCCATGAAAATTCTCCGACTCTCTTCTTCTTATCTGCTGGTTTTGCTGCTACTGGTAGGCCACTTTGCTCAAGCCCAAACCACGACGGTAACAACCGATAAGCCCAAAGGCATGAGCAAAACCGTGAAAGGCGGTATTATTGGCGGCTTGGGCGGGGCCGCCGGCGGGGCCATTCTGGGCCGCGTTATTGGTGGCAAGTCGGGCACTGCCAAAGGTGCTATCCTGGGTGCGGTGATAGGTGGCGCGGGTGGTGCCCTCATCGGCCGTAAAATGGACAAGCAAGCTGCTGAGCTGCGCCGCGACCTCGATGGCGCTACCGTAGAGCGCGTGGGCGAAGGTATTAAAATCACGTTTGCTTCGGGCATCTTGTTTGGCTCTAACTCCTCGACCCTGACCCCCGCCGCTACCGGCAACATCGACGAGCTGGCCGCTACCCTCCAGAAGTACGCTGATACCAACATCACCATCGATGGCCACACCGACTCGTCGGGCTCCGATGCTATCAACCAGCCCCTTAGCCAGCGCCGCGCCCAGGCTGTGGCCAATGAGCTGACCGCCAAAGGCGTTGATACCAGCCGCATCACCGCCACCGGCTACGGCTCGACCCAGCCTGTGGGTGACAATAGCACCGTGGCCGGCAAAGCTGCCAACCGCCGCGTAGAAGTGGCCATCTTCGCCAACGAGAAGATGCAGAAAGCCGCCAAAAAAGGCCAGCTCTAGAGCCTGCCTACTCTTATTATAAAAAAGGTCAGCTTCGCCCGAAGCTGGCCTTTTTTTGTGCTTTGCCACAACCTGCCAGCTAGCGTAGCGGTACAAGCGATTATGTCTGCCGCTCCCACCTACGCTGCGCCCCCGCTGGCCAAAGCCCTTGCCGACCACACACTTCTGAACGAGTTTTTTGGGCCGGTGCCCACGGCGGCGCGGCGCACGCCCATGCGCGAGCTTATCTCGACGGTACTCTCGCACCGCACCACCCACGCCGACGAAGAGCTGGCCTACGACCGCATGCTCGAAGCCTTCGGCGACTGGGAAGGCGTGCTCAATGCTCCGCTCGACGACCTGATTCATGCCA
Source organism: uncultured Hymenobacter sp. (assembly GCA_964251335.1). Taxonomy (GTDB): domain Bacteria; phylum Bacteroidota; class Bacteroidia; order Cytophagales; family Hymenobacteraceae; genus Hymenobacter. Next base: position 2,973 of record CAXUKA010000378.1, read on the forward strand.
TTCGCACCACGCGCTGGCCGGCCACGCAGGCCCCACGCATTCAGGAGATTTTGCGCCGCATCAAAACCGAAACGGGCGGCAGCTTCAACCTCGATTTCCTGGCCGACTGGCCCACCGAGCGCAGCATGGAGTGGCTCACCGACATGCCCGGCATCGGCCTGAAAACGGCCTCGCTGGTGCTGCTCTTCAACTTTCGCAAGCCCACGCTGCCCGTCGACGCCCACGTACACCGCGTGATGCAGCGCCTGGGCGTAATTGGCCCGAAGGTATCGGTGGAGAAAGCCCACCACGTGCTGCTCGATATGCTTAAGTCGCACCTCGACCCCGAAGGCTTGTTTAACTTCCACAAGCACAACTACTGGCACGGGCAGCAGATATGCTTTTTTCAGCGGCCCAACTGCCCGCGCTGCCCACTCAAAGGCTTTTGCGAGTATTATAAAGAACATTTTGGCGAGGCTACGGCCGAGGCGTTGGCTGCCACGCCTACGCACTGGGATGCGGCCGCCTGGGGCAAGCTGCCACATTGATTTTTGAGCTGTTAGCTCGCAGCCGTTAGTTATTAGCTTCTCTAGAACAGTTTTGGGGCCGTCCGTCTTTAGCTGCCAGCTGTTAGCTTCGTTTAGCCATTGGGCTAGCGGCATGCGAGAAAAGCCAATAGCTAGCAGCTAAAAGCTAATAGCTTAAAAATATGCGTCTTGTTCGCCACCCCGTCCTCTGCAACTACTACGTCACGTACCGCTGCAACGCGAAGTGCTCATTTTGTGATATTTGGGAAAAGCCTTCGCCCTACATCACGCTGGAGGATGTGGAGCAAAACCTGCGCGACCTCAAGCGGCTGGGCGTAAAAGTTATCGACTTCACGGGCGGCGAGCCGCTACTGCATCGGCAGCTGCCCGAGTTTCTGGCGCTGGCCAAGCGCATGGGTTTCATCACCACTGTCACGACCAACGGCCTGCTCTATCCCAAAAATGCGGAGAAGCTGCGTGGGCTGGTCGACATGCTGCATTTCTCGCTCGATTCGGCCGACCGCGCTACCCACGACCTCGGTCGGGGCGTGGCCTGCTACGATTTTGTGCTCGAAAGCATCCGGGTAGCCAAGGAGCTGGGCGAGCGCCCCGATATTCTGTTTACCGTCTTCCGTAAAAATCTGGCTGACTTAGAAGCTGTCTACCAGGAAATTACTCGCCCCAATGGGCTGATGCTCATTATTAATCCGGCTTTTGAATATGGCGAAGTCGAAACTGGCGAGCAGCTAAACGATACCGAGCTAGATTTTCTCTCAGCTTTTGGCAAGCGCCGGGGCGTGTACCTCAACGAAGGATTCATTGCGTTGCGGCGCGATGGCGGCAACCACGTAGCCGCGCCCGTGTGCCGGGCGGCCAGCACCACGCTCGTTATCTCGCCCAGCAACGAGCTGGTGCTGCCTTGCTACCACTTGGGCGAGCAGAAATTTCCTATCGAAGGCCGGCTGTTTGACCTCTACAATGCGCCCGAAACCCAGCGGCTGGCCGCCCTCGAAGGCCGCCTTCCGCAGTGCGAAGGCTGCACCATCAACTGCTACATGCAGCCGAGCTTCGCGGTCGAAACCAGCAAGTACTTTTGGCGGGCGCTGCCAAGTACGTTGAAATACAACCTCGAAAAAGGAACCTGGAAGCAGCTGCTGCGCGCCTGACTAGCGTGAGCTTTTCAATTTTGCGGGCTATTCCGGAGTCGCAGTTAGCTTAATCGGCCTAGTGGTATCGGCTGCTTGCAAGGCTGCCAGTACTTTTTGTAGTTCCTCGGGCTGCTGGGTGCCGAGTAGCAGTTTGTTGCCACTTTGGAAAACCAGCTGCAAGCCGGCCGGTCCCCACACATTATAAGCCAAGTCGCCGGGTAAGCCCTTTATTCCCCAGCCACCGTAGTCGCCAAAAGGTGAGTAAGTACGCGGAAAAACCCGCCGAAACTCGCTCCACGGCCAATGCCGCCAGCGGTTGAGAAAGGGCGTGTACTGGTAGTGAATACCAAAGCTATCGACCCGCACCGTGAGCTTCGTAACCCACAGCCCGGCTATTATGACCAGTAGCAGTGGGGCCACGATAAGCAGCGCCTGCACGCCATGCGGTTTGTTGACGGCAAAAAGCACGGGAATGAGTACCAGCATGGTCAAGCCAACCATGAGCCACCGCCACCGGCGATAAAACCATTGGGTTTCGTTGAACTCGGGGCCGGAAGTGGGCACAGCAACCATAGTGGAAGGGAAGCAGCATGTTTCTTTGCCAGAAAGATAAACGACCTACTGCTATGCCTGCGCTCTTGCTTCCCGTTCACGGTATTATGCCTACCATCGGCCCCGACTGCTTCGTGGCCGACAATGCGACCATTGTCGGCGATGTGGTACTGGGCCGCGGCTGCACCGTATGGTTTTCGGCCGTCATCAGGGGCGATGTGAATAGCATCCGCGTCGGCGACGAAACTAACATTCAGGATGGGGCGGTGCTGCACTGCACGTATGAAAAGGCTGCCCTTGTCATTGGCTCGCGCGTGAGCATTGGGCACCGCGCCATTGTCCATGGTTGCACCATCGAGGACGACGTGCTCATCGGCATGGGAGCCATCGTGATGGACCACGCCGTGGTGGGCCAAGGTTGCCTCATTGCGGCCGGGGCTGTGGTGCTGGAAAACACCATCTGCGAGCCGGGCTACCTCTATGCCGGCGTGCCCGCTAAGAAAATAAAGCCCGTCAGCGAAGCACAGGCGGTGGGCTTGCGCCGCACGGCGGCTAACTACCAACTGTATGCTAGTTGGTTCTAGCTGTTTTTCAGCCTGTATTCAGCACTGCTGGCTTGGGCTTGGAAAATAATGCTCAGTGCCCAAGACGTGCAGACAAAGGAAAAGCTGACGTTGGTCGCTAAACGCTATTGCTTGAGCAGAAAGTGTTTAGCGTTTGAGAATGGTCGAATAAAAGCGCTGCAAAACCAAGAAAAGCGATTTTTTGTTCATTTTTCACGCAATAAAAAGGTTAGAAAACTGGAGAATTATGAATGCGAGCTAGGTTTGGCGCTGACAGTCAGTATATATTTGCTGCGAACCAAATTTCACCTTTCCTACATTTTTTTCGCATGAAAAAAGCTTATGCTCTCTTTCTGGCACTAGGTATTGCTAGCGCTTCACTCAGTTCTTGCGGTCGCTCGGACTACGCCTTTAACT
>CAXUKA010000379.1:0-6147 GCA_964251335.1 uncultured Hymenobacter sp.
CGGTGTAGCCTTCCAGCTCCAGGGTGCGGGCTACGGCCTGGCGCAACATTTCCTCATCGTCGATGAGCAGAACGGTATTCTCGGGCATTGGGAAACGGAAGTAAAAACTTGCTAAACAGCGCCAACGGATAGCCTCCCTGCCGCCCCCGTTCTTTGCAGAAGCGGCTGGGGCCGGCAGGGAGGCTATCCGTTAGCACTTACACCTTATGCGCCAGCAGCTCGGCCGCCACGGCCGCTGGCGGCACGGGGTCCGACTGGTTTTCGGGCGGGGTGCGCATCAAATCAATCTGCCGGTAGGGCTGGATGGTGAGCGGCACATTCTCCACAGTCACATCACTGGTATCCAGGCCGAACGCTTGCTGGTCGGTGATAGCCAGCTTGTTGATGAAGAAATAGCTTTTCAGAATGAAGCTCTCTTTGAACGACAACTGGTTGTCGAAGCTGAGCACCTTGTCGAGCACCACAAAGCGGAAGTCGCCGGGTAGGTGGCGCTTTTGCAGCGTGGCATAGCGCGAGGTAATGTCGATTTCGCCCTGCTTGCCCATGTCTTCGAGCACCCGCCGGAACAGCAAATTGATGCGTGGCTGAATGCGGAAACCCAGCTGGAAATTAATCTTATAAGCCACGTCGGGCACCAGCGTTTCGAGGGTGTAGCGCATGCCAAACGGCTCATTCAGCAGGCTGATGTTGAGAAACCAGTAGTGGTCGGCGCGCTTGGGCTTTTTGCGCAGGATGGAGTAAATGATGCGCGACTCGATGCGCTTGGCGTCTTTGCTGCGCGTGAGGTACACCAGATTGGAGGCGTACTTATTTACCGTTTCGTCTTGGCTTAGCTCCTTCAGCGTGTCCAGGTTATCGGCCCAGGTCGTCATGTCGAGGTAGTGATTCTTGATTTTACGCCCCTGGAAGCCCACCCACATGCTCAGAATCAGGCCCCACTCGAAGACCAGAATGCCGAGCCGGTTGAGCAATTTGGTGATATTGGCGATGAGGAACGACAGCTCTACCGTCAGGAAAACCAGCATGATAAGCCCCACCAGCGGCAGTGCCCAGTGCCGCACGCCCCGCAAATACTGCGAGAGCAGAATGCTGGTCGTAATCATGGCCACCGTGATGGAAAAACCGTAAGCGGCCTCCATATTCGACGAGGTTTTAAACCAGAGCTGCACCGCCACGCAGCCCGCCCACAACATCCAGTTGATGCTGGGCACGTAAATCTGCCCGCGCTGGTCGGTGGGGAACAGGATGCGGACCTTGGGCCAGAAATTCAGGCTAACCGCCTCGGAAATAAGCGTGTAGGAGCCCGAAATAAGCGCCTGCGAGGCGATGATGGTGGCCGCCGTCGCCAGCAGAATCAGCGGCAGCACAGCCCAGGTCGGGGCAATGAGGAAGAACGGGTTTTGGTCGGCTCCGACGGGCTTGCCAATGAATTGCATGGCCCAGGCGGCTTGGCCAAAGTAATTGAGCACCAGGGCAGTTTTTACCAAAATCCAGGATACCCGGATATTCTTGCGGCCGCAGTGCCCCAGGTCGGAGTACAGCGCCTCGGCCCCGGTAGTACACAGGAATACCGCACCCAGCAGCCAGAAGCCTTTTGGGTATAATGTCAGCAGCTTGATGGCATACATCGGATTGAGCGCCGCCAGCACGCCAGGGTGGTGTAAAACCTGAACGAGCCCCAGCGTGCCAATCGTGGTAAACCACACCAGCATAATCGGCCCGAACGACGCACCCACGACCTTGGTGCCAAACTGCTGGAATCCAAATAGCAGCGTAATAATGACGATTACCACCCCAATGATGTAAGTCTCGGACAAGGTCGGGTCCAGGATTTTGAGCCCCTCAATGGCCGACGACACCGAGATGGGCGGCGTAATAATGCCATCGGCCAGCAGGGTGCCAGCCCCGATGATGGCGGGCCACATCAGCCACTTGCCGCGCCGCCGCACCAGCGAGTAGAGCGAGAAAATGCCCCCTTCGCCGTGGTTGTCGGCCTCCAGCGTGAGCCAGATGTACTTGATGCTGGTTTGGAGCGTCAGCGTCCAGAAGACGGCCGATACGCCGCCGTACACCAGCAGCTCGCTGATGGGCCGGTCGCCGAGAATGGATTTGAACACGTACAGCGGCGAGGTGCCGATGTCGCCGAAAATGATACCCAGCGTGACCAACAGCCCCGCCGCCGTGATGCGCCGGGTGTGGATACTGGTGTCGGAAAGTGCGACGGAGGACATATAAGAAGGAGTGGTTATTTTTGGTATTTAGTTAATTAATAGCTTATTGCCTTGGCGTGAGATGTCCGCCAAGGCGCGGCCTTTAGGCCATTTCGTCGGCAATGGGTAGGGTGAAAAAGAAGGTGCTGCCCGCGCCAGGCGTACTCTCGACGCCCAGCTGCCCGCCCTGCGAGGTGATGAATTCGCGGCCGATGCTCAGGCCCAGGCCACTGCCGGTGCGCGGCGCGTCCGTCGCCTGGGTCAGCTGGGTGAAGCGCTGAAAAATGCGCTCTTGGTGCTCGAGCGCGATGCCGGGGCCATGGTCCTGCACCTCCACACGCACGGCGCGGCCGTTGGGCGTGCGGGCCGCGCGGATTTCAATAGTAGCCTGTTCGGGCGAGTGGCGCACGGCGTTGGTGAGCAGGTTGAGCAGCACCCACACCGATTTTTGACGGTCGGCGCGCACGGCCGGCAGGTCGGCGGGCAGTTGCACGTCGAGGTGGAGCTGCTTGGGAGCCAGCTGCATCTGCACGGGCTCGGTGGCCTGGCTGACCAGGTCGGCGATGCTTACTGATTGTGCATCGAGTGGCAACGCTTCGCTTTCGAGGCGCGACACGTCGAGCAGATTGCCAGTGAGGTTGAGCAGGCGCTGGTTTTCCTGCTTCACGCTGGCCACTATTTCCTGCTGTTCGGGCGTGAGCGTGCCTACGCGCGGGTCCTGCAAGAGCTTGAGGTGGAAGTTGATGGTAGAAAGCGGCGTGCGCAGCTCGTGCGACACGGTGGCCAGGAAGTGCGACTTGGTCTGGTCGCGCTTGGTGAAGTCCGACACGTTGTGCAGCGCCAGGATGGTGCCGGCCACTTCCAGGTGGCCCTTCGTGGGGCTCGGGCTCAGCACGTCGTGTACTACCAGCTGGTAATGCGCCTCTTCGCCGTGCAGCGTTACCACAAAGGGCAGCGCCCCCCGGCGCTGCGGGGCGGGCCGCTGGGCATAGTCCAACAGCTGCTGTAACAACGGCTGCTGCTCGGCCACCTCGGCGGCCGACCGGCCGATTACCTGGCGCTCGGGCAAGCCCAAAAGCTGACAAGCCAGCGGGTTGGCCACCAGGACCAAGCTGTTTTCATCGAGCAGCAAAATGCCCTCGTCCAGGGTGCGCACAATGCTGGCCGCACGGTTACGCTCGGCCATTATCCCGGTCAGGTTGGTATTGCGGAACACATCGAGCTGAGAGAGCAACCGGTTGAAGCCCTCGGCTACCTGCCCAAACTCATCGCGGCTTTCCACCGGAATGGAGGCCTTAAAATCGCCCTCGGTGGCGTGGGCGATGCTAGCCGAGAGCTTGCGCAGACCACCCACGGCAGCTTCGGGCACGCTTAAAACCAGGGTAGTAGCCAGCAGCAGGCCCAGCACAGTGCAGAGGATGAGGTAGCGGTTGGCCACCGTGGCAGTATGGGCGGCCGTGGCGTTCTTGCGGGTGAGGGCCAGCATGTTGAGCTGCACCATGCGGTGCGTCTGGCGACGCAGCTGGGCCAGGCCGGCCGCGCTGGGCTGTTGGCGGTAGCTGGCCAAGCCCTGGGTCAGGCTATCGACCAGCGGGCGCTCACCTACTTCGGTTACGTTGCCTGCTTCGCGGGCTAGCTGCGCGCCAAACTGCGCTAGACCCATCGTGCCGGCTGGGTCGGTTCCGGTCTGGTCGAGGGCTTGCAGCATGCCCTGGCCCAGCTGTACCGAGTAAAAGTTATCTTGGAGGATGGTGCGGGCACTGCCCTCCAGACGCTGCACAGTATAGGTAGCGTAGCCACCCACGGCCAGTAGCAGCGCCAGCATGGCCAAAAATCCCAGCGTAATGGAAGATTTGATATTCATAAGGACGAAGTGCCGGGAAAATCCGGCGGCTTCGTCCTGAGGGCTACCAATGCTGAGCCAGGTTAGGTGACCGGGCTATACATAGGGATTAAATGACTGATTTATAACGCAAAAAATAAATTTCCCAACTATCCTTCATCATCTAGCACGGCGGCCCACCGGGTCATTTTGACCCGGTACCAGGTCAAAAGGAGGCGGTAGGTCACGGCGCTAGTTGGCTCACAGGCTGTATTCCTCTATTTTGCGGTAGAGCGTCTTGACGCCGATGCCCAGCTGTCGAGCGGCCTCGGTTTTGTTGCCGCCTACCTCTTGTAAGACTAGTTGTATTTGACGCTTTTCCAGGGCGCGCAGGTTGTGGCTGCTGGTGGGCTCCTCTTCGGCAGCGGGTACTGCCTGAAATTCGGGGGGGAGCGTGTCAGCCGTCAGCAGCTCCTCGTCGGCCAGAATCACGGCTCGTTCGAGCACGTTTTTGAGCTCGCGTACATTGCCGCGCCAGTCGTAGCGGAGCAGTAGCCGCAGAAACTCGGCGTCCATGCCACGCAGGCGCTTGCGCAGCTTGGCCGCGTAAAACTGGAGGAAGTACTGCGCCAGCGGCTCGATGTCCTCGCGCCGGGCGCTGAGCGGCGGCACGGGCACTACGAACACGGACAGCCGGTAGTACAAGTCGGCGCGAAAATGGCCCTGGTCGGCCTCAACGCGCAGGTTACGGTTGGTGGCTGCTACCAAGCGCACGTTGCCCTTAATCGGTTTGGAATCCCCGATTTTGTAAAACTCCTGGGTTTCGAGCACGCGTAGCAGCTTGGCTTGCAGGCCGCCATCCAGCTCCCCGATTTCATCCAGAAACAACGTGCCACCGTTGGCCTCCTCAAACAGGCCTTTCTTATCAGCCAGCGCCCCCGTAAAAGCCCCCTTGCGGTAGCCAAACAGCTCCGATTCCAGCAAATCCTTCGGGAAAGCGCTGCAATTGACGGCCACAAACGGCTTGCCGCGGCGCGGGCTGGCCTGATGAATGGCCTGGGCAAACAGCTCTTTGCCGCTGCCGGTGGGGCCTTCGAGCAGCACGGCCGCCTCGGTGGGGGCCACACGCTCGGCCAAGGCCTTGGCCCGCTGTAAGGCTGGCGAGTGGCCAATCATCGACGCAAAGCTGTACTGCGTGCCGACCTGCTTTTCTAGTTCGGCCACCCGATGCTGGAGCCGCGCTTTCTCCATCGCCCGCTCTACCAGCACCAGCAACTGGTCATCCGAATCGCCCTTGGTCAAATAGTCAAACGCGCCGAGCTTCATGGCCCGCACGCCGTCGGCGATGGTGCCGTAGGCCGTCAGTAGTATTACTTCGGCCAGCGGGGCCAAGGCGCGCAGGCGAGGTAGCAAATCGACGCCGTGAGCGTCGGGCAGCTTCACATCGCAGAGGATGATGAGCACCTCGGCCACGTGCTGGCGCAGGGTTTCGAGGCCGCGCTGGGCATCGGCCTCCTGTAGCACGGTATAGCCTTCAAATTCCAGCACCCGCGCCACCACCCGGCGCAGGCTGGCCTCGTCATCAATCAGTAAAATGGTGCCGTCGGGCATAGTTGCGAGTTGCAGCGGAAGAGTGTAAATGTAGCCGCTGCCAACCTGGATACAGGCATTTGGGAAAGGCAAGTGTTGCCAATCGCATGCATTATTGCTTACAGAATCAGGCGGGAGCTAACATGGCATGGGGTCGGAACGAGCTCTACACAAGCCTTGGTGGAAACTATGCTAGCAGCTAACGTAGCGATGTGTTCGCGAGCATACTGTTTCTCGAACGACTTCGCCACCCACACTAACGGCCCCAAAAACGCGGTTTTCGGGGCCGTTTTGCGAGAGGGTTTGTCGAACGGTTTCATGCGCTCAGGTGGACTCAGCAAGGCCGGGTCACAAAGCTGCCTCGCCAAAACTTTCGGAGCCCACTTCTTGAGCCGTTAAAGGAGCCCCACCATGGTCGTCTTACTTGCAGTATTTTAACATTACAACTTGCCCGTCCAAGTTGATTTATTCCACTTACCGCAGCAGCACGAGCTTGCCCCAGTCTTTCTGGAAGGCCTGGTCGCC
>CAXUKA010000380.1:0-6134 GCA_964251335.1 uncultured Hymenobacter sp.
GGGGGCATGATGCAGCAAGCCCCGTTGGTGCATCTCCCGGATGACGCCGCTCAGCGTGTGGGCATGCGCGGTGGCCTCGTACTCCACCGTCACGGGGCGAGTGTCGCAGACGGTGCGCGTGATGAGCTTGTTGAGTTCTAACTCTTGCAGTTCCTTCGACAGGATGCGGGGCGAGATGCCAATTCTGCGGCTCAGCTCCTTGAAGCGCTGTTTTTCTTCCAGTAATACGGCCAAAATAACCAGCTTCCACTTGCCGCTAACCACATCCAGCGTGTCGCGCACCGACCGGTACGCGGCCCGGCATTCGGGGGAAGAATGAGAATGGTTGTGCATTGGGAGGGCTTTTTTGAAAACTGGTATCCAACCAATAGCAGGTAACAAAGTTGCAAAGTTGAGTTGCTCTTCTCGGTAGCTACACGGTGAAATTCACCCTCAATCCCTCCTTTTGGAAGTGGGGACTGGGGGTGAGTTTTGTGCTACAGCAGCAGCACATCGATGCGGTGGGCGTGCACTATCTGCAACGCTTCTGACCAGCTAAAGACCGTGAAATTGCCATCCTGAGAAGCCACTAGCGCTACACCATCGTGCTGGTCGTGCACAAACTGCGCGGCGGCTAGGTGGCGGGTGCCGCCGTTTTTGGCCGGGTGCAGGGTGGTGGTGGTAGAGCCCACTACGGGCTCAGTTAGAATCAATTGCTCGACGGGCGAGCCCGTGGCGCTGCGCGTCACCTTGGCCCCGAAGGCCAGCAGCTCGTACTGCCGCGTGAGCACGGTGGCCCCGTCTACGGCCGTGAAGCCGCCCACGGTGGCAATGGTATCGAGCAGGTTGTCGGACCATTCGCGCTGGGTCTGGTCGGGCTGGGCGAGCAGCGCCCCAATGCCATCGAAGGGCGGATTGACGGGGTAACTTAAGGGCTGCACAATAGACTGTTGCCACGTCTCGGAGCCAGGCGGCACCAGCAGCACCAGCGCCCCCCGGCCGTGGACGCGCATGGCGCGGGCCAATTCCAGCATGACATCGACGCCGGGGGTGGTGCCGGGCGCGGTGGTCGAGAGCGAGATATCGGGCAGCGACTCGCATAGGCGGGGGCAGTCGGCCAGGCCGTGGTTTTCTTCGTCTACCACGCGCACCTGGTCGCCGCGCAGCACGGCTACGTTCACAAATTTGCCGAAGCCATCGGCGCGGCGGTGCTTGGCCACCAGCAGGCCGGGCTCCACCACTTCCAGCACAAAGCACACCGGCGGAATATGCGTGACTGTGCCCCACACGTACAGGCCCTTCTCGTCTTGCCCGATGCCCAGGTGAATGCCCGGCTGCTCCACGGCTGGCGCTAACTTGATGATGGACTGCGGCGTAAGGCGTAGCCGATGGGCAAACAGCAGTGGCCGCCGGGCTGCCTCGGGCGCCAGCAACGCCAGCGAGATGCGCGGCGGGCGGCCTTCCTCCCGGCGCAGGCTGGCCCAGAAGGCCACGTCAATCACTGCCTCGATAAGGTCGGCCTGCGGGGGAGGGGGCAGTGGGGCATCGCTCAGCCGGGCGGCCGCCGCCCAGTGCTGGGCAAAATGCACCGCCAATGCGGGCGCGACCATGCGGGCAGCGAGGTAAGTAGGTTCTGAGAGCATAGGTTCGGGCGGTGGGTTTCCCGCAGGGTTTCGCGGGGGCAGGTGTAGGGTTTCGCAAGGTTTACAAGCAAACCCAAAAGTGGTTCGTTTGTGCGGAAAACCCTGCAACACCCTGCGCCTGACCCCGCAAAACTCTGCGGGAAATTTAATTTGTTTCATGAGACTTTGAAATGCAAAGTTCTTCGCAATACATTTGTTGCGTTAGCGTTTCATCGCTGGTTCCAATCATAGCACCCCCTCGCCTCTATGCGCAATTCGCTTACTCCCAATTGGCTGCTGCTGGTCAATACTGGCCCACTGGTGTTGCTGGCGGCGCTTTGCTACAGCGAGTTTTCGGTTATTCATACCCTGCTGCGCCCCGAAAGCGTAGCGCTGTGGCAGCAGTTTGGGCTGGCGCTGCTGGGCTTGGGACTGGCCAACCTAGCGTATTTGGGTTGGTGCTGGGCCAAGAAGCAGGAGCTGAGCGTGTGGTACGGCGTGGCGGCGCTGGCGGCCTACAGTCTGTGGCTGGGTTTCTACACGCAGCACAGCGAAGACATTCTGCCGCACAATGGCAGCGTGCCGCGCTGGATGGTGCCCACCGATATTCTGGTCTACGTCTGGACCTTCGTGATGCCCACATTGGCCCACGCGCTGCTGGTGCTGGTGGTGCAAACTACCCCGCTGGATAAAAAGCCAAGCGTGGCACTCAATATCGGGTTGGCCGTAGCCGTGCCGGCTGGGGGCTGGGTCTTATTCGCAGTGCTGGAAGCTATTGACCGGACATTTGACCACTGGACATATACCCTCTGGACGAATGCTGCCTTTAAAACAGTGCTTTCGGTAGGCGCGTTTGCGGTGGGGCCGCTGGCCTTTTTATTCTTCCTGGCGCGCAGCATTTATATCCTGACGCAGCGGCGCGAGGACAAGGAGGTGGGCATCCTTATGAGAGTGCTGCTAACCATCGTGTTGCCATTGCTGGGGCTGGCGGTAAACTCGGGGTTGTTCTTTGGCACCTTTAGTTCGCAGCGCGAGGAAGGCATTTTTGGCAACTTCAACAGCCCGTGGTTTTATGGGCTGGCTTTGCTCAACGGCCTGCTGCTGTGCCTACCCGCCGAGGGCCTTGCGCCGCGCTGGCGGCTGGCGCTGCTGGTGGGCCGCAGTGCCATGTTGGGCTACACGGGGTACTTTTTCTTGGTGTTTCTGCCGTGGCTGCCACTGTCGGTGCTGGCCATTATCCTCATCGGCACGGGCTTTTTGATGCTGGCCCCGCTGATGCTGCTGGTGGTGCATCTCAGCGCCTTGGGCGACGACCTGGCGGCGCTGCAAGCCTACTACTCGCCGGTGGTGCACCGCCTGGCGCTGGTGAGCGGCGCGCTGGTATTGCCACTGGCTGTTACTGCCAGCTACTACCACGACCGCCGCGTGCTGCACGCCGCCCTCGAATACACCTACACCCCCGACTACACCAAGCACTACGACCTCGATGCCTCGGCGCTGGCCCGCACGCTGGCCGTGGTGCAGGGCCATAAAGACAACAGTTGGGATTTCTTCATGGGCTCGCAGCAGCCCTATTTATCGGCCTATTTCAACTGGCTGGTACTGGACAACCTGACGCTGCCAGAAAGCAAAATCACCGATTTGCAAAAGCTGTTTATCGGTGATAAACAAGAAAATGCCGCCCGCCGCTGGAGCAGCTGGACGCCGCCCACCAACTTTGCCGAAGACCAGGGCGCGGCCGTCGGCCAGCCCCAGCTGCGGCAGCTAAGCGCCCGCAGCACCTTCGATGCCAAGCAGCAAGCCTGGGTGAGCTGGGTCGATTTGGAAATTGCCAACACCGATGCCAGCCGCCAAACGGCCGAATATAGCACGGTCCTCACGCTGCCAGCCGGCTGCTGGGTGGGCGATTATTACCTCGACATCAATGGCCGCCGCGAGCCCGGCATCCTGGCCGAGCGCAAAGCAGCCACCTGGATTTACACCCAAATCGTGAACGAGCACACCAGCCACGACCCCGGCCTGCTTTCCTACATCGGGCCTGATAGGCTGTCGCTGCGCGTGTACCCGGTGGTGGGGGCGGCGGTGCGCCGCACCGGCATTCAACTGCTACATAAAGAGCCTTTTGTGCTGGCCATTGGCGAGCGCTCGGTGCAGCTGGGTACGCCGGCCACTGCGCCGTCCGTGGTCGCGCCTATCGCCACGCCGGGCGGCGCGGTGGTGTATTTAAGTGCGGCGGCCAAGCGCCAATTGCCACTGGTGCAGCGGCAGCCGTACTACCATTTTCTGCTCGATGTGTCGGCCGGGCAGCAGGGGCACAAGGCTGGCTACGTGCAGCGGGTGCAACGCTTTTTGCGCGACAAGCCGCTGCCCGGCAAGGCGCAGTTTAGCTTGGTAAATACCTACACCACGCCCGTGCCGGCCGGGGCCGACTGGCAGCCGGCGCTCCAGAATTTTGCCAATGCGGGCGGCTGCTACCTCACCGGGGCCGTGCGCCGCACGCTCGCCGCCGCGCAGCTGCACCCCACCGCCACCTACCCCCGACTGATAATAGTGACTGATAGCCTGCAAGATGCCGTGCTGGCCACCGATTTTGCCGACCTGCAAGCCGCTTATCCTGAGAGCGACGAGTTTTACGTGCTCCGGCCCGAAGGTCAGCTCGAATCGCATTCACTGCGCCAGGCATCTCACCAGCCAATGCGCGTAGCCCCCGTGCCCGACAGCGCGGCGGCTATGCCGGTAGCCGTGCGCGCCTGGCCCAATGCCGCCCACGCCCAGGCCTATCTGCCCGATACCGACGAAGCCACCCTCGTATTGCCGTACCCTGCCGCGCCGCTGGCTGTGCCCGCCGGTGCGCCCACCCGTTGGCTCACCGGCCTGCTGTTGCATGGCTTCACGCAGTGGCAGAGCCTGCACCCCGAGGCCACCGAACGCGGGCACGTGCCGTTCATCAAAGCCAGCTTCCAAGCCAGTATTCTCACCCCGCTCACCGCGTATCTGGTTCTGGAAAACGAGGCCCAAAAAGCCGCCCTGCGCCGCAAACAAGATGAAGTGCTAGCCGCCAACAGCAACCTCGACGCCCAGGAAACCGAGCCCCCGAGCCCCAAAGACGAAAGCGCCGCCGTCCCGCTCAATGAAGGCGAATGGCTGTTACTATGCGTGGGGCTGGCCTTCGGAGCACGGCAGCTGCGGCGGCGTTACTTAGTAGCATCGTAACGCAAGCTGAAAAGCTCGCGCAACTAGAGCAGTTTTGGAGTAGCTGTATCGTAGCGCGGACTTTTAGTCCGTGAGTTATCACATCTGACTCGCGGACTAAAGGTCTGCGCTACTTGCCCGGTCGTACACTGACCCAGAAACTACAATAGGTAGTTAGTTTGCACAGGGTAAACACCACTCGCCCTTGCCTTTTTGCTTGAGAAATAGCCTGAAATCATTCCTGCCGTTGGTAGCGCTGCTGCTGGCAGCCTGCCTCTCCTTCTGGCTTTCGCCTGCCCCCAAAGGGCAGCCCGATGTAGAATATTGGGGGCATTACCAGCGAGTAGGGCCAGGACTGGGCTTTATCGTCAACCACGACAGCTACGGCTACCTGCAAGTAGCCCACGAGCCGGCGCGGCTGCTGCGGCCCCATGAGGTACGGCAGTCGCGTCCGCTGTATGCGTTGCTGGGCGCGGCGGCGGGCTACCCGTTCGCAGCAGCCTTGCGACTGGCGGGGCGGCTGGGGCTGGTGCCGGCCGGGGTGCTGGCGCAGGCGCATTACTACGGTATTTACGTGGGCTACGTGCTGCTCAATGGGCTAGCGCTGCTGGCTAGCTTGCTGTTGTTTAAGCAATTTTTTGCTAAGCTCACAGTGGGTCGAGGCGAAAGCTGGCAGTTTTACGCGCTGGCCTGGGTGCTGGTGGCTAACCCCATTACGAAGGCCTTTTTTTGGACGGCGCACCAGCAGATGTTTGCGTTTCTGGTGCCGCTTTTTTGTCTGACATTGGCCGGGCGGCTGGCCCAGCGGCCGGTGCTGAGCTGGGCCGCGCTCAGCGGCTGGGCGCTGGCATTGGGCCTGCTGCCGCTGGTGTATGGTAGCTTTGTGCTGGCATGGCCAGCGTTGGCTTTCGGGCTGCTGTGGCCGGGCAGCAGCAACACTGTCGGCCGCCCGCGCTGGCCAGCTACGCTGGGCAAATTGGCGCTCAGCGCGGTGCTTTTCGCATTGCCCACACTGCTCTGGATTGGCCTATTGCGCACGCAAGGCACTAGTTATTACAACCACGAGGCCGAGCGCTTTCACCAATTTGTGTGGCTGGTCGAGGCACGGCATTTACCTTTTAGCTCCTTTCTGGCGCTGGTCGGCAGCAAGCTGGCTGAATATGTAAGTAGTTTACAGCTAATGGCTGGCTGGCTGGGGCTGGCCGCCATACTGTATGCGGCCACGCGCTGGCTACGTCGCGCTGGCCAGCCGGCTGCACTGCTACCTGTGCCTATGGGGCCGGCGCTGGCCTGGGTAGGCGGCTGGTTTGTTGTGTTCTTTGCTTTGATGGGGTACTACCC
>CAXUKA010000381.1:0-6088 GCA_964251335.1 uncultured Hymenobacter sp.
ATGTAGCCTCGTAGTTCTGGCGGTTTTGATTGAGCTTGCCGCTCTGCTCAGTTATCTCACCGCCGATGGCAGCCAAGCGGGCTTGGTTAGCGGCTATTTTCTGTTGAATCTCAGCTAGTTGGCGGGTCAGGGTTTCGGTGTCGGCTTGCAGTTGCTGTTGCTCGCGCTGCAAGCCGCCCACGCGCTCGGCGATGGCGGCTTCCACACTCTGGCCGAAGGCTTCTCGGTCTTTGCCCAGAACAGCTAAATATTGATTGGCGGTGCTGGTGAGCTGGGCCACGTCGGGCGCGCCCCCCAGCGCCTTAAAGCTGGCCCAAGCGGCTTGGTACTGCTGGTCTTCGCCCAAGCCCAGGCTACTCAGGCTGCGCAGTGCCTCCCGAAACTCGAAGTAATCGGGGCCGGGCAGGTTGTTCTTAGCCAATACGCTAGCGAAGTGCTCGGCAAATTTGGAATCGACCGTGCCAGCAGGCACGGCGGGGCTGCTGGCGGGCGTGGCACTAGCTCCGACAGGGGTAGTCGGGGCAGGCTTGCCCGACAGGCTTTCTTCCTTGATGAAAAAGCTTAGGATTTTATGGCCGAGGTTGTCAGAATCGGGCATGGCGGGCGCGGGTGAGAGGGTTAGAGACCGCAATAGTACCGCGCAACGGGAGTTTTACAGCCCCGCTTCATCTTGCAAGGCAGTTCAGTCACCCCTAGCCGCCTGCCACACAAGCTAAATTGTACGTCACAGGGCTATTTCAGCACCGGCTGGTACAGCTTCACCAGCTGCTCGGCGGCATAGTCTACCTCCGTTTCCGTGTTCAACTTGCTCATCGAGAGGCGCACAGTGGGCCGGTTAGGGTCAGCCCCCAGGGCCTCCAACACATGCGAGCCCAGCTGTGCGCCGCTGGTACACGCCGAGCCACCCGAAGCTGCTACTTTGCTGATATCCAAGCTAAAGAGCAGCATTTCACTCACTGGTGACGGCGGTAAGCTGACACTCAGCACAGTATACAAACTCTTGTCAGCCTCGGCCGACAACCCGTTGAACTGCACTTCGTCGATACCCGCCCGAAGCTGCTCGATAAAGCGGTTTTTCAACCCCTGAATGTGCTGCTGGTGCGCCGCCATATTGCGGTAAGCGATTTCCATTGCCTTGGCCAAACCCACGATGCCATACACGTTTTCGGTGCCCGAGCGCACGTTGCGCTCCTGCGAGCCACCGTGGATGAGCGGGGCCACTTCTACCCCACCGCGCCGATACAAAAAACCCACGCCCTTCGGCCCGTGAAACTTGTGCGCCGAGCCGACTAAGAAATGGTTTTTGAGTTGCTGCACATCGTGGCGGTAGTGGGCCATCGTCTGCACCGTATCGGTGTGAAAGATGGCGTCATACTTAGCACATAAATTTCCAATCGCCTCAATATCATTGATATTACCCAGCTCATTATTGCCGTGCATCAGACTCACGAAGCTGCGCGGCTTGGTGGCCAGCAGCTCTTCCAGATGCTCCAGGTCGAAGCGACCTAGCTCGTCGTGGCGCAGGTAGCTGAGTTCCGTTTCGCCGCTTTTGGCCAGCGCCTGCAAGGGGTGCAGCACGGCGTGGTGCTCGAGCGGCGAGGTGATGGAGTGGCGCAAACCCAAGGTACGCACGCTGCCAAAAATGGCGTAGTTATCGGCCTCCGTGCCGCCCGAAGTAAAGGTAATCTCGCTCGGAGCCGCGTTGATGAGCTGCGCTACTGTCTTGCGTGCCAACTCGATAGCTGAGCGCACCTGTCGCCCCGGTCCGTGCAACGAGCTGGGGTTGCCGTAGTGCTGGCCCAAGTAGGGCAGCATGGCGTCCAGCACTTCGGGGTCGAGGGGAGTAGTAGCGGCGTTGTCGAAGTAGGCGTGCATAAAATGTGCGGTAAGCTTTAGCTTGCCGTTTTAGATAAAAGTCTCAGCTCTTTGTCTTTAACGGCAAGCTAAAGCTTACCGCACAAGCTATTTGCTCGAAATAATTTCCTTGATATCAGCAATAATCTTCTGGGCCAGATGGTCGGCCGTGGCGTTCGAATCCGACTCGGCATAGATGCGGATAATCGGCTCGGTGTTCGACTTGCGCAGGTGAACCCACTCTTTGCCAAACTCAATTTTCACGCCATCAATCGTGTTCACCGGCTGCTTGGCGTAGCGCTGCTCCATTTGGATTAGCACTTGGTCGGTGTCGATATCGGGCGTCAGTTCGATTTTATTTTTCGAGATGAAGTAGCTCGGGTACGTATTGCGCAAGCGGCTCATCGTCAGGCCCGACTTAGCCAAGTGCGTCAAAAACAAGGCAATGCCCACCAGCGAATCGCGGCCGTAGTGCAGTTCGGGGAAAATAATGCCCCCGTTGCCCTCACCGCCAATGATGGCGCTGGTTTCCTTCATTTTGGTCACCACATTCACCTCGCCTACGGCGGCGGCGGTGTAGGTGCCACCATGTTTCTCGGTCACATCGCGCAGGGCTCGGGTGCTGCTGAGGTTGCTCACGGTGTTGCCGCCGCCACTGGCTTTCAGCACGTAGTCGGCTACTGCTACCAGCGTGTACTCTTCGCCAAACATCTCGCCGTTTTCGCTCACCAGCGCCAAACGGTCCACGTCGGGGTCTACTACAATGCCGAGGTCGAACCCGCCTTTTTCCAGGACTTTGGCAATGTCGCGCAGGTTTTCGGGCAGCGGCTCGGGGTTGTGGGCAAAGTCGCCGGTAGGCTCGCAGTGTAGCTTTTCCACAGTTTCGACACCCAAGGCGGCCAGTAGTTGCGGCACCGCAATGCCACCCGTCGAGTTGACAGCATCAACTACCACCCGAAAATTCTGCGCCCGAATGGCCGCCACATCTACCAGTGGCAAAGCCAGAATGGCCTCAATGTGAGACGTAATAGTCGTGTCGTCGGTCTGGTAACTACCGAGCTTGGTCACGGGAGCGAAATCAAACGCCTCGCTGTCGGCCAGCGCCAATACTTGCTGGCCGTCGCTATCCGAAATAAATTCACCGGCCGCGTTCAGCAGCTTAAGCGCATTCCACTGCTTAGGGTTGTGCGAGGCAGTGAGGATAATGCCCCCGGCCGCCTTGCGGGCGGGCACCACCATTTCCACGGTAGGCGTGGTCGATAGGCCAAGGTCGAGCACGTCGAGGCCTAAGCCTTGCAACGTAGCGGCCACCAGGCGGCTCACCATATCGCCCGACAAGCGGGCATCGCGGCCAATAACAATTAGCTTACTATCAGTTTTTTGCGTTGTTACCCAAGTGCCATAAGCAGCGGCGTACTTCACTACGTCGAGTGGGGTTAGGCCTTGCCCGGCGGGGCCTCCAATAGTGCCCCGAATGCCGGAAATTGATTTTATGAGCGTCACGGTTTGTTTCTTTAGCCTGCAAAAGTAGCCCACCCCCCGTTTTTATGTACACTGCTCGGGGCCACAGCGCTGCTTAGGCAGCTTACTTTTTATCGGCCACGCTGGCAATGCGCCGGTTAGCATTTCGTTCATTACTTCGTTCATGGAAAATTTTCTCCTTGCCCCTTCGCGCCGCCCAGCACAGCTCGAAGCCTTTGGCCGCCTACTCGATGTGCTCAATCGCCTGCGCCAGGAATGCCCCTGGGACAAGAAGCAAACCCTCGAAAGTCTGCGCCACCTCACTATAGAGGAAACCTACGAAATCAGCGATGCTATTCTGCGCCAGGATTTGCCCGACCTCAAAAAGGAGCTCGGCGATGTGATGTTGCACCTCCTGTTCTACGCCCGCATTGCGGCTGAGCAGGGCGTATTTGACATCGCCGACGCGCTCAACGCGCAGTGCGACAAGCTCATCTACCGCCACCCGCACATTTATGGCGATGTGCAAGCCGACGATGAAGATGCTGTAAAGCGCAATTGGGAACAGCTCAAACTCAAGGAGAAAGGCAATACCGGCGGCGTGCTCGGCGGGGTGCCTACCTCGCTGCCCGCGCTAGTAAAGGCCATGCGCATTCAAGAGAAAGCGCGCGGTGCGGGCTTTGATTGGGAAGACCCTGCCCAGGTGTGGCTGAAAGTGCAGGAAGAGCTGGCCGAGTTTGGGGCCGAATACGGCCACGGCCAGCCCCCCGCCGATGCGGCCCAAGCCGAGCGAGCGGCCCAAGAGTTTGGTGACCTGCTGTTTTCATTAGTTAATTTCGCCCGGTTTGCTGGCATTAATCCTGAAGAAGCGTTGGAACGTACTAACCGTAAATTTATTAGCCGTTTTCAGTATCTTGAGGCCGCTGCGGCCCGTGCCGGCCAGCCGTTGGCCTCACTCACCCTAGCCGAAATGGACGTCTACTGGGAGGAAGCCAAAAAGCAGGCGCACACGCTAGCCGCTGGCTAAACCTTATTGCATAACTACCCGTTGGCAGCTTCATAAAAAGCATAGCTGGCTAAGCTGCCAAAAGTGAGCTAATACTTAGTAGTTTCCTCCATTGCCTAAACATTAGGTTTTCAAAAAAAATGTTGATTTGTCAGCGATTTTCGTGGCTTAGGCGTAGATTCGGCCCCGGAAGTTGCTTAGGCCTGCTGGTTGGTTTTATCCCGCACTAGTAGTTAAGTCTTTTTTCCGTTTAACCATTTACCCTTCAACCCAACCCCCACCTCTCACACTTCCCGGACACATGGAACAGAAAAATGCTGTAAACCCGGGCGCCCGGCCCACTACCCCGGCCGCTGCTCCCAAGGCTGCTGAATCTGCTAAAAGCAGCGGCGGCGCCTCGCTGTTTTCGGTAGGCGTCATTATCGTTTCGTTCATCCTCGCTGAGCTGATTTTCGCTTTCGTAATGGGCGACGGCAGCCGCTTCAAAGGTGGCGTCAACACCAATGACCCTCTTCCCGGCGACTACTTGGCTACGATGTACAAAGGCGGTGTTATTGTACCGTTCCTGATGACGATGTTCCTCTGCGTTATCACATTCGCTGTTGAGCGTGCCCTCACCATTGCCAAAGCCAAAGGCAGCAAAAGCATCGAGTCGTTTGTACGCGGTGTACGCCAGAAGCTGAATGTAAATGACATCGCTGGTGCCATTGCCCTCTGCGACCAGCAGAAAGGCTCGGTAGCCAACGTAGTTCGCGCCGGCCTGAAAAAATACCAGGAAATGGGCCGCGAGCACACTATGAACACCGACCAGCGCGTACTCGCTATCCAGAAAGAAATCGAAGAAAGCACCGCGCTGGAGTTGCCGATGCTGGAGAAAAACCTGGTTATCATCTCGACCATCGCTTCGGTAGCTACGCTTACCGGTCTGCTCGGCACGGTATTCGGCATGATTAAGGCCTTCCAGGCCCTGGCCCAAGCTGGTAACCCTGACGCTACTGCCCTGGCATCGGGTATCTCGGAAGCACTTATCAACACGGCACTGGGTATCGGTACGTCGGCACTGGCTATCGTGGGGTATAACTACTTCACCAGCAAGATTGACGAGCTGACCTACAGCATCGACGAAGCTGGCTTCAGCATCATCCAAACCTTCGCTGCTCAACACGGCGCAAAAGGTCAGGAATCGTAGGCTGCTGGCACAAAAAGGGGGCTGGCGGTGTTAAATCAGCCGCTGCCCCACTTTTTTTTCTGATTGCGTGTGCAATTGAATAACACTAGGCATCATCCTATCGAAAGCAGCCTTGACGGGCCGCTTCGATTGTTTCACCCCTAGCTCCTTTCTATGCCCAAAGTCAGTTTTCGCCACCTTTAACCTCACCCGGCAATGCCCAAAGTAAAACCGCATCGCACCTCGCCGTCGCTGGACATGACCCCGATGGTGGACCTGGCGTTTCTGCTGGTAACGTTCTTCATGCTCACGACCCAGTTCCGGCCTGAAGAAGCTGTAGTAGTGGACACGCCTTCCTCGACCTCGGACATCTTGGCCCCGGACAGCGACATTCTCACGCTGATAGTTGATAAAGACAAGCGTGTGTTTATCGGTATCGACAAGCAGCCTACCAAGGCTGCGGCCCTCCAAGCTATCGCCGCTCGCCGCGGCCTGAGCTTCACACCCCGGCAGATTAAGGAATTTTCGTTGCTTACGAGCTTCGGTGCTCCTATCGACAAGCTTGGCAGCTACCTCGACCGCAGTACCGATGAGCGCAG
>CAXUKA010000382.1:0-6017 GCA_964251335.1 uncultured Hymenobacter sp.
CTTATTTTCGCCTAGCCATTGGAAAAGCAAAAGTACGCTTTTCGGCCCGACAACCTAACGCGGGCGGCACACCGGCCGCCCGCGTCGGTCATTAGCGGCTTGAATAGTTGGGCGCTTCGCGGGTAATCTGCACATCGTGCGGGTGGCTTTCGCGCAAGCCAGCGCCCGTAATGCGCACAAACTGCGCAGCTTGCAGCGCCGGTAGGTCGGCGGCACCCACGTAGCCCATGCCGGCGCGCAGGCCACCGGCCATTTGGTACAGCACTTCGTTTACGGCCCCTTTGAAAGGCACGCGGCCCACGATGCCCTCGGGCACCAGTTTCTTCACATCGTCTTCGGCATCCTGGAAGTACCGGTCTTTCGAGCCGTCCTCCATCGCCTCTACCGAGCCCATGCCGCGATAGGTCTTGTACTTGCGGCCTTCGTAGATAATAAGCTCGCCCGGCGACTCGTCGGTGCCCGCCAGCAGTGAGCCTACCATTACGGCGGCGGCGCCGCCGGCCAGGGCCTTCACGATATCGCCCGAGAACTTGATGCCGCCATCGGCCACCACGGTGGCGCTGGTGCCGGCTACGCCTTTGGCGGCCTCCAGCACGGCCGAAAGTTGGGGCACCCCGATACCTGCAATGATGCGCGTGGTGCAGATAGAGCCGGGGCCTACGCCCACTTTTACTACATCAGCCCCGGCATCGGCCAGAGCGCGAGCTCCCGAAGCGGTGGCTACGTTGCCAGCCATCACGTCGAGGTTTGGGTATTGCTGCTTGATGAGACGCACGGCGTCGAGCACGCCCTTGCTGTGGCCGTGGGCGGTGTCGATGCTAATAATATCAACGCCGGCTTCGACGAGGGCGGCTACGCGCTGGGTCAGGTCGGCGGTTACGCCCACGGCGGCCCCGGCCAGTAGGCGGCCCTGCGCGTCTTTGCTGGCGTAGGGGGCGCGGCGGCGCTTGCGAATGTCTTTGTAGGTCATCAGCCCGGTGAGGCGGCCATCGGCATCTACCAGGGGCAGCTTGTCCACCTTGCGGTCTTGCAGCATGTTTTCGGCCTCGGCGCGGTCGGTGCCGGCGGGGGCCACTACTAGGCGCTCGCGCGGCACCATCACGGTGGTCACCAGCGGGCTCAGGTCGCGCTCAAAGCGCAGGTCGCGGCTGGTAATGAGGCCTACCAGGCGGCCGTCGGCCTCCACGATGGGCACGCCGCCAATGTGGTGCTTGCGCATCAGGCGGTTGGCTTCGTCCAGGGTGGCGGTGGGCGGTAGGGTGAAGGGGTCGAGAATAACCGCCGACTCGGAGCGCTTGACGCGGCGCACCTGGTCGGCCTGGGCCTTCACACTCATGTTTTTATGAATGATGCCAAGGCCACCTTCCTGGGCTAGGGCAATAGCCATGCTGGCCTCGGTCACGGTATCCATTGCGGCCGATATGAGGGGCAGGTGCAACCGGATGCGGGGGGTGAGCTGGGTGCCGGGGTCTACATCGCGCGGAAGTACTTCCGAGTAGGCGGGTAGCAGCAGTACGTCGTCGTAGGTCAGAGCCTCGAAGGCGATTTTGGGGGTGGCATGGTCAGCCATAGCAACAGGGGGTTTAGCAGAAAACCGTATTGCCAGACAAATATACGGCGAGTTGGCCCGATAAATGCCAATGGAGTATCGACGAAGCTGTAAACGCTTCGCTATCAGCTTCCGTTTATAGGCTGGTAAGCCACTTCTTTCTCACTTCAACCTTTTCTGTAATGCTCACCATTTTTGTTCGCCGCGTATTGCCTATGCTACTGCTGGGCACGCTGGGGCTCAGCTCGTGCGTGGTGCGGAGCTACGGCCCGCCACCTCCGCCCCGAGGTCATCGGCATGGCTATGGCCGTCCTTATGGCCCGCCGCCCCCACCACCGCCCCCCGGCCCGTATAGAAGGGGCTATTAGTAACGATATAATAAACACAAAAGGCTGCTCTCCGAAATGGGAGCAGCCTTTTTGATACTAGTAGGATAGCCAACAAAGCCGACCAACGCCCGCATAACACCGCCTAACAGGTCAACGCCGGACAGTAGAGAGTCGTTAAATAGGTCATCCATTCACCTCCAAACACCCTGATTATGCAGCTGTTCCTGTTTCGCCGCATTTTACCCTTGGTATTACTGGGCACCCTGGCCCTTGGCTCCTGCGTGCGCCGCGAAGGGCCATCGCGTGGGCACCACGAGCGCGGCGGCCGCCCCGGCCCACCGCCCGGCCCGGGCCGTGGTCCTGGTTATTAATAATTAGAAAAGAGGCTGTTTCCACCCTGGAAACAGCCTCTTTTTTTTAAGTGGAATTACCCCGGTAGCTCGGCCCCGTCGCCCGTGACCGGCCGGCCCTGGGCCGACGAGTAGTGTCGGTGCAGCCAGCTGCTGAGGCCACCCAGCCCCGGCATTAGCACGCGCTCGGTGATGTTGGCCTGGTCGAGCTTGTCGCGCACTTCCCACTTGAGGCGGGCCGGAATACGGATGCGGAAAAATAGCTCGGGGTGCGCCGCCAGCCACTGGTGCAGCACGGCCTGCGGGGTATTCATGCACGAAAACAGTGCGTACTGGTGCACGATGCGCGCATCGAGCGAGGGCGGCTCCAGAAACAGCACGAAGGGCTCGGTTTGCAGCTCTTCGAGGGCGCGCAGGCTGGGGGTGGCGGGGGCCAGCAGGTCGGACGTGAACACGTTGGAGCCTTCGCGGGCCAGTACGCCCTGCAGGGCGGGCGGCAGCTGCTCGGCAGCTTTCACGTAGTTCAAGGCCCAGATAATGCCATCTTGGTGGTAGGCGTGGAGGTCGTCGGTGGCGAAGTGCAGGGCCACGTAGGGCGAGTACGTCCAGTCGAGCAGGCGGGTGGGCAGGCCGTGGTGCTGGGCCAGCGCCAGCCAGTCCCAAACGGTGGCGCTGGGCGGCGTGGTGGTGTCGCGGGCGTACTTGCGGAAGTTGCGGAGCAGGTGGTGTTCCAGCTCGTGGTAGTTGCCGCCCAGGCGCTGGAGGCTGGTGCTCAGCGTATAGCCAAAGCTGCGCATGCCCCGGTACACAAAGGGCGAGCGGTAGCGCCCGAGGCGGGCATCCCAGGTGTCGCGAAAAACCAGGTCTTGCAGGTGCTGCCAGCTTTGGGCTTCAAAATCGTTGTGCGGGTAGTGGAGAGACGCGGGCATAGGACGAAAATAGGCGGTAGCTGTTCGCTTATAACGCGGCTTGGCCCGGCGCGGCGGCTTGGCGAAGACCAGCGCGGCGGGGTGCGCGTCATACTCTACTCACTACATCGCGGGCTGCATTAGCATCAGGCTGCTGCGCTTTTTGACGGTGGCCGGCACTCGGCTTGCTATCCGCTTTGCTGCCGAGCTGCCAAGCACAAACGGCTAGCTGCAAAGAGCGTTGTCAGGAAAAATCCGCCTGTTCGGTTGTTGCTTTGTACCGCAAACGATTGTTGGCACTTTCGTTTTCTGAAAAGCTACTTGCCTACTGCCCCTTTCTCCCACCCAACCCCATTTTTCATGTCCAATTTTCTTAACCTCACCATGCTTCACCGCCTCCAACCATTGGGCATCAGCCAGGCCAAGGAGGTGCTGCTCAACCTGCCGCCCGCCGCGCTGGTCGAAGCGGCCTTATGCCACGGCGAGGGTGTGCTCACCGATACCGGCGCGCTGATGGCCGACACCGGAAAGTTCACGGGCCGCTCGCCCAAAGACCGGTTTGTGGTGCGCGACGAAAACACAACCGAAAGCGTGTGGTGGGGCGAGGTGAATATTCCCTTCGCCGCCGACAAGTTTGACCAGCTGCACCAGAAAATGGTGGCCTACCTGGCCGATAAAACCCTCTACGTGCGTGAAGGCTACGCCGGGGCCAACCCCGACTATCAACTCAAACTGCGGGTAGTAAATGAGTTAGCCTGGCACAACCTATTCTGCTACAATCTGTTCCTGCGCCCCGAGCCCGGAGCCGACACCAGCTGGGCGGCCGACTTCAGCATCATCTGCGCGCCCGGTTTCGAGGC
This sequence comes from uncultured Hymenobacter sp., assembly GCA_964251335.1. Taxonomy (GTDB): domain Bacteria; phylum Bacteroidota; class Bacteroidia; order Cytophagales; family Hymenobacteraceae; genus Hymenobacter. Next base: position 3,997 of record CAXUKA010000382.1, read on the forward strand.
CGACCCGGCTGTAGATGGCACGCGGCAAGCCAATTTCGCCATCATCAACTTTACGAAGAAGCTGATTCTAATAGGTGGCACAGGCTATGCGGGCGAGATGAAAAAAGGCATTTTTGGGGTGCTGAACTACCTGTTGCCCCACGAGCGCCAGACGTTGCCCATGCACTGCTCGGCCAACGTGGGTGCGGCCGGCGACACGGCCATTTTCTTCGGCCTCTCGGGCACTGGCAAAACCACGCTCTCGGCCGACCCCAACCGGGGCCTCATCGGCGACGACGAGCACGGCTGGACGCCCAGTGCAGGCATTTTCAACTTCGAGGGCGGCTGCTACGCCAAAGTTATCGACCTGAGTGCCGAGAAGGAGCCCGAAATCTGGAACGCCATTAAGTTCGGCGCTATCGTCGAGAATACGCGCTTCGTGCCCGGCACCCGCACTGTGGACTACGCTAACACCAGCGTGACCGAAAACACCCGCACCGCCTACCCGCTTCACTACATCGCTAATGCCGTAGAGCCCTCGGTGGGCAGCTCGCCCAAAAATATTTTCTTCCTCACGGCCGATGCCTTCGGGGTGCTGCCGCCCATCAGCAAGCTCGACAAGTCGCACGCCATGTACCATTTCATGTCGGGCTATACGGCTAAGGTCGCCGGCACCGAAATGGGCATCACCGAACCACAAACTACGTTTTCGGCGTGCTTTGGGCAGGTGTTTTTGCCGCTGCACCCCACCCGCTACGCTGAAATGCTGGGCCAGAAAATGGACGAGCACCCCGACGTAAACGTGTGGCTCATCAACACCGGCTGGACAGGCGGCAGCTACGGCACCGGCTCGCGCATGAAGCTGAGCTATACCCGCGCCATGATTACGGCCGCCCTCACCGGGCAGCTCAATGAGGTGGATTATCAAGCTCATCCTGTATTCGGGGTGCTGGTGCCGGCCACCGTGCCCGGCGTGCCTACGCACTTGCTCGACCCACGCCAGACTTGGGCCGACCCCGCCGCCTACGACCAAACGGCCGCCGACCTTGCTCAGAAGTTTGTGGATAACTTCCAGAAATATGCTGACTATGCCAGCGCCGATATCCTGGCCGGCGCGCCTCGGGTGGCCGTCGAGCAAGCAGTGTAAAAGGTTTCTGGCCCAAGAAACCGCTTGACGTAAAAAGAAAGCGCTTGTCACTAACTCACAGTGGCAAGCGCTTTCTTTTTGCAAGACGCGCTCGGGCAAATGCACAGCACTGCTCTAGTGCCGCGCTATCTTCATGCCCATTCCTTCCGCAATTGTTTTATGAAACGCTGGTATTCCAACCTTACCGTGCAGGTACTCACCGCCATTGCGCTGGGCGTGTTGGTGGGGTACCGATTTCCCACATTCGGCGCGGCCCTCAAGCCCGTGGCCGATACGTTTATCAGCCTCATCAAGATGCTGATAGCACCCATCATTTTTCTCACGGTGGTGCTGGGCATCGCGGGCATGGGTAGCCTCAAAAAAGTGGGCCGGGTAGGGGGCAAAGCCCTGCTATACTTCGAGGTAGTAACCACCCTGGCTCTGGCCATCGGTATAGCTGTAGCCAACCTCACCAAGCCCGGCGCAGGCGTGCAGGCCACTGCCCAAGCGGTGCTTCAAAACAGCAAAAGCACCGAGGAAGCCGCCAAATACACCGCTCAGGCCGGCGAAATGAACTGGGTCGAATTCTTTACCCACATCGTGCCCGACAATGTGGTAGGCGCATTTGCCAAGGGCGATATTCTGCAAGTGTTGCTGTTCTCAGTGCTGTTTGGGTTGGCCATCAATCGCTTGGGCGAAGCAGGGCAGCCGCTGGTACGCACGTTCGAGCGGCTGTCGCAGGCCATGTTTGGGGTGCTAGCGCTGGTAATGAAGCTGGCGCCTATTGGCGCGTTTGGCGGTATGGCCTTCACCATTGGCAAGTATGGCATTGACACGCTGAAGCCGCTAGGTAAGCTAATGTTGGTGGTCTACCTCACCATGTTTTTGTTCATCTTCGTCGTGCTCAACCTAATTC
>CAXUKA010000383.1:0-6014 GCA_964251335.1 uncultured Hymenobacter sp.
ATGCCGGGCCTGCAAGCGCTTTACCAAAAAGTGGACACGAGCAAAGTCGCTTTTGTACTGATTTCGCTCGATGAAAACCAAAATAAGGCGCGGGCCTTGCTCAAGCGCAAACACTTCACGATGCCGGTGTTTTTTCCGGCCGCGCCGCTGGGGGCGCCGTTCGCTACGTCGTCCATTCCCTATACTGTTATCCTCACGCCGCAGGGCCGGGTGGCCGACCGCCACAGCGGCATGGCCGACTACGACACGCCCGAGTTTAAAGCCGCGCTGGAAAAGCTAGCTGGCCAGTAAAACGGTATAGTACTCCGTTTGTCGTTGCTGACGCAGAAACGGAGTACCACTCCGTTTTACAAAAAACACAACCTCATTGCCCTGACATCGGTAAAAGAACAGGTACCCACCTTATTCTTTTCAGCTATGTCACTTGCCAAAAAAGAAACTGACCTGACGAACGATAAAACATCCGTCAACCCGGCTGCCAATACCAAACGGAAAAGCACCCAGGTACAAAGCCCGAACACAACCGACGTATCGGCCCACGGCAATACCACCGACGGCAACAGCGCCGGCCACGGCGTAAACAACATCCGCAACAACCCGCAAGGCAACCACCCCGCATCGGTAAACTCCGGCAAGGTGGGCAAAGGCGGCGACTCGAAGCATTAAGCTACCTTAGTTTCAGGCAAAAGCCCCGCCCTACCGGTATTCCGGTGGGGCGGGGCTTTTCAGTTGGGAAGAATCAGGCGGACGTAGCTGATTCTCCCTTTTAACTCTAAGCGTCTTTGTTCAATAGCCAACGTCTGATTATCAAGCCAATGTATTCGGGAGGGCTCCCAATGAATAAGTGTTCTTTCCCAACGTAGTGTCGGTACAGAGGTCGAATTATCAAAAAGCTGTAGTCCATTCAGTTCGATGTCGCTATCAAGGGCTGGGCTAGGCACCACGAAGTGGCGTTTATCAGGCGAAAAAACTGGGTAACCCCATAAGCGGCTAATAACTCCAGTGTTTTTATGAATAAGTAAAGTGGTAATGCCTTCATATACTGTGCTATCTACCATCCAATACGGTAAGTGCGGGACGCTGCCTTTAAATTCATAATAAGTATCTATTTCCTCATTCTGGTCGCCTCGCATCTCATAAGTGTTATCGGAAAGAAGGAGATGCTTTCCATTTAAGAGCGTTAGATAAAGTCTGTGCTTGTTTCTACGCACTCGGTTGGGAGGTTCTTGATTTAAATATTTCTGCTCTGCATAAGTCTCTGAATTATAAGTACGCATACGCGGCGCATTAGCAAAATCACTTTTGCTACCCGGCTTCAACTGAAGCACTATGCCATTGCCAACGTGTAGCGTGTCATTAAGCCCGCTTTCTTCCCGGTCGCCAGAGGCATAAGTATCTGCTGATTTAACCGGAATTGTTGGTTTAACTATGGGAGCTTTAGAAGCTTCCGAGGCGCTAGCTGCTTGGTGCTCAGTGGTATTTTGCCTACAGCCAGCCAGCGCAAGCAAAAGGAAATAATATTTCTTCATGCCCAAAAATGACTGGTTGTCAGCGTGTAAGGATTAACTTAAAATTCCCAGCCTAGCCACTTCTGATACCCCGCTTTCTGCGTTTCATCAGCCTCGGCTAGCTTCTCTATCGCATAGCGCGGCCCAAATGACGTGCCCACCTGCGCCAGCAGTTCCACCAGCACCAGCCGATTTTGCCGGAATACCGCCACCTCATACAGCGGTGCGCCCGTGCTGAGCAGGCTTTGCAAATTCATATCGACGCGGCGGCCGTTGATGGCGATAATTTCATCATCGACAGTAAGCACTGCGGCTGCCGGTGAGCTGGGCCAGATGTACGTGACCTCTGTGCGCTCATTCTTCACCACCGTGCGGAAGCCGAAAATGCCTTCCGAAGCGGAAGCGTTTTCATAGGCCACCAACTGACAGCCTACGGTGTGCAGAGCCTTGTCGAGCGGCTCTTGCAGGGGTGCGGTGCCGTTGATGAATTTATCGAAGTAGACCTGCATTTTGCGGCCGGCCACTTCAGCCACAATGCGGGCGTAGTCCTCGTCGGTATAGCCGATACCGGTTTTGCCGAAGTCTTCGTAGAGGCGGCGCATCACATCGTCGAGGCTGCGGGCGTGGCCGTGCAGCTGCCGGATGGTGAGGTCGAGTAACAGCGCCGAAAGTGCGCCTTTGTGGTACACCGACACCTTGCGGTCAGGCACGCCGGGCTTGTAGCCGTCGAGCCAGAGGTCCATGCTGGCATCGGCAAGCGAGAGATTTTGGCCGCCCGCGTCGGCGTAGTGCTTGCGCAGCACCGTATTCAACTCCTCGAAGTATTGGGCCGGCGTGCGCACGTGGCTGCGGGTTAGTAAATAATCGCCGTAGTAGGTCGTGATGCCCTCGGCGATGTAGCAGGTGCGGAAATAATTTTCGCGGGCGTAGTCGTAGGGCTGCATCTCGGCCGGGCGAATGGCCTTGATGTTCCAGGTATGAAACAGCTCGTGGCAGCTCACACCCAGCAGTTCCTTATACAGCGCCTCGTGCATTAGCAATTCGGCCGGCCCCAGCGTGATAACCGTCGAGTTGTGGTGCTCTACGCCGTGGTAGTGCTGGTAGGGCAAAAACTGGTTCAAGAAGTGATACTCCTGTACCGGAAAGCCACCGAATAGCGTCAGCTGCTCCTCCGAAAAAGCCTTAAAATCAGCCAATAAGCGCGGCCAATTTATTAAAGCTTCCTCACCCTGCGCCCACACATGGAAGGGCAGCCCGCCCGCTTCGTACTGCTGGTGCTGAATGGTGGGGCTGGCAATAAGTGGCGCATCGGCCAGCTGGTCGAAGTTTTTGGCTTCTAATACATTGGCTTTTGATTGTGGCAGGCCGCAGGCCAAGCGCCAGTCGGGCGGCAGCACCAGCGTGAGCTGGCACGGCAGGTCCTGGTGGCCTTCGGCGTACATGAGCGCCTGCACGGGGTTCAGGTACAGCTGCGTTTCGTCGAGCCACGAGCCGCCGGCATCCATTTGGTGGGCGTAGAAATTGTAGCGCACGCGCACACTGCGGCCGGCGGCGCCGGTCACTTCCCAGCGGTCCTTGGTGACTTTGCGGTAGGGGAGGGCTTCATCCGTTTCAGCATCATTAAACTCTACCCGTTGAATCTTCTGCCCAAAATTTTGCAGCTCATAGCGTCCTGGCCGCCAAGCGGGTAGTTGCAAAGCCAGTGGAGCCGGAGCATCGGCCGGCACCTCCACCATGAGCTGGATTTGCAGGTAAAACGTGAGCGGATTCTCGAACGAAACGTGGTAGTAGGTCATGGACAGTGACGGCAAATGCGGGCGGTAAAGCTAGGTGCAGATGTAGAGACGCATCCTTGCGTCTCCGCGTTGTTCGGCTGCAAGCGCGGGGTAGAGAGGCGCTTGCTGGAGCGCTTTCTAACGCAAGACACAAGGATGCGTCTCTACCTCAACAAGCACTAGTCGGCATTCTTCCCCTAACGCCTTGTTATTGTAAACCTAAATTCGTACCTTTGCCGGCCCAACTGGCAATTTGATTAGACATGAAACGTACCTACCAGCCCTCACAGCGCAAGCGCCGCAACAAGCACGGCTTCCGCACCCGCATGGAATCGGCCAACGGCCGCAACGTATTGGCCCGCCGCCGTGCTAAAGGCCGCAAGCGCCTCACCGTATCGGACGAAGGCCGTCACAAGCGCTAGTCTTTAATAGCTGTTAGCCAATAGCTACTAGCTGTTAGCTTCGCAGATAGCCGCATTGTTGGGGCAGGTTATTTCCTGGTTTTGCCAGGAATAACTGCCGCTACAATGCGGCTTCGCTATTCTTTTTAATTGTGTTGATGTGGATGAGCTAACAGCTAACAGCTCTCAGCTAGCCGCTGAGAGAAGCTATACATTCCCGAAAGCGGAGCACTTGTGCAGCAAAAAGCGCATTGAGCAACTTTTTAATCGGCAAAATCCTTCGCTCGGCGTGTACCCGCTGCGCCTGACGTGGCTGCCCGCCTCGGCGCGCACCACCGCCCCGCCCGAGGTACTCATCACGGTGCCCAAGCGCACTTTTAAGCGGGCCGTGGACCGCAACCGCCTCAAGCGCCTGTTGCGTGAGGCGTATCGCCTGAATAAATACCGTTTGCTGGAAGCTGAAAACGGCCATCCGGTGGCGCTATTGGGCATTCTGTACACCGGCAAAGAAAAAAGTGAGCTGCCGCTGATAGAAAAAAAATTAATTTCCGGGTTGAATCGTTTGCTGGCGGAAGCTCTGGTGCAACCCGCGCCGTAGTATTGCTTATCTTACAGTGAAGTGGCGGGAAGTGGTGCTAAGCACTGGCTTTTCCTGGCCTATTCTTTGTTATCTTTCCGCCGATGACTACCCGTACTAAAGTTCTCGCTACCCTCGGCCTCGGCACGCTGGGCCTCGTTAGTTTCCGCGCCGCTTCCGACAGCGAACGGTACTTCGAGATTGCCAAAAACCTGGACATTTTCGCCACGCTCTTCAAGGAGGTGAACACGTACTACGTGGACGAAATCACGCCCGGCAAGCTGGTGAAAACCGGCATCGACGGCATGCTCAAGTCGCTGGACCCGTACACCAACTACATCCCCGAGGACGATATCGAAGACTTCCGCACCATGACCACCGGGCAGTACGGTGGCATCGGCGCGGTGGTGGTGAAGCGCAACGGCAAGACCGTAGTGCAGAGCGCCTACGAAGGCTATCCCGCCCAGAAAGCAGGTCTGCTGCCCGGCGACGAAATCCTGACTATCAACAATATCAATGTTGATAAGAAGACCAACGCCGACATTAGCAAGCTGCTCAAAGGCCAGGCGCAGTCGCAGGTAAAGCTCATCGTGACGCGCTACGGCCAGGATAAGCCGGTCGAAATCGACATTACCCGCGATAAAATTCAGGTCAACAACGTGCCGTACTACGGCATGCTGACCCCGGAAATCGGCTACTTCCAGCTCGGCGGCTTCACCGTCGATGCCGGCCGCGAGGTGCGCAATGCCGTGGTGAAGCTAAAGGAACAAGGCGCTAAGAAGCTGATTTTTGACATTCGCGACAACCCCGGCGGCCTGCTCAACGAGGCGGTGAATATCTCCAACCTATTCGTTGACAAAGGCTTGGATGTAGTAAGCACCAAGGGCAAAGTAACCGAGTGGAATAAAACCTACAAGGCGCTCGACGTGCCGCTCGATACCCAGATTCCCATCGCCATCATCACGAGCAACCGCTCGGCCTCGGCCTCGGAAATCGTGTCGGGCGTGCTGCAAGACTATGACCGCGCCGTGCTGGTGGGCGAGCGCACCTTCGGCAAGGGCCTCGTGCAAGCCACGCGCCCCCTCAGCTACAACTCGCAGCTGAAGGTGACCACCGCTAAGTACTACATCCCCAGCGGCCGCTGCATTCAGGAAATCGACTACTCGCACCGCGCTGAAGACGGTGCCCTCACCAAATTCCCCGATTCGCTCCGCACGGCCTTCAAAACCCAGGCCGGTCGCATTGTGTACGACGGCGGCGGCGTGGCCCCCGATATCGACATTCAGGACCGCGAAATCGCCGATATTACCCGCGTGCTCATCCAGAAGAGCTACCTCTTCGACTACGCCACGCGCTTCCGCTCCGAGCACACCACCATCGCCCCGGCCAAGCAGTTCAAGCTCACCGATGCCGACTACCAGAAGTTCGTGGCCTACCTGCAAAACAAGAACATCGCCTACAGCACCGACGCCGAGCGCTCCCTCACCGACCTCACCAAAAAGGTGAAGGAAGAAAAGCACTACGACGACGTGAAAGTGGAGCTGGAAGCCATCAAGAAAAAAGTTACTGTCAACAAAGCCAACGACTTACAGCGATTCAAGCCCGAAATCAAGGAAATCCTGGAATCGGAAATCGTGTCGCGCTACTACTACGAAAAAGGCCGCACCGAAGCCAGCTTCGACGACGACCCCAACATCCAGGCCGCCGTAGCCGTCCTCAACGACCCCAACCGCTACGCCGCGCTGCTGAAGCC
>CAXUKA010000384.1:0-6000 GCA_964251335.1 uncultured Hymenobacter sp.
GACACAGCTTTATAAGGGAGTTAAAATGCTGTAAAATAGCCAAACGAGTTGTCATGCAGAGCGCAGCGAAGCATCTCGCGTGGCGCAGTAATCCTTGACGTTTTTGAGGTTAGTGCAGCACGCGAGATGCTTCGCTGCGCTCTGCATGACCACCGGGTTGTTAGTGCTGATGCTAAATTATTTTTCGGGAAACGCTTGCAGAAGCCAAATTTTCGCTTCTACCTTTGTGGCATGCTCCTTTACCGGGGCACTTATCAAGAAAGGCGGAGGGACAGGCCCTGCGATGCCTTAGCAACCAGCAGCAATGCGAAGGTGCTAATTCCTGTTCTGAGACACGGCTTCGGCCAGGTTTCAGGAGAAGATAAGTCTACGAGATGCCTTACCGTGGCCACGGTGTATGCTCTTCTGACTTGTCGGAGGGGCTTTTTTTACGCCCTTTCGGTAAGAGATTCTTGACTAGGTGCTTGGGAAATAGGGGTTTATTGTTCACTCAAACACTAAACTTCTCTTGCCATGTCTATTGCAACCCGCCTCCTCCACGCCATCCCCGTCGACGAGCAAACCGGCGCTATCGCGGTGCCCATCTACCAGACCTCGACCTACGTGCAGGAAGCGCCCGGTGTCAACAAAGGCTTTGATTACGCCCGCACCGGCAACCCCACCCGCCTCGCCCTCGAAAACCTGGTAGCCGAGCTCGAAGGCGGCCACTCGGGCTACGCTTTCGCCAGCGGCCTAGCCGCCATTGATGCCGTAGTGAAACTCCTATCGGCTGGCGACCAGATAGTTGCTATTGATGATATTTATGGCGGCGCGTTCCGCTTGTTCGAGCATGTGTACCGTCGTTTGGGTATCGATATCGTGTATTGCGATACTACGGTGGCTGAAAACGTGGCCGCCGCCATCACCGACAAAACTAAGCTTATCTGGCTGGAATCGCCTTCCAACCCCACGCTGAAAGTGTCGGATATCGCCGCCATCTCGGCTATCGCCAAGGCGCACAACTGTCTACTTTGTGTGGACAATACCTTTGCCTCGCCCATCCTGCAACGGCCCATTGAGCTAGGCGCTGACATCGTAGTACACAGCGGCACCAAGTACCTCGGCGGCCACTCTGACCTCATTGCTGGCATTGCGGTAGCCAAGACGCCCGAGATTGCTAAAGAGCTGAAATTCATTCAAAATGCTTCGGGTGGTATCTTGGGGCCATTCGATTGCTTCCTGGTTATTCGGGGCATCGAAACGCTGCCGCTGCGTATTGAGCGCGCCAGCAAGTCGGCTTTGGCGGTAGCTAAATTTCTTGAAACGCGCCCCGAAGTGGCCCGCGTGTACTACCCCGGCCTCGAAAGCCATCCCAACTACGCAGTAGCCCAGCGCCAGCAGCCCGACGGGCACGGCGGTATCGTGGCCCTGGCCTTGAGCGAAGACACCATCGAAGCCGCTACTAAACTGGTGACTTCGACCAAGTACTTTAAACTAGCTGAAAGCCTGGGCGGTGCGAAAAGCCTGCTCTGCCACCCCGCCACCATGACCCACAAGTCGACTCCCGTAGACCAGCGCCGCGCTGCCGGTGTGTGCGATGGGTTGGTGCGCCTGAGCGTGGGTCTGGAAGATGCTGAGGATTTGATTGCGGATTTGGCGCAGGCGCTGGACCAATTGGCGGCGGCCAAGGCTGAGCATGTGGTGACGACGGAAGGAGAGTTGGCTTTAGCTTAAAAGAATGTAGCGCGAAGCTTCCGCTTCGTGCGCGAGCGCAGCGAGCATACGGGACCGGACGCTCCGACCGTGGCTGCTCGCTGTGCTCGCCCGCGAAGCAGAGCTTCGCGCTACTGCTGAATTTATGACCCGTACTAACATAACCATCGGCCTCTTCGGCTTCGGCGTGGTGGGCCAGGGGCTGCACGCGGTGCTGGAGCGCACGCCCGGCCTGCGTGCCCGCATCGGCCGCATCGCGGTGAAGGACCGGAATAAAGCCCGCACTTTACCCGCCGAGCTGTTCACATTCGATAAGCACGACCTGCTCAACGACCCCAGCCTCGACGTAATTGTGGAGCTGATTGACAATGCTGATGAAGCGTATCTCATTGTAAAAGAGGCATTGCAAAAAGGCAAAGCAGTGGTAACAGCCAACAAGAAAATGCTGGCCGAGCACCTGCCCGAACTGATTGAGTTGCAGCGCTCGACGGGCACGCCGCTGCTCTACGAAGCGGCTGCCTGCGCCAGCCTGCCCGTCATCCGCAACCTTGAAGAGTACTACGATACCGACCTGCTCGATTCGGTCGAAGGCATTATCAATGGCTCGACCAACTACATCCTCACGGCTATGAATCGCGATGGGCAGCCCTACGCCGACGCGCTGGCCAAGGCGCAAAAGCTGGGCTTCGCCGAGAGCAACCCGGCCCTCGATGTAGAAGGCCTTGATGCCCGCAACAAGCTAGTATTGCTGCTCGCCCACGCCTTCGGACTAGTGGCGGGGCCCGAGGAATTGCTGACCGTCGGCATCGACCGCATCAGCCCGCTGGCGACGGCGTATGCCCGCGAGCAGGGTTTGAGCATCAAACTGGTAGCGGAGGCTCGGCGCTTGCCCGATGGTGGCATTGCGGCGGCGGTGTTGCCGACGCTAGTGGCTCCCGGCCACGAATTGAGCAATGTGCACGACGAATTTAATGGGCTGGTGACGCAGAGCGGCTTTGCCGACCGGCAGTTCTTTCTGGGGCGCGGGGCGGGGGCGTTTCCTACGGCTTCGGCGGTGCTCAGCGACTTGTCGGCGCTCACGTATGGCTACCGTTACGAGTACAAGAAAATTCAGCAGAATACACACCTATCCCTAGCGCCTGAGGCGGCCGAAGTTGATGTGCTGGTGACGTTTGACGACGAGGCTAATGCACCTGAGTTGGCCGACTTCACGGTAGTGCAGGAGCAACTGTGCTCTAGCCAGCGTGGTAATTACCTCACCGGCACAATCGGGCTGGGGCAGCTAGCGCGAGCGGCATGGCTGCGCGCACCCGGCGTGTGCGTGGTGCGGCTGGCCGAGCCGCTGCGAGCGGCAGTAGTGGTTGAAGAGTTGGCCGAGGCCGTCGCCTAGGCGCGAGGTTTCGCGAAGTGAAAAGAGGTTTTGCGAGGTGGCATGTTAGCTACCTTGCGAAACCTCTTTTCCCTTTGCGAATCCTCACGCGCTATGACTCTTTCCACTGATTCTTCGCCCATCAAAACCGGCTTGCTGGCCTACGGCATGTCGGGCAAGGTTTTTCACGCGCCGTTTCTGACCATGCACCCTGGTTTCGATTTGCAAGCCGTGGTGCAGCGTAATGAACAGCGTATGCAAGCTGATTATCCGGATATTCATAGCTATGGCAGCGTAGCCGAGTTGCTCGCCGACCCCAGCCTAGAGTTGGTGGTGGTGAACACACCCAGCGCGACGCACGTCGACCTGGCGCGCCAGGCGCTGCTGGCCGGTAAGCATGTGTTGCTCGAAAAGCCAGTGGCTACCACCGCCGCCGAAATACGCGAGCTATACGACCTCGCCCGGCAGCAAAATCGTCAATTATTAGCTTACCAAAATCGCCGTTGGGACACCGATTTCAGCAGTGTGCGCCGCGTGGTGGAGAGCGGGCAACTGGGCCGCCTCATCGAGGTGCATTTCCGTTACGACCGGTTTAAGCCGCAGCTTAATCCTAAGAAATTCAAGGAAGATGCAAGCTCGCCCGGCTCTGGGTTGGTGTTCGACCTCGGGCCGCACGTGCTTGACCAAGCTATTAGTTTGTTTGGCAAGCCGTTGAAAGTAGAGAAAGTCCAGGGTAGTTACCGTGAACATTCGCAGGTAGCCGATTATTTCAGCCTACATCTGCATTATCCCGAGGGCTTGCACGTGTACCTCAGCGCCAGCTTGCTGGTGGCCGACCCCGGCCCTGCCTTCATCTTGCACGGCACGCAGGGCAGCTTCCGTAAAGACCGCACCGACCCGCAGGAAGCTCAACTGCAAGCCGGTATGCAGCCCACCGACCCCGCCTACGGCCATGAGCAACCCGGCGAGGAAGGCCGCCTCACGCTGGCCGAGCCCGATGGCATGCTCGTAGCCACGCCCGTGGCGGCCGCACCGGGCAGCTATGCCGGGCTGTTTGAAGCAGTATATCAGGCTATTCGCCACGGCCAGCCGTACCCGATTACGGAAGAGCAGCTAGCGTGGCAACTGGAAGTATTAGCGAAGTAACGCCAAGCTCCAGCTTGGTGAGTCATGTGGGCAGCTTATTCACCTTGGCTCGACAACGATGCACCAAGCTGGAGCTTGGTGTTACTTCTACTGTTCAGCCTGAACGGGCCGGCTTGCGTATTACTCCATTCTATGGAGCACCTTTCCGTTGTAATACTTCTCATGGCTCTGCTGGTGGGGCTGTCGGCCATCGCCCCAAAAATCAAGCTGCCTTACCCGGTGCTGCTAGTGCTGGTGGGCGGCGGGCTGGCGCTCATTCCTGGCCTGCCCGATGAGGCGCTTGACCCCGACCTAGTCTTTTTTATCTTCCTGCCACCGCTGCTCTATGAGGCCAGCTACAATACCTCGTGGCACGAGTTTGTAGCAAATAGGCGGCCTATCTCGCTGCTGGCCATTGGGTTGGTTTTTATGACCACCACGGTAGTGGCCGCCCTGGCACACTTCTTCATTCCAGGGTTTAGCTGGGCGCTAGGTTTCACGCTGGGGGCCATCGTTAGTCCGCCCGATGCCGTAGCAGCCACCAGCGTCACCAAAGGGTTGGGGCTACCGCGACGCGTCACGAGTATCCTTGAGGGCGAAAGCCTTATCAATGATGCCTCAGCGCTCATTGCCTACCGCTACGCGGTGGCGGCGGTGGTGAGCGGTGTGTTCAGCCTCTGGGATGCCAGCTGGCACTTTGTGGTAGTGGCGCTGGGTGGGGCGGCCATCGGGCTGGTAGTGGGCTTCGCGATGGTGCGCATCCAGAATTTTCTTACCGATGCCACACTTATTACAGCCCTCACGGTGCTGCTGCCTTTTGGGGTATATCTGGTGGCCGAGCACTTTGAAGTATCGGGCGTGCTGGCCGTGGTATTTATGGGTTTGATGATGAGCCGGCGCTCGCACGACATCTACGACAACGAAACGCGCTTGCTCAAGCATAGCGTCTGGAACGTGCTGGGCTTTCTGCTTAATGGATTGGTATTTATCCTGATAGGGCTACAGCTGCGCAGTATTCTGGAGGGCTTGGGTGGCTGGCATATCTGGTCGACGCTTGGCTACGGGGTGCTGGTGAGCGTGGTGGCAATTGCCATTCGGATGGGCTGGGTGTTTCCGGTGTCGTACCTCGGCCACTGGCTGGGCCGCTGGCTCGGGCGCGACGAAGTGCGTACCCCGCGCCGCAATCTCTTCATCACCTCCTGGGCCGGCATGCGCGGCGTAGTGTCGCTGGCCACGGCGCTGGCTCTGCCCCTTACCTTGCGCAACGGCCAGCCCTTCCCGCAGCGCGATGTGATTCTGTTTATCACGTTCACTGTCATTCTGATAACGCTGGTAGTGCAGGGTCTGAGCCTACCCTGGCTGGTGCGCAAGCTGGGCGTGCAGGAATCGCCCGCCCAGCGCGCCGCCGAGGAGCAGGAGCTGCGCCTAGCCCTCACCAAAGGCTCGCTCAAGTACCTGAATACCCGCATTGCGGGCGAGGGCGCGCAGCCCGACTCGGGCTTGCTCACGTTGCGCGAAGTGATGCGCCGCCAGGCTCACCGCCTGCACGGGGCCTTCGCCGCCAACGAAGCCACCGACCTGGACCCCCCGTCCGAAGCCGAGTCGGAAGCCGCCATCCGATTTGAAAATTTGCTGCGCTGCCGCCTCGATGTGACTGAGCACCAGCGCCACCTGCTCGTCGACCTGCACCGGCAGGCGAAATTCAGCGAAGACGCTATCCGGCAGGTCGAATTGGAGCTGGACCGCCTCGAAATCGCCCTTGATACCCAGCTTGCTACCGTGCAGCAGCCCGAAGAAACCAAGCAAACTGCCTC
>CAXUKA010000385.1:0-5998 GCA_964251335.1 uncultured Hymenobacter sp.
CCGCCGTGGCCGCAAAAAGGCCGCGACTTACGACATCGTAGTAGCCGACGCCCGCGCTCCCCGCGATGGCCGTTTCATCGAGAAACTCGGTACCTACAACCCCAACACCAACCCCGCTACCATCAACTACGACGGCGACCGCGCTTTCTATTGGGTGATGAATGGTGCCCAGCCTACCGAAACGGTGCGTGCTATGCTCGCTTACCGTGGCGTGTTGCTGCGTCGCCACCTCCAGCTCGGTGTTACCAAAGGTGCACTGACCCAAGAAGTTGCTGACCAGCGCTACCAGGCTTGGTTGAGCGAGAAAGACGCTAAAATCGAAGCCAAGAAAACCGGCCTCGTTGATACCAAAGCCGAAACCCGCGCTGCTGCCCTGGCTGCCGAAACTAAGGTGAAAGAAGCTCGCGCTGCTGCCTTGGCTAAGAAGCAAGCTGACGCGCTGGCTGCCGCTACTCCGGCTCCGGCCGCTGCTGCCGAAGGCGAAGCTACCGAAGGCTCGACGGAAACTGCCGAAACTTCGGCTGAAGCCGGCGCTTAAGTTTTTGGTGCTTAGGTAACAGGTAAGGAGGTGATTAAGTGGGAAGCCGATGGGTTCAACCGTCGGGCTCCGCTTAGTCACCTCCTTCTTTTTCCGCACTGCGTAAGTTGCAGCAGTTTGCCTAATCGCCTCCTTTCTCACTTCATCACCTAACTAGCAGGTATGACTCTCGAAGAATGCTTTGAGCTGGGTTTCATCGTGAAGCCACACGCGCTGAAAGGCCAAATGTCGGCCCAACTGGATGTGGACGATGCGGCCACCTACGACAAGTTAAAAACGGTGTACCTGGCCCTGCCCGCTGCCCCCACCAAGCTCATCGCCTACCAGGTAGAGCGCGTAAATCCGCAGGTTGGCCTGCGCGTGCTGCTCAAATTGCGCGGCATCGACCGTATCGAGGAAGCCGAGCCGCTCCGTGGTTCCAAGCTTTGGCTGCCGCTGAGCGAGCTACCCGAGCTTGGCGACGCGCAGTTCTACTTCCACGACGTTATTGGCTTCCAGGTTATTGACGAAAAAGAAGGCGCGCTGGGCGTAGTAGAAAACTTCTACGAGTTCCCGCAGCAAGACGTGCTGGCCATGCGCTACAAAGGCCAGGAAGTGCTGCTGCCCGTAGTAGATGAGCTAGTGAGCCACGCCGACATGGAAGCCAAACAGCTGTTTGTCAACATGCCCGAGGGGCTGTTGGACATTTATATGAACCCCAGCGCTCATAAAAACCCCAACGTGGACTAGCCCTTTTCAAAGGCCAAAAGTCAGCCCGCCCGCTTGCGGACGTATCCGCACAATCCGTTAAATCTGTTAAATCTGCGGTCAAGGCCGTTTGAATCTGCGATGCGGATAGATATACTAACTTGCCAGCCCGAATTGCTCGAAAGCCCCTTCGCCCACTCCATCGTGAAGCGGGCGCAGGAAAAAGGCTTGGCCGAAATTCACCTGCACCAGCTACGCGACCGGGCTATTAATAAGCACGGGCAGATTGACGACTATCTGTTTGGAGGCGGGGCTGGAATGGTGCTGCGCGTCGAGCCCATCGCGGCCTGGATTGACGAGCTGCAAGCTCAGCGGCCCTACGACGCCATCATCTTCCTCACACCCGATGGCGAAACCCTGCGCCAGCCATTGGCAAATAAGCTGTCGCTGCTAGGCAATATCATCCTGCTCTGCGGCCACTACAAGGGCATCGACCAACGCATTCGCGACCACTACGTTACCCACGAAATTAGCGTGGGCGACTACGTACTGAGCGGCGGCGAGCTAGCTGCTGCCATCTTGGTCGATGCTGTGGTGCGGCTGCTGCCCGGCGTGCTCGGCAACGAAGAATCGGCCTTATCCGACTCTTTTCAAGACAACTTGCTGGCCCCGCCCGTGTACACCCGCCCCGCCGAATGGCGCGGACTGGAAGTGCCTGAAATCCTCCTCTCGGGCAACACGCCCAAGATTGAGGAATGGCGGCACGAGCAGGCGCTGGCCCGCACCCAAGCCAAACGGCCTGATTTGCTGGCAGAGTAGCACGAAGCTCCGCGTCGCGTCGGGCACGAATGGTTGTCATTCAACGATTCGCGAAGCGAAACTTCACGCTACTATTTGCTTTTCTGCCGGTAATTTTCTATCTTTGCGCTCCGTTTCGCAAAATACCAACCTGATGGGCAGCGGCGCTGCCCTCTTTTGTAATTTATTTTTTCGCCATGAGCGTACTACTCGATTTCATCAATGCCGAAGGCCAGGAGCGCCGCGCCAGCTTTCCCAAGTTTGCTGCCGGTGACACCATCAACGTCCACGTAAAAATCCGCGAGGGCAACAAGGAGCGCATTCAGCAGTTCCAAGGCGTGGTTCTTCAGCGCCGTAACCCCAGCAGCAACGGTGAGACGTTCACCGTGCGCAAGATTTCCAACCAAATCGGCACCGAGCGGATTTTCCCGCTGCTGTCGCCCAACATCGACAAAATCGAACTGATTCGTCGCGGCCAGGTTCGTCGCGCTCGTCTGTTCTACCTGCGCGGCCTCTCGGGCAAAGCTGCTCGTATCAAAGAGCGTCGCCGCGACGTGGTGAAAGCAGTAGCTGCATAAGCTGCGCTTTTTATAAGCTTCAAAGCCGGCCTTCCGCATGGGAGGCCGGCTTTTTTGTGTCCCTGCTGATTAGTACGCCAGCGGCAACGTTGTCGGCAACGATTGCGCAGAAAAATATAGCGAACGGGCCACCTAACAAGTAGGTTTGTGGCTTATCCAACGGAGATGCTACTGCGGAGGCAGCCACTGGATTTTCCCTTTTCCCACCCACTGACTATGTTTTCCCGCTTTTTGTCGGCTGCGGCCGTGCTGAGTGCCGTAGCGCTGCTGGCCTTTCGGCCGGCGGCTCCTGCCCCCATCAAAGTGTATTTGATTGGCGACTCTACTATGTCCATCAAGCAGGTGAAGGCGTACCCCGAAACGGGCTGGGGCATGCCCTTCACGGCATTTTTTGATGAAACAGTGACGGTGGATAATCGCGCCCAAAACGGGCGCAGCACCAAGACATTTATTGCCGAAAACCGTTGGCAGCCCGTCGTGAGCGAGCTGCATGCGGGTGACTACGTCTTTATTCAATTTGGGCACAACGATGAGGTGCCTACCAAGAAAAGCTACACGCCTGAGCCAGAGTTCGTAGCCAACCTCAAGCGCTTTGTGAGCGAAACGCGCAGCCACAAAGGCCAGCCGATATTGCTGACGCCCGTGGCCCGCCGCAAATTTGACGACGCTGGCAAAATCGAAGAAACCCACGCCGCCTACGCCGAGCTAGTACGCGGCGTAGCCCGCGAAACAAATACTCCGCTCATCGACCTTGACCGAACCAGCCAGGCGCTATTGCAGCAGTTCGGCGTAGAAAACTCTAAGTTGTTGTTCAACCACTTGGCACCCGGCGAGCACCCAAATTATCCCGAGGGCCGCGAGGATAACACGCACTTCAGCGAGCTAGGTGCGCGGCGCATGGCCGAACTGGTGCTGGCCGATATGCGAACGCTGAAGCTAGGACTGATTGACCACTTGGCGCAGGGCGCGGTGAAAAAGACGGTGGACCCGCAGGCCCGGTAACACCTGCGAATCCGCTCGCTGATACTCAACCTTTCTACCCCCACCCTATGCGCTTTTCGCTGCCGCAGCTGCTTGCGCCGGTCGCACTCTTAGGCCTGTTGGCATTCACGGAGGCATCTCCGCCAACGCCGCACAAAACCAAGCTCTACCTCATCGGCGACTCTACGATGGCCAATAAGATTCGGGCGACGTTTCCGGAAACGGGCTGGGGCATGCCGCTAGGCACGTTTTTCGACACGACCGTGGTCGTGGATAACCGGGCGCAGAATGGCCGCAGCACGCGCACTTTTCTGGCTGAAAACCGCTGGCAACCTGTTGTGGATGCCTTGCAACCGGGTGATTACGTGTTCATTCAGTTCGGGCACAATGACGAGTCGCAGAATTACCCGGACCGCTATACCACACCGGAGGATTACCGCAAGAACCTCATCAAATTCGTAACTGAAACGCGTAGCAAAAAGGCCACGCCAATACTGCTTACGCCGGTTACGCGCCGATATTTCGATAAGGAAGGCCACATTAAGGAGACGCACGTTCTGTATTCGGCGGCGACGCTAGCAGTGGCCAAAGAATACAAGGTGCTGCTGGTAGACATGGACCGGCTGAGCCGCGAGTTGCTTCAGCAATTCGGCGACGAGAACTCCAAGCTGCTGTTCATGCAATTGGCCCCCGGCGACCATCCCAACTACCCGCTGGGCCGCGCCGACAACACGCACTTCAACGAGCTGGGTGCGCGCAAAATGGCGCAGCTGGTCGTGAATGACTTACGGGCGCAGCACGTAGCGCTAACCGAAGAGCACTTGGCCAAGCCCTTGCCTAAGAACGCCGTAGCCGCCCCCGCTGGTGCCGCTGCCCAACCCACCACGCCCTAATGAAAAAGCTATTTTTACTGCTCGTATGCAGCCTTGGCGCTGGCACGCTGCGTGCCCAAACTGCCCCACCCACCGGCCCGCTGGTAGTGGCGGCCGATGGCAGCGGGCAGTTTCGCACGGTGCAGGCGGCCATCGACGCGGTGCCTAACCAATCGGCCAAGCCCGTTATTATTCAGCTCAAAAAAGGCACTTACCACGAAAAAGTGGTGGTGCCGACGCTGAAAACGCACATCGTGCTACGCGGCGATGAGGCGGCTACTACCATCATTACCTACAGCGACCATGTGGGGGCAGATGGTATTTCTACACCAACCTCTTACTCGGTGCTGGTGCAGGCCAATGACTTCGCGGCTGAAAACGTGACGTTTGAAAACGCGGCGGGCTACACGGCCGGGCAGGCGGTGGCGCTGCATGTGGAGGGCGACCGGGCCACTTTCCGGCACTGCCACATGGTGGGCAACCAGGATGTGCTGTTTCTGGCGGCGGGCGGCAGCCGACAATTTTTCCAGGACTGCTATATCGAGGGCACCACCGATTTTATTTTCGGAGCCAGCACGGCGGTATTCGACCACTGCCTGATACGCAGCAAGAAAAACTCTTTTGTTACGGCTGCTTCCACTCCGGCCGGACAGGCGTATGGGTTTGTCTTTCTGCACTGTACGCTGACGGCCGATACGGCGCTAGCCAAGAAAGTATACCTCGGCCGCCCCTGGCGGCCCAATGCCAAGGTGGTGTATCTAAACTGCGCGCTAGGTGGCCACATTGTAGCCGCTGGCTGGGAAAACTGGAAAAACCCGGAAAACGAAAAAACCGCTTATTACGCCGAATATCAATCGACCGGTCCGGGGGCTAACCCAGCGGGGCGCGTGCCGTGGGCACACCAACTCACGGCGAAAGAGGCGAAACAATACACATTGAGCCAGATTTTTAGCGGCAAAGAAGCCTGGCAGCCGAAATAACGAGTGCGGGGCAAAGCGCGAGTATTCCCGGTAGTCTAGATGCGTTGGCAACCTTGAATTCGGACTTTGGGCACCCCTGCGCTTACATCGGCGGTATCTTTGGGGCTGTTCTTTCTTTCTCCCCTACCTCCTACCTCATGCGTATTTCCCGGTTGGCCGACCAAATGAGCGGCTCCGAAATTATTAGAATTGGTAACGCCGTAAGCGAGCAAGTTCGCCAGGGCGCGACAATCTGCAACCTGACTATCGGCGACTTCGACCCCAAGCTGTTTCCCATTCCGGAGGACCTACGCGAGGGCATTATCGCGGCCTACCGGGCTGGCCACACCAACTACCCCCCCGCGCCCGGCATCGCCGACCTGCGCCAAGCCGCCGCCGACTTTCTGAAGAATCGTCTGGGCCTCAGCTATTCGCCCGCCAATGAGCTGATGGTAGCCGGAGGCTCGCGCCCGCTCATCTACGCCGCGTACCTGGCCCTAGTTGACCCCGGCGACCGCGTGATATACCCCGCCCCATCGTGGAACAACAACCACTACTGCCACCTCACCGGGGCCGAGCAGGTAG
>CAXUKA010000386.1:0-5991 GCA_964251335.1 uncultured Hymenobacter sp.
GTACCAGAGGCCGTCGGGGGTCTCCTTTTTTTGCTCGGTAGGAGTGATAATGCCCTTTTCTTGTCGCTTAAACCAAGCCATAGTAATGTGAGGACGCTGTTAGCAGGCAGCTAGCGCTTGCTAGTACTAGCTGAAAGTGCGGGGTACAGGTGTAGGTATGGTGAAAAACAATCGACTGCTAAGCCGGTCGACTTCAAAAATCAAGTAGGACTTCTACTGCAAGCGTTGGGATAAAAACAGCAACAAGCAGCTTTGGCCCGGCTTTTTAGGTGGAAGGGTGGGCAAAGGTACGGCGGCGAAAATTGCGGTAACTTGGCAGGCAAAACCCAATTTCCTTCCGTTTTATGTTTTCTGCGAAATCTACGGCTCGTTGCGCATATCCGCTGACCTTGGCGCTGCTGGCAGCTACCGGGCTTAGCCTCTCGAGCTGCGTCACAGCCAAGCGCTACGACGACCTGCAAGCCCGCCAGCGCAACGAAGAGCAGGCCCGCCTAGCCGCCGAGCAGCAGGTGCGCCAGTTTAAAGCCGACCTGCAAAAAACCAACGACGCTCTCAACGAAATTCGCCTCGACCAGAAGCGCCTCGTGGCCGACTCGACCCAGACCGGCAGCGCCCTGCGCCGCACCCGCGCCCTCTACACCCAGCTGACGGAGAGCTACGATAAGTTGCTTAAAAACAGCGACCGTGCCCTCGCCGACCGCAACAACGAGTACGGTAAGCTGGCCAAAGACCTCGCCACCCGTGAGAGCGAGCTAGGCACCCTCGACCAAAGCCTACGCAAGAGCAAGGCCGACAACGACCGCCTCGCCGCCGACCTCACCGCCCGCGAAGCCAAGCTACAAGAGCTGACTCAAGCCCTGGCCGACAAAGACAAGGCCGTGAACGACCTGAAGGCCCGCGTGAGCAAAGCCCTGCTGTCGTTCAACTCCAGCGAGCTGCAAGTGAAGTTGAAAGACGGCAAAGTGTACGTGTCGCTTTCCGAGCAATTGCTCTTCAAGTCAGGCTCGACCAAGGTAGACCCTAAGGGCCAAGAAGCCCTGAAAAAGCTGGCCACCGTGCTGCAAGAGCAAAAAGACGTGAACGTGGTAGTAGAAGGCCACACCGACAATGTGCCCATGCGCGGCACCGGCGCCATCCAGGACAACTGGGACCTGAGCGCTCTGCGCGCCACCGAAATAGCCCGCCTGCTAGCTACCAATGGCGTAACGCCGGCCCGCATCACGGCCTCGGGCCGCTCGCAGTACGTGCCCGTAGCCGCCAACGACTCGCCGCAGAACCGGGCCATGAACCGCCGCACCGAGATTATCCTCACGCCCAAGCTCGACGAGCTGTTTCAGATACTTGACAGCAATAGTGGCGCAGCTGCTACCCCGGCTAGCGGCAAATAGTATTGTGCAGTACGATAACAGTGAGTAGCTTAGGTGAATAAATACGCCTTTTCACTGCTACTCCTGTTTTCTGATGCCTACTGTTATCCATTTTCGCTGGTTGGCAGCCCTGGTGCTGTGGTTGGGGCCGCTGCTGGCGGCGCATGCCACTCATATTTTGGGTGGTGATATTTCGTACACACCTATTGCCTCGACTACGGCGGGGGTGCCGCGCTACCACGTTGTGACTCACCTGTTCCGTGACCCAACCGGAGTGACGCAGCCTACTATTCAGCTTGCTTGCAGCCGGGGCGGCTGCAATGTATCGTCCCCAGGCAGCGCGCTACTCACGGTAATACTCAGTCAGACAAGCACTACTTATGCGCTGGGTTGCCCTGGGGCACCGGGCTATTTATACCAAGTCCTGCTGTTCGAAACCGATGTTGACTTACCAGTTGGCGAGTGGACCTTGAGCGTAGGGGAAGTTAACCGAGCAGCTAATATTGTAAACGTAGTTAACTCGGTCAATACCAGCTTTTATATCAGCACTTATCTCAATAATACGCTGGGGCAAAACTCGTCGCCAAAGTTTCTGTCAACGCTTTTGCCTTATCTCTGCAATGGCGCAGCGCAGCGCTATAGCTTCAGCTCCTTCGAAAGCGATGGCGACTCACTGCGATACGAATTTCGGCAACCCGAGCAAATGATAATGGCCAACAGCTACAGCTCAAGCGGCTGCAGCACCCCGGCGGTGGCCACCTTCTCGCCGCATTTTCAGCTTAACCCAGCCACCGGGGCACTCACAACAATAGCTACTTCCTCTTTGCAGCAAGGCGTGTACGCGATGGCCGCCCGCGTGAGCGAGTATCGGCGCGTCAATGGCAGCTGGCAGCTTATTGGCTACGTCACCCGCGACATCAGCTATATAGTTGTTGGTTCGGCCAACCAAACGCCCCGCTTTACCAGCCTGCGGCTGAATGGTGCGGCCACCGCGCAGCCACTCGGCCAGCCCATCCGGGTGCAGCCGGGCCAGACGGTGACGCTCGGCCTCGACGCCGCCGACCCTGATGCGGGGCAAGCGCTGCGCTTTGAAAGCCAAGCCCCCGGCATTATCCCCGGCCTGAGTTTGCAAACCACCGGTGCCACCACGGCGCTGCTGACCTGGCAGGTGCCCGCCAGCCTGCCGCCGGGCCGCTACACGGCCACCGTGGCTGTGCTCGACAACGGCTGCCCCAATGCCAGCGAGGAATATACCTTCACTTTTGTGGTAGCGCCGCAGCTGCTGGCCGCTCGCAGCAGCCACGGCATTGAGGCCGAGGCGTACCCGATGCCCTTTCGCGAGCAGGTGCAGTTTCAGACTACCACTGGTGGCCAGCTTGTTACTATTATTGATAACTTGGGCCGGGTAGTGGCCCACCTCACGGCCGCTGCCGATGGGCAGGTGCGCTGGCAGCCCGCCCCTACTCTGCCAGCCGGGCTCTACGTGGCCCGTGCCGCCGATGGCCAGCCGCTGGCCCGCCTGCTGCGCGCCGAATAATTGGTTTTTAGCAGTAAAAAGGCCCGCTCCGATGAATCGGAGCGGGCCTTTTTTATAAGAAGTCAGCTGATTGCTAGAGGCTGATATTCAACCGCCCAAAATAGTACGCCCCGTTGAAGCCAAACTGGTTGGCGCTGTAGAGGTAGCGGCCCCGGTTCGAGTTATCGAGCGAGGAGCTGAAGCTAGTGGCGGGGTCGACTGAGAAGTTGTTGGGGTTGTTGCGCGGGTCGACATAGATTTTGTCGGGGTATACATCGAACAAGTTGTTGACGCCCAGCGTGAGGCTTAGCTGCTGTATCAAACGCACGTTCACGGTGAGGTCCGTTATCCACTTGGCCGAGAAGGTCTGGTCGAGGTTGGCGCGGGTGGGGTCGGCATCGGCAGTCTGGATTTCGCCAAAGCGCACCGAGCGAGCCTCCACGCCAAAGCGGCCCACGGTGTAGGAAGCAGCCAGGTTGATTTTGCTGCGCGGGTTGCCGTGCTCGAGGCGTGTGCGCTGCGAGCGGTCGAAGAGGCGGTTTTGCAGGTTGTTCACACCCGCCGTCTGGTCGCCGTTGATGGTCGAGGAAGACGAATTGAAGCTCGTAACCTCGGTGCTGTTGAAGTTGGCCGCCGCCGACAGCAGCAAGTGGCCACTACCCACGTTAATGCGCTCATTGGCCACAATGTCGAGGCCTTTGGTTCTGGTGTTCACAGCATTGGCAAAAAATTGCACCTGGCTCACCGCCAGCGAACCCAGGATGGTATTCACCAGCGGGTTGGCCCGCGTGAACGACGACGACAGCACAATCCGGTCCTTAATGTCAATCATGTACGCATCCACGGTGAGCGTAAACTGCTGCGCGATGGTAGAGGTAAGACCTATGCTGTAGTTGGTCGATTTTTCCTGTTTCAGTGGCTCTACCCCGAAGCCCTGCTGCCCGCTACCGCCAAAGCTGTTGCGCACAATGGGGTTGTCGTTGTTCACGGTGAGCACTTGCTGCGGCAGGCCGCTCACAAACTGCGTGCTGGTGTTGTTGAAATACCGCTGCTGCAAGGAAGGCGCCCGGAAGCCATTGCCGACGGAGCCGCGCAAGGCCAGCGCATCGATGATGCTAACGCGCACCGCCGCCTGACCGCTTACGTTGCCGCCAAAGTCGCTGTAGTTTTCGGCGCGGCCGGCCAGGTGCACCAGTACGCGGGTCGAAATATCGCTTTCGAGGTCGAGGTAGCCGGCTGTGTTAGTGCGGGTTTTATTGAGCGCATCGGTGGGCTGGTAGCCCGGAAACACCTGCGAGCCTGCCGCCGCCGGGGTACCGTTGGAAGCCGTGCGCCCCCCTACTGCCCCAAAGTACGAGGCATACTCGCCCTGCTCGATGAGGTAGTTATCCACCCGAAACTCGCCGCCGACAGCCACGTTGAGCGTGGCCAGCGGCCCTACCTCGGTGTAGCGCCGCGACAAGCCCAGGTTGGTGCTATTTTGCATAAAAGCCAGCCGCCCGGCGTAGAAGCTGGTGGGGTTGGTGATGCCCGCACCTTGCGGCAAAGCGGCGTTGATGGAGTTATCTACGGTAAAGGCCAGGTTGTTGCGCCCGAAGGTGTTGCTCAGGTCAAGCGCGTAGCCGCCGAAGGTTTTGCGCACGCCCACCGCGCCCGAGTGGTCGTTGATAACGGTGTTGATAAACGGCAGAAAGCCGTCCGGGAACAAGCCTAGGTCGCGTTGCGTGGGCTGGTTGGGTAGGCGGTTGAAGCCCGGCCCCCGGCCCGTGCGGTACGAGGCCCCGCCGAAGAAATACACCTCGTAGCCTCCACCCACGCGGTACGCCCCGTTGAACATGCCCCCGAAGTTGCGCGAGTCGGACTGGCCTACCCGAATATCGCGGCGGTCGAAGCCCCGTTGAGCCACCAGCGCATCGTCCTGCGCCTTGAGGTCGCGGCGCGACTGCTCGGTGGTGGCGCTGGCCGGGTACTGCCCACCGTTTTCGCCCAGGTAAATAAGTGGGGCCGTGTCGGCAAACGAGCGATTGGTGTAGCTGCGGTTCAAAAACTGGCCGCTGAGGTCGAGGTAGCCCCGGTGGTTGAGGTTGATACCGGTGCTGAAATCGACCTGCTCGGTTTTGCCGTCGCTCTGCGTGGTTTGGCCATACAGGCTGCTGGCGCTGGTGTGCGTCGAGTCGTCTTTGAGCTGAATGTTGATAACGCCCGCAATGGCATCGGAGCCGTAGAGCGCCGCCGCGCCATCGCGCAGCACCTCAATGCGCTTGATGCTGGCCGTCGGAATGGTGTTCAAATCGGTGCCGACCGAGCCGCGTCCAATAGTACCATTGATGTTCACCAACGACTGGCTGTAGCGGCGCTTGCCGTTCACGAGCACCAGCACCTGGTCGGGGCCGAGGCCGCGCAAGCTGGCCGGGTCCAGGAAGTCGGTGCCGTCCGAAATCGACTGGCGCGACGACTGGAACGAAGGCGCTGCATACGTAAGCACCTGGCTTACATCAGTCTGAGCAAATGCCTTGATTTCGCGGGCCGAAATCACGTCGACTGGGGCGGTGGTCAGCACGTTGGTGCGGCCGATAGCCGCTCGCGAGCCCGTCACTACCACGTCGCCGAGGTCGGTGGCCGAGGCAGCTAGTCGTACATCTACCTTGGCGCGGCCCTGCACCGACACCTGCTGCGTAGCAAAGCCGATGGCCGAGATAGTAAGCGTAGCCTGTGGCGATACCGACAGCGAATACTCGCCATTGGCCCCAGTAGCAGTACCATTAGTGGTGCCAGTTTCCAGCACGGTTGCGCCCGGCTGGGCCTCGCCACTAGTGCTAAGCACGCGGCCCGTTACAGTTATTTTCTGGGCGTGGGCGGCCAGGGCCGTCACAACCAATAGAGGAGTAAGTAGCGCTTTTCTCATGCAGAAGTGGGGGAACTGTTATTAAATGTTTAATATTTTATCCCGGCAAGTTATACAAAACTTCTTCCGCTCCTAGCTTTCACCCTCGCAAGCATTGTATTTACCAAGTATTTAGCACGGTCGCGGCTAGTTTATAGCGCTTCTTTATTTTTATAAAATACCTGCTTAATCAAGCACTTGGCTTACTACTAACAATAGTCGAG
>CAXUKA010000387.1:0-5910 GCA_964251335.1 uncultured Hymenobacter sp.
CTTCGTCACTGGCCAGTTCCGGCAGTTCGATGCTACGCTGTCCATTTATCCCGACCAAGGGCTTATCCCCTTCAAACTCATGGCCTTCGAGCAGGGCGTCAATTTCACGGCGGGCTTGCCCGTAGTGCGTACTTCGCCTGACCATGGTACAGCCTACGGCTTGGCAGGTAAGTTTATGGCTGATGCGTCGTCGTTCCGGGCGGCCGTATACTTGGCTTGCGATATAGTGCGAGCGCGGCAGTTGGGGGCGGCTGACCCGCGCTCGGTACGGTAAGTTTTACAGAACCGAAATTTTCTTTCTATTTTTGAAACGTGGCTGGCAACAGCCACGTTTTTGGTTTGCTGCAAATGGTAGTACTGAGTTGGCCTATTTTACGAGAGTTTGGCAAGCAGCATCCTGATGCGGCCAACGCATTGCGAGATTGGTATCAGGAAGTTAGCGAGGCTGACTGGCGTAATCTGGCAGATATGCGTCAGTTCTCAAATTCAGTAGATTATGTTGGTAATTTTCGCTACGTCTTCAATATCCGTGGCAACCGCTATCGGCTGATTGCCGCTATTGTTTTTGCTACCCGCACTGTTTTCGTCAAGTTTGTGGGTACTCACAAGGAATACGACCAGATTGATGCTACTACTATCGAATACAATAAGCCTTAAGCTATGATAATCAACACGCCACAAGAATATCGCGAAGCGGTTCGTCAGCTTGACGAGCTATTCGCTCAGGATGTCGATAATAACCCACCATTGCAGGCACCAGCGCGCATGCTGGCCGAGGCCATTCAGGAATATGAAATACGGGTAGAAGGTGCTCCTTTTGCCCTACCCAAGCCCACTACTCTGCCCGCCATGATTGAGTTAAAGCGCCAACAGCGCCAACTCAAGCAGAAAGACTTGGCGCAATTACTCGAAGTACCAGCCGGCCGCCTCTCCCAAATCCTTAGTGGTAAGCGGCGCGTGACGATGGACCTAGCCAAAAAACTCTACGAACGGCTCGACATCAGCCCCGAGTTTATCTTAAAAACGGCTTGAGCCTGAATCGCTACTCGCTCGCAAGCTTGATAAAGCCAATAAAAACCCGTACCTTTGCCCCCCGTTAATTCGGCTAACTGTGAAGAACGACCCGCAATTTGATTTGCCCATTGCTAGGCTTTCGCTTAAAACGCACGACTTTGCGTTTGAGCTAGGCCGTGCTTTTTTCGAGCAGTTCGACCCGCAGGGCGAATTTATTGCCGATGGCAACCTGCACGCCGACGTAACGCTCATCAAAACCGAGCGCGTTATCACCATTAACTCGCACATTACCGGCACGGTACGCCTCACCTGCGACCGCAGCCTCGATGAGTACGACCAGCCGCTGGACATTGAAAACCGGCTACTGGTGCGCTACAGCGACGAGGCCAAGGAGCTGGATGACGATGTGCTGCAAGTGACGCCCGAGACGCTGACGCTTAATATTGCGCAGCATCTGTACGATTATATTGGCTTGGCTTTGCCTATGAAAAAGCTGCATCCGCGCTTCCAAAACGAAGCCGATGACGACCCCGATGCCGAAACCAAACTCATTTTCTCGACTCGCCCCCCCGGCGATGGCCCTGACGATGACGAGCCAGCCGACCCGCGTTGGGCGGCCCTCAAAAACCTGAATTAGGACCCTGTACTAATTCATCATTCCTAATTCTTAACTCCTAATTTTCTTCCAAGACCATGGCACATCCTAAGCGCCGGACCTCCACCGCCACCCGCGACAAACGCCGTAGCCACCACAAGCTGACCCCTAAAGCTGTTACCATCTGCCCCAACACGGGCGAGCTGCACCTGCGCCACAAGGCCTATGTAGTCGATGGCGACCTGTACCACAATGGCCAGTTGGCTATCAAAAACTACGCCTCGGTAGCGGCTCCGGCCGCCGCTGGCGACACGGGTTCGGACGAAGAATAGCCGAAAGCGTTGTTATTTCGCGGTACCATCGGGCCGGACTGCTCTTTCCGAGATTGGCAGTCCGGCCCGGTTTGGTTTCGCACCTTTGCGCTTTATAGGCTGACTTCTTTCCAATTCCCGCGTTCATGAAAATTGCCCTCGACGCTATGGGCGGCGACTTTGCCCCCCAGGCTGCCGTGGCCGGTGCCGTGCTGGCTGCCCAGCGCCTGGCCGGCAAAGCCCAGGTGGTACTCATCGGCACCGAAGCTGAGGTACGGCCTCTATTACAGCAGTATGGCCCCGATGCGGCGGCCCTGGAGCTAGTGCCTTCGACCCAGGTTATCGGCATGGGCGAGCACCCCGCCAAGGCTTTCCAGCAAAAGCCCGACAGCAGCATTGCCGTGGGCTACCGCCTGCTGCACAGCGGCGAAATCGACGCTTTTTGCTCGGCTGGCAACACTGGTGCTATGCTGGTCGGCGCCATGTTCACGGTGAAGCCGGTGGCGGGCGTGATGCGCCCCGCCATTGCCAACTTTGTGCCCAAGCTGGCCGGTGGCTACGGTATTTTGGTCGATGTAGGGGCCAATGCTGACTGCAAACCCGAAATGCTGGAACAATTTGGTGAGCTTGGCTCGCTCTACGCGCAGTATGTGCTTGGCATCGCCCGCCCCACGGTGGGTTTGATGAGCCTGGGTGAGGAAGAGGGCAAGGGTACGGTAATCACCCAAGCGGCGCACCAGCTGCTGAAAGTGAACCCGCACGTGCACTTCATCGGCAATATAGAGGGCCGCGACTTGTTTAATGACAAGGCCGATGTTATCGTTTGCGATGGCTACGTGGGTAATGTGATGCTGAAAATGGCCGAATCGATGTACGACATCATGGTGGCCCGCAACCTGAACGACGAATTTTTTGAGAAAGTAAACTACGAAACCATCGGTGGTTCACCCATTTTGGGCATCAACGATAATGCCATTATCGGCCACGGCGTAAGCACGCCGCTGGCCATCTGTAACATGCTGATGCAGGGCTACCAAATGGCCCATTCGGGCATCGTGGACCAAATCAAAGACTCTTTCAAATCCTAAGTCCGCACAGCCGGGCTTTCGAGCCGGGCTGCATGGAGTTTGGGCCGCACCTTTGCGCTCATGAAGATTACCGCCGCCATCACCGGAGTCGGAGGCTACGTGCCCGACTACGTGCTCACCAACCAGGAGCTGGAAAAACTAGTCGATACCAACGATGAATGGATTACTTCGCGCACCGGCATCAAGGAGCGCCGTATTCTGAAGGGTAAGGACCAGGGTAGCTCGGTGATGGGCATCAAGGCGGTGCAGCAGTTGCTGGAAAAGACCAACACGCGGCCCGAGGAAGTGGACCTGCTCATCTGCGCCACCGTGACGCCCGATATGCTGTTTCCGGCCACGGCCAACATCATTTCCAACGGCTGCGGCATCACGAAGGCGTTCAGCTACGACATGAACGCGGCCTGCTCGAGCTTTCTCTACGCGCTCGCGACGGGAGCGCAGTTCATTCAGGGCGGCATGTACAAAAAGGTCGTCATCGTGGGAGCCGATAAAATGTCGGCCATTGTGGACTATACCGACCGCGCCAACTGCATCCTGTTTGGCGACGGCGCGGCGGCCGTGATGCTGGAGCCCAACATTGAAGGCTACGGCGTGCTCGACCAGGTGCTTTGCACCGATGGCAGCGGCGAGCCCTTCCTGCACCAGAAAGCCGGCGGCAGCCGCCGCCCGCCCACGGCCGAAACCGTGGCCAACCACGAGCACTTCATTTACCAGGAAGGCGCTACCGTATTCAAATTTGCGGTGAAAAGCATGGCCGATGTGGCTGCGCAAGTAATGGCCCGTCAGCACCTTAGCCACGACGACATTGCCTGGCTGGTGCCCCACCAAGCCAATAAGCGCATCATCGACGCCACCGCCAACCGCATGGGCGTCGGCCCCGAAAAGGTGATGCTCAACATTCAGCGCTACGGCAACACCACCAGCGCCACTATTCCCTTGTGTCTCTGGGATTATGAGAAGCAGCTCAATAAGGGCGACAACCTAATTTTGGCCGCCTTTGGGGGTGGCTTTACGTGGGGCGCTATCCACGTCAAATGGGCGTATAATTCTTAGCTTTAGCTGTTAGCTACTAGCTTTCAGCTGTTAGCTTCTCTTAAGCACTACCAATCAAACGTTTTTACAAACCACAAAAGCTAACGGCTAATAGCTGATAGCTAACAGCTTATAAAGAATGGCAACCACCGCCGACTTCCGCAATGGTCTGGTACTCATGTACAATAACGACCTGCACGTTATCACCGAGTTTCAGCACGTAAAGCCCGGCAAAGGCCCCGCCTTTGTGCGCACCAAGATGCGTAACATCAAGACTGGCAAAGTATTGGACAATACCTTTAACGCCGGCGTTAAAATCGAAACGGCCCGCGTCGAGCAGCGTCCGCACCAGTACTTGTTCAAGGATGACTATGGTTATACCTTTATGGACAACGATACCTTCGAGCAAATTGTACTGCCCGAGGCGATGGTGCCCTTCGCCGACCTCATGAAGGAAGGCCAGGTCGTGACCATCCTCATGCACGCCGAAACCGAGCAGCCCCTCACCGCCGAACTACCCACTACCGTTGACCTCGTGGTAACCTACACCGAGCCCGGCCTGCGCGGCGACACCGCTACCAACACCCTGAAGGCTGCCACCGTTGAAACCGGGGCCCGCATTCAGGTGCCGCTCTTCATTGACACGGACACCAAAATCCGCATTAAAACCAGCGACTACTCTTACGTAGAGCGCGTTAAGTAAGGTTGTAGCGTGAAGCGCTGCTTCACGGCACGTTTGCTCAGCAACCAGTCGCGAAGCAGCGCTTCACGCTACATCACTCTCCGATGTCGAAAGAACCCACCAAACACCAGCCGAAAAAAGACGCTGCCATGAAAGCCAAAGAACTCCAGGAGCTGCTCGACTTCATCGCCAAGTCGGGCCTCAATAAAGTAAATATTGAAACCGAGGAGTTTAAAATCTCGGTGCAGCGCGAGCCCAACACCAAGCAGATTGTGACCGTGGGTGCAACCCAGGCCGCACCAGCGCCGCAGCAAGTGGCAGCGGCTCCGGCC
The DNA here is from genome assembly GCA_964251335.1 of uncultured Hymenobacter sp. Taxonomy (GTDB): domain Bacteria; phylum Bacteroidota; class Bacteroidia; order Cytophagales; family Hymenobacteraceae; genus Hymenobacter. Next base: position 5,055 of record CAXUKA010000387.1, read on the forward strand.
CAGGCTGCACTGCCGCCCATCGCACCGATGGCTACGGCCAGCGAAGCTGCCGCGCCCAGCGCCAGCTACACCCCGCTCAAGTCGCCGATGATTGGCACCTTCTACCGCAGCAGCGGCCCCGATTCGCCCGCCTTCGTGCAAGTAGGCGACACGGTGGAGAAAGGCCAGGTTATCTGTATTATCGAGGCCATGAAGCTGTTCAACGAGATTGAAGCCGAGCAAAGCGGCCGCATCGTGAAAGTGCTTGTGGAGAACGCCACGCCGGTGGAATACGACCAGCCGCTGTTCCTGATTGAGTAGCAGTTGTTAGAACTTAGAGCGGAGAGCTTAGAGCTTAGATTTTTGACGGAGAAGTATCCGTGGCAAAGTCTAAGTTCTAAGCTCTCCGCTCTAAGTTCTAAGAAGCCCTTTGTTCTAAGCTCTAACATCTAAGCTCTTCAAAACCCTGTGTTCAATAAAATCCTGATTGCCAACCGGGGCGAAATTGCCCTGCGCGTTATTCGTACCTGCCGCGAAATGGGCATCAAAACGGTGGCCGTGTACTCGACTGCCGACAAGGAAAGCCTGCACGTGCGCTTCGCCGACGAGGCGGTGTGCATCGGCCCGCCCGCCAGCAGCCAGAGCTACCTCAATATCCCGACGCTCATCGCGGCGGCCGAGATTACCAACGCCGATGCCATCCACCCCGGCTACGGCTTTCTAAGCGAAAATGCCGAATTTTCGCGCATCTGCGCCGAAAACGGCATCAAGTTCATCGGCGCTTCGCCCGAGATGATAAACCAGATGGGCGATAAGGCGACTGCCAAAGCGACCATGATTAAGGCTGGCGTGCCAGTAGTGCCGGGCTCGGTGGGCC
>CAXUKA010000388.1:0-5844 GCA_964251335.1 uncultured Hymenobacter sp.
GCACCAACTACATTAAGCGGTGCATTGCAGTGGCGGGCGACACGCTGGAAATTCGCAAAGGCCAGGTATTTCTGAACCGCCAGCCGGGCATAGTGGCGGGCCAGCCCGAAACCACCTACTTCATGCAGGTCAGTTCGCCCGACGATGCGGTGCGCCAGGACCTGCACGACCATGGCATTGTAGAGTACAACCTACCCGATGGCTCGCCCTCGCCTGATGGCTTGCCCAGCGTGGTATCGGTGCCGCCCGATTCGGCTGGCGGCCAGTCTCGCACGGGTTACGTATTCAGCTGCACGGCTGATGTGTATGCCTACCTCCAGAAGCAGTCCTACAGCAAGAAAATCGAGGTTTATAGCCAAGCCAGCCAACTTTTCCCCGACATAGTGGACTTCCGTGTGAACCCCGAGTACGTCAGCCCGAAACAGCGCGGCTGGCAGCTCGACAACTACGGCCCGCTGCCGGTGCCTAAGAAAGGCCAGACTATTGCCCTAACGCCTGCCAATGCCGCGATTTACTACAAAATCGTGTCGCAGTACGAGCACAACCAAGGGGTGACCTGGGATAACACAACCGGCATGATTCTGCAAAATGGCCAGCCGCTGACCAGCTACGCTATCAAGCAGAACTATTACTTCATGATGGGCGACAACCGCCACAACTCGGAGGACTCGCGCTTTTGGGGCTTTGTGCCCGAAGACCACATTGTGGGCAAGGCTTCGCTCATCTGGCTGTCTATTGACCCTTATGCCAATTTCTGGCACAAGGTGCGCTGGAGCCGCCTGTTCCACACCATCGATTAGCGCTGCTACAGTGCCGTAAGTGGCGCATAAAATCGGGCTTTCTGATAAGGCCCCGCTGGTGGAATCTTCCCCGGCGGGGCCTTGTTTATGTCGGTGGTATCTAGTAGCTTGCAGCTAAACTAGTTTTCGCCTACCGTATATGGACCAAAAAGTGCTTGTACTAAATGGCGACTACACCGCCATTACTTTATGCAGCGTGCAGAAAGCCTTCGTGCTGTTGTTTCTGGATAAAGCCGAAATGGTGGCTAAGTCGGAACAGGGCGTTTTGCGCACGATTTCGCAAGCGTTTCCTAAACCTAGCATCATCCGATTGGCGCGCTACGTGCGCGTGCCCTACAAGGGCATTGCGCTCAGCCGCCACAATATCTTCAAGCGCGACCAGGGCGAGTGCCAATACTGCGGCTCGACCAAAAACCTGACCCTCGACCACGTAATGCCTCGCTCGCGCGGCGGCGACTCGGGCTGGACCAACCTGGTGGCCGCCTGCTCGCGCTGCAACCACGCCAAAGGCCAGCGCACCCCCTCGGAAGCCGGTATGCCCCTGCGCACCCAGCCCAAAAAGCCGACCCTCACGGGTTTCCTCAAGCTTTCGGCTGGCACCCTCGACCAGACCTGGCACGCTTACTTAGGCTAAGCTTTCAACAATAAAAAAGCGCCCCGCTGTTGAGCGGGGCGCTTTTTATTAGAAGCTGGTTGCTTAGTTTTCCTGGCGCACTGGTTGGGCTTCGGCTTCGTCGTTGTCAAAATACTCAGCCACGGGTTGGCCATTCACGAAGGTCAGAATGTCGCGGTTGAGGCGGTCCTTAGCAGTTACGTTGAGGCCATGGGGTTCGCCATCATAGATAACTATCTGTGCACCAGAAACTAGTTTCACGGCGCGCTCGGCGCTATTGGCCAGCGGCACGGTTTTGTCGGAGCTGCCGTGGATGAAAAGCGCGGGCACTCTAATAGTGCCCAGGTCAGCGCGGAAGTCGGTTTCGCTCCAGGCTTTCACACAGGCGGTGGTGGCGCGGGGCGAAGCCATCAGGGCCAGGCTCTGGCTCCAGTCCAAGGTAGCCTGGCTTACGGGGTGGCTCACGAGGCCCACACCGTAGAATTGTTTGCCGAACGTGGCCAAGAAGTCGGGCCGGTCTTTGCCGAGGTTTTCGATAATATCATCGAAGGTCGATTTGTCGACACCATCGGGGTTATCGTTTGTTTTCAGCAGATAAGGCGTTACGGCGCTCACAAAAATCACTTTGCTCACGCGGGCACCGTTGTAGCGGCTCATGTAGCGGGCTACTTCGCCGCCACCCATCGAGAAGCCTACCAGCGTCACATTTTGCAGGTCGAGCTGCGTGAGCACGGCATTCAGGTCGCTGGCGAAGGTGTCGTAGTCGTAGCCATCCCAGGGCTTAGACGAATGGCCGAAACCCCGGCGGTCGTAGGCAATTACGCGCTTGCCGTGCAGAGGCAATTCAGCCAGCTGGTACTCCCAGGAAGCACTGGTAAGGGGCCAGCCATGGATGAGCACGATGGGGTCGCCCTGGCCGTAGTCACAGTAGTGCAATTCAACGGCGTTGCCACGGGTGTCCTGGCCTGCTTTGATGAAAGTCATATCGAAAAGAAAAGTTGAGGATTGAGGGGGAATTCTCGCCGTTTTACGCAAGGCTCGGGCGAAGGATTTGACATGCCATAATTTTGCAACTACCACTGTAGTGCCTTAGCTACCAAGTGCTAATAAGCCTGCCTTTCCAACTGGGTCCAACATCTCAATCCTATTTAGTTGGTAATCGCCACCGTCCTTTGCTTTATGAATCGTCTTTCGTGCGCCGCTGCCCTGTTGCTGGGCTTGGCCGCCTGCCACAGCCAAACCAGCCAAACGGCTACTACCACTGCGCCCGGTGCGCCGGCTGCCGGCCCGGTCCCAATGGCCAGTTCACCCGGCACTTCCTACCGGGTGTATCGGGGCCTGCTGCCAGGGCAAGCCGATAGCATTACGTTGCATTTGGTAGCCACGTCGCGCATTTTTGAAGAAACGGGTACGGCCCACTTCGGCAGTTACTATGGCCCCGATGGCCACCTCTACTCGCTGCAAGGCCAGCCCAGCGCCGCCCCCGATAGTGTGGTGCTCTTCGATACCAGCCCCGAAAAAGCAGTGGCCGCTACTGGCAGCGACCTATATTGGCGGCTGCGCCGCCAGCCTGCTCTTGGCGGTGAGTTGGCGGGCACTATAGGCGGGCAGCTAGTACGCCTGCGGCTGGTGCGGGAGGGGGCACGCTCTTTTGTCGTACGGTATTTTGCCGACTCCGCAGCCGCTTTTCCGAAGGAGGCGAAATCGCCCAAAGGCCACATAAGCTTGCAGGCGCTGCTGCCAGTGGGCGGCCCGGCCGAGCCTCGCCAGCAGCTCGAAGCCAATATGCTACGCGACCTGCGCGGCGACACACTCAGCGACTTGCCCATCGAGTCGCTGCCGGCGATTTACAAAAAACAGCGCCAGCAGTTTTTCAAGGATTACCGCGCCGATGCCGCCGACCTGCGCCCCACCCCCGGCGACACGGCCGGCATAGGCGGCTATAGCGGCCCGCTGAGCTATGAAGACCAAACAGCCACCTACGTACTCTGCCAGCTAGATAACCTGGTGAGTCTGGGATTTTTCCACTATTCCTACAGCGGCGGGGCGCACGGCAGCTATGGCACCACTGCGGCCAGCTACGACCTGCGCACCGGCCGCCGCCTACGCTACGATGACATTTTCTTGCCCACGGCCCAGGCCCAACTACCTAAACTGCTAGAACAGGCCGTGCGCCCCCTGGTGGGCCTCAAGCCCGACGAGCCACTCGACCAGCAGCTTTTGGTTAACAAAATACCCGTGACGCACAATGTGTTGCTGACGCCGGGCGGCGTCGAGTTTATTTATCAGCCCTACGAAATTGCCTCCTATGCCCAGGGCGAAGTGCGGGTATTTTTGCCGCTGGCCCAAGTGCGTCCACTGCTGCGCAATGGCCTACCGCTGCCGGGCGCGAGCACAGTAGCCACACGCTAAGCAACTATACGACATAATGTTATCTTCCGCCCGCTTCGCCGAAGCCTTCCGCCTTTTCGACGCTGCCAACAGCGAAGACCCCACCCGCGAAACCGATGCCCACGGCCAGCCCATCGCCAAAGAGCTGCTCTATGCCCAGCGCATGACGGCCTGCCTAGCCCAAGTAGCCCCCGACGCCCCCGAAGCTGTGCAGTTCGCCGCCCGCGCCCAGCATATTCGCCGCTGGTCTATTCCCAGGGCCAATTTCCCGATGACGCGCCCCGGCTACCACCAGTGGCGCAATACACTCAAGCAGTACCACGCCGAGCTGGCCGGCCAGCTGCTAACCCAGGCCGGCTACGAGCCCGAACTGATAGCACGGGTGCAGCAATTGCTTCAAAAGCAGCGTCTCAAAGACGACCCCGAAGTGCAGCTACTAGAAGATGTTATCTGCCTGGTATTTCTGGAATATTATTTCCTGCCTTTTGCGGCCCAGCACCCCAAAGAGAAGGTAATCGAGATAGTGCAAAAAACCTGGCCCAAAATGACCGAGCGCGGCCACGCACTGGCTTTGCAGCTACCGCTGCCGGCCGAGGCACTAGCGTTGATTAGCAAAGCATTAGAATAGTAATGAATATTCTTACGACAGCCCCACCACATCGCCGATGAAAATAATGGCGGGGTACGTAATACCGGCCGCTTTTACTAGCTCGGGTAGTTCTTCTATCCTACCGCGCACGGCCTTGCGCTGTGGCAGCGAGGCATGCATGACCACAGCGGCAGGCGTGTCGGAGCGGCCCATTTCGGCGTACGTGGCTACGATTTCGGGCAGTTTTTTCAGACCCATATAAATAACGACGGTGGAGTTGCTTTGCATGGCCAGGCACAGGTCGGCCGAGAGCGAACCGTCTTTTTTGGTGCCAGTCAGCACCCAAAAGCCTTCGCTTACAATACGATGCGTAAGCGGAATATCCTCAAAGCCCACCGCCTGCATACTCGAAATACCCGGCACGTAATGCGCCGCGATGCCGTGGCTGCGGGCAAACAGCATTTCCTCAAACCCCCGCCCAAAAATGAACGGGTCGCCGCCTTTAAGGCGAATAACGCGACCTTTGGCCAGTGCTTTTTCCAGAATTAAATCGTGAATTGTTTCCTGTGGGGTGTACTCGCCGTAGGGCTTTTTGCCCACGTAAATACATTCGCAAGCAGCTGGCGCGAAGGCTAATAATTCTTGATTGGCAAGATTGTCGTAAAGGATTACGTCGGCGGTTTGCAGCAAGCGGTACGCTTTGAGCGTCAGCAATTCAGGGTCGCCGGGGCCAGCGCCTACTACGTATAGCTCAGGAATAATTTGAGGGCGGGCCATAAAACAAAAAGTGGCGCAAAGGACTACGTCAACAGCAACCACCCGCTTTTTGGTTGGCCCCTTTTTTACTTATCTGCTGCGCAATGGCCGACCAAAATCCGCTTTTCCCTGCCTTTCTGAAGCTCGAAAACCTGCGCGTGCTGCTCGTAGGCGGTGGCAATGTGGGCCTGGAAAAGCTCAGCGCCATCCTGCGCAATAGCCCCGCCACAGCCGTAACGGTAGTAAGCCTCACCTTGCACGACGACCTGCGAGCGCTGGCCGCTAGCCACCCTCGCGTGCAACTGGTGCAGCGAGCCTATGCCGAAGCCGACCTCGACGCGCACGATATCGTGTTCGCCGCCACCGACGACCCGGCGCTGCACCGCACCATAAAAGCCGCCGCCCGCCAGCGCCGCCTGCTCGTAAATGTGGCCGACACGCCCGATTTATGCGACTTCTACCTGTCGTCGGTAGTGGTAAAAGGCCAGCTGAAAGTAGCCGTTTCGACCAATGGCAAGTCGCCCACCGTAGGCAAGCGCCTACGCGCCGTGCTCGAAGAAACCTTACCCGAAGAGTTAGATGAGGTGCTTGGGCAAATGACTATTATTCGCAACCGGCTAGCCGGCGATTTTGCTAATAAGGTAAAGTCCCTCAACGCCGTAACAGCCGAGCTAGCAGGCGGCAAACCGTATGAG
>CAXUKA010000389.1:0-5839 GCA_964251335.1 uncultured Hymenobacter sp.
CGCGGGCGGCCTGCCCGAAACCCAGGAAATGCTGGATTTCTGCGCCGAGCACAACCTTGTGTCCGACATTGAATTGATTGCTATAAAAGACATTCACCCCGCCTTCGAGCGCATGCTGAAGGGTGACGTGCGTTACCGCTTCGTCATTGATATGGCCACTTTGTAGGTGCAGGCGTGTAGCATTACCAAAATGTAGTCTAGCCCGTATGAGAAAAGCGCCAATTGAGTAGTTGCTGCTTTCCAGCTACGCCGTAACGAGGCACTTTAAGGACGAAGGTTTGCAAATTTCACTGCTGACTCTAGTCAGTTGTTGAAGAAGCGGTTAGCTTATGCGGGACAAGCTCGTTCAGTCAACAAAGAGGTCTAATTCTCTTAAATGGTCACTTTTCACTTGTAGGCACTATATTTAGCTAAAAGCGACTCGCTTAGCTTCTGCACACCCTTTTCACCGAGGCTACTGCTGGAGGTGGCTTCGCGAGCTTTTCTGTTTCTCCTCTCGTGCAACCGCTATTTTGCGTACTGTCCTTACTATGAGCAAACTGTTATCACTACTAGTAAGCGCTTGCTTGCTGGTTACTGGCTGTAGTGTGAAGAAAGAGGACGCTCCCGTACCCGTACCCACCAGTAATAAGAATACTATCCAGTACCAAGTTAACGGCCAGGCCCTTACCCAAGGGGCTAGGGTGACCTATCAGCCTGCATCGTTGCCGACGCGCACCTTCGACTTGCTCACTATCGAGGCGGGCGACTCGGCCAGAGCCTCGGCTAAAGAATATGTGCAAGTGGCTTTCATAAAGGGAGCTGGCCGGCCGGAATCCGAATATGGCATAGTAGCCATTCGCTTCATCGACTCGGGCAACAACCTCGCGTGGGGCATCAGCCTACAGGGTACCTTAGCCCAGTCGAGCGCCGGCTGGAACGGCTCGTTTGCCGGTACCACCACTGACCAGTTTGGCAACCCCAAGGCCGTAATAACGGGGGCGTTTAGCAATGTGCTCTGAGGCAAACAGGCTTGGGGACTGCACCCCGCCTTCTATGGTCAACGGATTACTTCCACCCAGCCCTTAAGGTGCCGCCCCGAAGTAGGCTGGACTAATAGGTAGTAGTACTGGCCCTGGGCAAGGCCGGAAGCCGCCCATTGGCCGTCGTACTGCCGCTGCTCATACACAAGCTTTCCCCACCGATTAAATACCTGTAAGTCCCACGCTTTAGGCTCCAGCCCGGCTAATTGGAACGTCTCATTATAGGCATCCCCATTGGGGGTAATCACATTAGGGAGAGAATAGGGACAGTCATCGCCGAAGGGCAAGTACAGTTGCGCTTGGCTAGCGCAGCCCGTCGCGGAGGTTACCGTGACGGTGTACGTGCCGGGCGCGGTAGCAGTAAACGTGGGCGCGGTGCTACCATCCTGCCATTGGTAGGTAGTGCCAGGGGGCTGAACCGATGGGCTTAAGCGCACTTGTTGGCCCGTACATATCGTTTGGTTAGGCTCAAAAAAAAACTGGGGAGCCAGTGAAGTGACATCTACGGAGTCTCGCGAGGGGCACCGCTCGGGGGCTGTTACCTCCACCCAGTAGCGCCCGTTGTGAGTGGCGAGGTACTGCGTAGCGGTAGAGCCGTCTTGCCAGCGAAACGTCGTGCCAATCGGTTGGATGGGTGCTACCCGCAACACGACTGGTCCTGCGCTACAGCGCGGGGCCGAGTCCACTACCAGATGTGCCTGGGTGGCCGGCTGAATCGTGACGCTCTGGCTGTAGGTATACGTTGGGCCGCTCGCTCCTCGTGCGGTCATCGTAATCGTGTAGGTGCCGGCCGCCGCATACTGATGGGTGGCCATAGGGCCGCTAGCCGAGTTGGCGGTACCCGCCGCCGGTTCGCCAAAGTTCCAGCTGAAAGTGGCCCCGGGCAGGCTCGGGTAAATAGAGGCAGTGACTACGGCGGCTTCCCCTAGGCAGAGCGCGGAACGCAAGAGCCCAAAGTTGACGAGTACCTGGCTCGGGGCGGGTGGGCGCACTAGCCCATTAGGCAGCCCCAGCAGGCTGTGGTGCTCGGGCGTAAAGCCTGCCACGGCGTTGAATTGAAATTGGCACCCCGCACCGAGCGTGTTCGGCGAGCCAATCACGCAGACTCCATACGAATTAGTGCCTTGGGCATACAGCGCGCCGTAGATTTTCTGGTCTGGCCCCACCTGTAGCGCGCCGAAGTTGGCGAGGGAATTAGTGGCGATGGTGACGACTCCTCCGGTGAGTAAATTATACTGGTAGAGGTCTGAATAGGAACTCACGTATACTAACTGGCCATCAGGCGAAAATTCCACCCCGTAATACTGTTGGGCGAGCGGGCGAGCTACATCGGGCAGGCGGCGGGGGGCCGATACCACGCCGGTGCCATAGTTGAAATCAAATACCTCTAGCGGTCCGTTGTATTGAGCAACAGCCAGTTGTCGACCAGTTGGTGCGACCTTCATATACCCCACCGCGTTGTAATCGTGACGCGCATTGGTACCCCCTTGGTGCGGGATTCCTCCGGCCGACTGCACGGGCGAGAGGCTGAGCCCGCCAGACGTCAGCAGGTAAGCAAGGAAAACGTTGCTGTTCCAGCCGTGTACTAAAATCCAGAAGTCCTGCTGGTTGGCATGGCGCACGGCCACCAGCTTTTCAGTAAGGCGGCCGTCGCCCAGCGGCACGGGTACCCGGATGGCTTTAGTCACCACTTGCCCCAAGCCACCTTGCTGGGCCATATCAACCACGGAATACTGTAGGCCACGTTGCAGCCCGTCTTCCACCGCATCTACCGTAAAAATATAGTATTGCTGGCCCGGCCCTGGCTTCGGCACGATTGTTACGCCTTGGGTGGCCGAGTTGGGCAGCGTCTCGGAAAGGGCAGGGTCCTCAAATCCACCAAGCGCCTGGCCATTGGCCATTACCTGATGCAAGCGATTCCAAACGGTGAGGCCATTGGTGTAGAAAAGTAATTGGCCCTGCGCATTTGAGATGCTGGCGCAGGCTTCCCCTGAAGCCAGGGCCCCGTCGGTTAAGGCCTGCACGGTGGCCCCGGAGAAGGCCAGGCCGGCTCGCTGCCCAAAGTACCACGTATTGAATTCTCCTTGGCCGTAGGCAGGCAACCCGCCCAGCTCACTTACGGCTAACCAGAGCAAAGCGAGCCACTTCACGAAAGTACCCATGGATAAGAGGATAAACGAGTAGTCAGCGGCAAATCAGGGTTTTGTATAAGCAAAGAAAAGGCGAAAGAGCCGATTAAGTCAGCTCGCCTGCCGATAAGAGGCAGCAGCCTTCCTGCTTAGGTTATCCTATTAATATTAACGCAGTCAGCTACATTCAAGGGGCTTGTATGAATGGTGTACTTTCGAACGTAGCAACTGTTACGCTTCCTCAATCGGTGTGCCCCTGCTTGATAGAGGCAGGTTCAAAAAGACACACTTTCTTGCTACCTCCTCACCAGCCCTAGCGCAGTTAGCTAAAAGCCGGGTCTTGTGGCCTGCTTGCCCGCGGTCGATAATGCCGCCCTACGATGTGAGGAAAGCGAGCAGACGTTATGGGGCCAGCCGGGGCGCATAGTTTTCCCACTGCGCGGGGGTGGCCGTATCCCCTAGCAGCCGCGCCAGCAGGGCCATATAGATGGTATCGGCCTGGGAGCTATTGCCTAGCAAGAGCAAGCCTTTGCCCGCTTGGCTAAAGATGACGCTGTGATTTTCCCAGCCTTCGTCGTGCCCCTCCTTGAAGTAGGCATGGCCATACGGGGATTCGAAGGTGCCCCAGCCGAGCCCATAGCCGAGCTGAATCGCCCGGTTGCTGTCCGCCGCCGCCACCCGGGCCAGGGGGCCGAACTGGCTACGGTAGGGAATGTGCACCTGCGTGCGCGTCATCTGCTGCTTGGCAGCGAGCTGCAAGCCCCGCCCTTGCATGACGGCCGCCAAAAACGCTGCGTAGTCCGCCGGCGTCGTTTCGAGCGAGCCGGCCGCGCCGGCCTGCGTACGCCGGCGTTTGGGCAGGGGCTTTCCCTGCTCATCATAACCCACGGCATAGTTGGCCTCGAAGGCCGGCTGCCAGACGTAGCTGGTGTGCGTCATGCCCAGAGGTCGGAACACGCGCGCCTCGCTGAGTTGGACCAGGCTCTGCTTGGTTACGGTTTCGAGCACGAATTGCAGCAATTGCAGGCCCTCGCCCGAGTACCAGTACTGCTGGCCGGGGTCGAACTGGAAGTGCAGCTTCTTGTCCGGGGCTAGCCAGCGCCAATTCGGGAGGCCCGTCGTGTGGGTTAGGGCTTGGCGGGCGGTCACGCGCTGCCAGCGGTCATCGCCAGCCAGGTCGCGGTAGGCCTCGTACTCCGGCAGGGGCTTGGGTAGGTACTGAGCCAGGGGCCGGTCTAGGTCGAGCACGCGCTCCTGCACGAGTTGCATAACCAGATAGGCAAAAACGGCTTTGCTGAGCGAGGCCCCGTACATACTGGTCTGCGGGGTGAGCGGGGCGGGCGGGGCCAGCTGGCGATAGCCAAAGGTGCGCAGGTAGCGCACGCGGTTGTGCTCAAACAAGACCACGGCCAGCCCCGGCACGTGCGCCGAGTCCAGCAAGTGGCGGACGGTCTGGTCGATGTCAGCGGGGCGTAAGGTGCGGCCATCGAGGGTATGAAAGGCGTGGGCCGGCTGAGCCCGCAGCACACCGGGCACCAGGCTGCCCCCTACGAGCAGGCACGTCCCCCACCAGCGCCAAGGGGGGAGGGGCAGAGACCAAGACTGCAGCGCCATCGCAGGTCACCTAACCGGGAAGTAGTCGGCTCAGGTGGCCAGCAAGATACGGGGGCGAGGGCGCGTAAAGCAACCTAACACTGGCCCGAGTAGCAGGCACCACATGTGCAGAAAAATAGCCCCTTTTGAAGGCACGGCCTCGCCAGCAAAAGAACCGTTTATAGACACCCAACCAAAGTGCCTTAGAGAGCTGGAAACGCGAGCTTTTCGGAGCCTTTTCAGACACCGTTTTTCGGATGGCATTTTGACTTGCGAGCCAGCGGCTGCACCTGTTGCGCGAGACGTTCCTAATACGCTTTGTCCGTCACCCACTAGCCCAGGCTGGCCACAGTTGGTTACGGGCCGGTAAAAGCGGCTTTGCTCCCTCTATTCTGACTACAATGAGATAAAGGGATTCTTATTTGGCTTACAGTTGTGTTTTGTATTTAATATATAATTTTTATGATTATTAATTAAAAAGGAATATATGCCATAAAGCCAGCTTATGTCTATAAATAAAACTATTTAATCATGTAAAAATATATTTTATGCATCCGCATTAGGCTTTTAAATCGTATTTAGTACTGAAATAGTAATAATTTATCCTAAAAGGTGGGCATATAAAATTCTTTAATATGTCATTGTGAATCCGTGCCTATACGATTAATTATATAACTATAAAAATATGAAAAATAAATGAGTTTTTGCTGTCGCTTTTTCTGAGATATATACCTCCACCCACGAAAATTGCCAGTATGTTGTCTCTGACTCTTTGGCGACTGGCTACCCGGTTCTAGCCTTGGCAGTTAATAGCAGCCTGGAAGCTTATATTCCTCAAGGCCCGCACACTGTGACCCTAGCAACCCGGCATAGTAGAATTGCTCGCCCAACCTACCGCTTTGTATGAACCTGCTGTAGCGTCGGTACGCCTACGCTTATCAGCGCTCTGATACGGTGACGATGCTACCTGAAACGGCTAATTCTATCGACAAGCGGCAGAATTAGCCGAAGCTATGCCTTAGCCAGTTACCAACTCTGTCTGAAAAGACGCTCTTTTTAGGAGGGCGTTATACTCTGTAATTCAGATTATTTCAT
>CAXUKA010000390.1:0-5836 GCA_964251335.1 uncultured Hymenobacter sp.
CGTTCCTTACAAAAGGGGCTGCTCCGTGAGCGGCCCCTTTTGCTTTTATAAACAGTATCTTGTGGTATTCACCGAGATGGCCGACGTATTTTGGCCACCCGATGCCCGATTCGCCCATTTCTGCGCTTACTCTCACCGATTTTCTGCACACCCTACTTAGCCAGGGCACCGTGACAGTGGGCAGCCAGCTTGCGCCTTTTGACCCGGCCGACCTGGCAGCGGCCGGGCGGCGGCTACGCCGCTACCACGCCCAGGATGCGCAAACCATGCCGCTCCAGGCTCCAGACTTCGTGCCTACGGCGGCCGAGTGGGCGGCACGCTGGGTTTTTCGCGCTATTCAGCTGGTGGTATTGCGCGACCTGGACGAAACGGTAGTGCAGCAGGAATTGACCGATTTTGCGGAGCCGGCCGATGCATCAGCCGTGTACTCGGCCGATTTAATGTTGCGCTACCTGCCCGATTTGCTGGAATTGGCCAAGGGCCTGGCTCCCGGCGACGCGCTGGTGGCCAGGCTGCGTGAGCTGGCCCGGCAGTGGCCGTTTTCCTTCGTGGGCACCGAGCCGGCCCCGGCCGAAGCCTCGATTATCGTGCTGGCCAATGCGTCGTTGCGCACCGCTTATGTTGACCGCATTATTGCGGCCCGCGACCGGGCACGCGCCAACCAGCCCGGCGTGCGTGAGCTGGTGCAAGAGGCAATGGGTAATTACGCTGCCGAATTTTGGCCTGATTTTCAGATTTATACCCCATCTATTACATGAGTGCTAGCCTTACTGCCGCCGCGCCGCTGGTAGAAAAACTCCACCTGGTAGCGCGCCACCTCAAAGACACCTTTGTGGGCAAGGACGATATTATCGACCTGCTGTGTTTGTGTTTGGTGGGCGGCGAAAACCTGTTTTTGCTCGGCCCGCCCGGCACGGCCAAGAGCGCGCTGGTGCATGCGCTGGCCCGGCGGCTGCAAGGCCAAACCTTTGATTACCTGCTCACACGCTTCACCGAGCCCAATGAGCTTTTTGGCCCCTTCGATATTCGGAAGCTGCGCGAGGGCGAGCTGGTGACCAATACCGAAGGCATGCTGCCCGAGGCTAACCTCATCTTCCTGGACGAGCTGCTGAATGCCAACAGCGCCATTCTCAATAGCTTGCTGCTGGTGCTGAACGAGAAGGTATTCCGGCGCGGGCGCGAGACGCGGCCCTTGCCGGCACTGCTTATTGTAGGGGCCAGCAACCATCTGCCCGAAGACGAGGCCCTGCAAGCGCTGTTCGACCGCTTCCTGATACGGGTGCGCTCCGACAATGCCCCGCCTGAGGCACTGACCGCCGTGCTCGCCGCCGGCTGGAGCCTGGAGCGCCGCGCCGAAGCCGCCGACCTGCCTAGCATTTCGGCCGACGAAGTGCGCCAGCTTCAGGCTGCCGTGCCGGCCATCGACCTGGCCACCGTGCGCCCAGCCTACGCGCAGCTGGTGAGCCAGTTGCGCCAGGCCGGCATCGCCCTCTCCGACCGCCGCGCCGTGAAGCTTCAGCGCCTGCTGGCCGCCAGCGCCCTGCTCAGCCAGCGCACCGAGGCCAACGCCTCCGATGCCTGGGTACTGCGCCATATTTGGGATACCGACGAGCAGCGCGAAATAATCGCGGGCATCGTGAATGCCGTTATTTCAGCCGCCCCCGCCGACCGGCCTCACCCTCGCGCTACCACCGAGCTGGTGCCTGATGCTGACGTACTTTACCAAGAAGCCTCGCAGCTGGCTGCCAAGTGGGATGCCCCCGGCACTACGCTGGCCGAGCGCGCCACCCTCAAAGACCAGCTACGCTACCTGCACGGCCGTGCGCAGTGGCTAGGCAATGCCGAACAGCGCCAGTACGTGCAGCAAGCGCTGGATGAACTGTGGGCGAAAGTATTAGCAGAAAAAGTAGCTTAATGTATTACCTCACCCCCGGCCCCTCCGGGAGAGGAGCAGCCAGCCATCAAGTAACGCAAGCGGACGTATGCAGGCGTTAGGCTCCCCCTCTCCCGGAGGATATCGCGCATAAAGCGAAGTGGGGCCGGGGGGTGGGGTACTATAACCGACGAGCAATAATCAACCAAAACCCAGAATGTCCGAACGTCTCCTCGTCTTCCCGCCCGCTGGGGCTGCCGCGCTGGCCACCGTGCGCGACGTGCCCGGCCTGCGCGCCGCCCAGGATGCCCACGGCCAAACCTGGCTACGCGGCTTACCCGCAGCTGGCGAGCTTCCCTTGAAAATCAAGCAGCTACCTGCCACTACCAGCTACCGACTCGATGCGGAAGGGCGCTTATTTCCGGCCGAAAAATTAACGCCTACGGGCCGCCTGCCCGCGCTGGCCTGGCAGCCGCTGGTCAAGTTTATTCCGCTGGAGATGCCTACGGCCGCCCTGCCGGGCGAGACTCCGCCACCCTACCCGCTGCGGCTAGTGCCGGCCGCCCAGTCGCAGCCGGGCGCAGCGCTACTCACCACCTGGGCGGCCTGGCAAGCCTACGCCGAGGGTGCGCCCGCAGTGCGGCTGCGCGGCCTGCGTTTTGCGGCATCGGGCGCAGGGCAAGCGCTGTTGGTGGGCACGCCGCTACCGCCTCTGCCAGGGCTCGAGTACTGGCAGCGTGGGCCGCTGCTACTGCCGGCCGGGCTCGATGTAGAAATGCCACTGCTAGCCGAGCTTTTCGTTGCCAAAACGCAACCGCCTGCGGATAGTCTGGTGCTTTTTGCTGAGGCGGGCGACTGGTCGATTATTCCTTCTGATTATCTGGTGCCTGCCACCCGTAGCGCGGTGCGGCACACGGCCCAAGCGCTGTTATGATTAACGATTTCCCTTATACCGCGGTTCAGGAAGCGCTAATTGCTCATTTGCGCTATCCCAAGGGCTACTTTTGGCGCTGGTCGGAAGAGGGCGTGGCCGAATGGCAAAACGGCACTACCATCGCGTATGCCGCCGAACTGATGCCCATGCTGGCCGGGCTAGCCCCCGATGGGCTGCCCCCATTGGGAGCCGTGCTGCTGATTATGGCGGCTTGTAATGAAGGCTGGCAAGCTCCTGGCGCAGAGCTAGGCCTACTACAAGGGGTAATACAAAATCTATTGCCTCCCACCGGCCGCCCCACCACCGACGAGTTGCGGTACAAGCTGCGCGTGGCGGGCAGCGTACTGGAAATCATTCGGACGCTGCCCGCCGAGTTGCGTACTGGCCGGGCCAAACTATTGTTATTGCGCGAGTTGCTGCAAGCTGAAGACAGCTTGCCACCTAATTTGCCTATCGAGGAGCTTGCAGATAACAGAAGCGAAACAGGCTTAATGCTGTACACCGAGGAGTTTGTTTCCGCTATGCGCGAGCTGGGCCAACACCCGCCTACCCTGGAGCTGCTGACCATACCCAGCTCGCCTGTGACACGCTCAGAAGTGCAGACTGACCTGCTATTCTTCGACCAGGCGCTGCACCGCTTCCCCACGGTGCATAGCTTGGAACTGCACCTGCGCACTGGCCTCACGGCCTTGCCCGAGCCGCTACCTCTCGACCTGCCCACCCCACCCGCCGACGCCGAGCCTGCCCCTACCGACCTATTGGCCGAGCTGGCCCAGGATGCCCGCACGGTTGGGCTGGCCCGCTTGGCGCAGCGGCTGGCGGCGCTGCTGCACCTGCCGCAACACGCCGAGGGCGCGGGCAGCATGCCCCTCGGCGGCGTGGCCGACGTAACCAATCGGGGTTCTTTCGACCGCCTGCTATTGAGCGAATTAGCCCAGGATGACCTCAGCCTGACGGCGCGGCTGGTGCACGGCGAGGCACTGTATTTGCGGCGCGAGGAGCCACCCGCGCCCCAGCCGCCGCCCCGCGCTATCCTGGTCGATACTACTATTCAGCTATGGGGCGAGCCACGGGTGTTTGCCCTGGCGGCGGCGCTGGCCGTGGCCCATCCGGCGCGGCCGACGCGGCAGCAGCCTCGCGTGGTGGCCTACGCCCTGGGCGGCACGCACACCCAACCGCTCAATCTGCTTACCAAAGCCGGCGTGACTGAGGCGCTGGGCTACCTCGACCCGGCGCTACACTGCGGCGCGACGTTACACACGCTGTTGCGCGAGCCCAGCGCCGTACCCACCGACTACCTGCTCATCACTGAGGCTGAGGCAGCGACGCACCCCGAGTTCAGCCGGCACTTAGCCCAAGCGGCCCCGTCATTGCGCTTTCTGCTCACGGTGGCGCGCACTGGCGAACTGGCTTTTTATGAGTTTCGGCAGGGGCGACGCACGTTGTTGAGCACGCTGCAAGTTGACTTGGAGGAATTGCTATTTGCGACGTTGCCTATTACCCAGTCGCCAGGCCGGGAGCTGGGCGATTTGGTCGCGCCTGCTTTTCTGACTAGCCAGTCTTCGCCGTTACGCTTCCCGACTACGGCCTTCCAGCCCAGGGCGCAAAACGCTTGGTACGACCCGACCCTTCGCCTGGTGGGCGTTACCCAAAACCGGCGCTTATTGCATTGGCCGCAGTTCAGAGTAGGAGCGCATGAGCTGCTGCCGCACGTAGAGCCCGGCCGCTACCACGTGGGGTTCGATGGCTTTTCTACTATCTACCTGCTGGTCACAGGCTTTAGCAATAGCTTACTCAAACTATACACCATCCCGACGCTCACGCCAAACCAATTCTCTAGCGTAGACTTAAGCGACAAACTCCCTACGCTTGGAGCTGACGATATAGCATTTGCGGGGAAGCGCGACGACTGGTGCTTTTACCTGCGAGTGCCCGCCGGGGTGGCCGTGTTGCACTGCCCTACCGGCAATCTGCTGGCCGCAGAGGCCCTACCTTTTCCAGGGGCAGGGCCAGCGGCTGCTAACACTACCGCTGGCCTGCGGCAGCACGTCAACCACGGTTACAATGTGCTGCAACGAATAACCCAGCTGGGCATCAGCGAAACGGGCAAGCTCACAGTGGGCGAGCACGCGCTGCATGGGGCAGCGGAGGTGCTGCATCTACTTGGTAATCAGTCGGCCCTCAACAAAGCGCACACGGTGAAACCCGACGAGCACCTGTACCCGTTGAGCGTCAATCGGCTTCTTCGCTTTCAGCGCGCCGTGTGGCCCGATGGCAGCGAGGCCATTACCGATTCGCGGGGGCTGCTGCACCTGCGTAGCGCCAATGCGGCCCTACCCGAAATCACGCTCGTGCTCGTGCTGGGCAAGTCAACCGCCGCCTGGGCCAACGACGGCCCCTATGGCGTGGTGTGCGGCTCGGAGTATTTTACTAAAAATAGTCTGGCTCCTCGCATTACCGTGTCGGAATTTTACCAGCAATATATTCAGCCGTTTATCGACCACATTGTTGCCCATGAAGCTCAGTCTGCATCTGCATAATACCCCGCAGCACGCTCCTGTGGCGGCGCTGGTGCGCGGCACCGGGCCGGGCGAGTGGCTGCGCGAAATCGGCCGCTGGCAACTGCCGGCTACGACGTTGCGGTGCTATGTACTGCCTACGTCGTTGCAGTCGCGGCAGGCAGTGGGGCTGTTTGTGGTGGTGCATGGCCCGGCCGCGCTACCCGCCGATGTGTGCGAGCCCTACGGCGTAGTGGCGGGCCGGCTCTACGTGCCGCTGCACGCCGGCCTGCGGCCCGCTGCTTCTGTCGAAGAGCTGGCCGCCAGCTTACTGTGGGAGTGCCAGATTTTTCATCCCACCATAGGGCTGGTGGGCTTTGATGAAACTGACCGCATTAGCCTGGCCGACTTGCTCGACTGCGGCCCGCCCGCCCCAGCCGACTGGACGCGGGCGCTGCCCGGCCCGCTGCCCCCGGCGCGGCTGCATAGCATTCGGCTGCTGCCCCCTACTACCGCTGAATTACTCGACTC
>CAXUKA010000391.1:0-5832 GCA_964251335.1 uncultured Hymenobacter sp.
GCCCAGCAGCTGACGCACCTCGGGCCGGGCGGGCGGCCGCCCGAGCACCCATACGCGCTGCCCGCCGACATTCTGGCCGAGTTTCAGGATAATTCTTTTCTAAACTCCGAGAAGGATATTAGCCTGGCCCACGAGCACTTGGGCACGCAGGGCGATGGCAACCACTTCCTGTACGTGGGCGTGTCGCGCAACACCGGCGACACCATGCTCGTGACGCACCACGGCTCGCGGGGCGTGGGGGCGCGGCTCTACACGGCGGGCATGAAAGTGGCCGAGCGCTTTCGCCAGCAGCTTTCACCCGCCACCGCGCCTGCCAATGCCTGGTTGCCCGCCGACTCGCCCGAGGGTGAGGCGTATTGGACAGCGCTGCAAACTGTGCGCCGCTGGACCAAACAAAACCACCTGTGCCTGCACGATGACATTGTGCAGCGCCTCGAAGCCACTGTGCAACAGCGCTATTGGAACGAGCACAACTTCGTGTTCAAAGCCGGCGACCTGTATTACCACGCCAAAGGGGCCACGCCGCTCGACCCGCAGTTCATGCCCGATATCACCGGCCCGCGCATTATTCCGCTCAATATGGCGCAGCCTATCTTGATTGTGGAAGGCGACACCACGGCCAATAACCTGGGCTTTGCCCCGCACGGCGCGGGCCGCAACCTCAGCCGCACCCGCCACAAATACAGCAAAGCTGATAAGACGAAGGAAGAATGGTTTGCGGAAGAAACACAGGGTATCGACGCCCGCTTTTTCTTCAACGAAATTGATATTTCGGAACTGCCCAGCGCCTACAAAAATGCGGAGGAAGTGAAGCGCCAGATTGTGGATTTCAAGCTGGCCACGACCATTGATGAGATTCAACCTTACGGCTGCATTATGGCTGGCGACTGGGAGAAAAACGCGCCGTGGCGAGTGAAGAAGCGGGAGAAGCAGCAATGAAATATATCGTTCCCATTCATTCTCGCGAAGACAACTATTTGGATAATTTCATCCGGCAAAGGTTCTCAACCTCACTGATGAGCAGTAGCAAATGGGTGAAGCTCATCGCCGCCTTGGTTGATAATTGGTTTGAGATAAAGCAATGCTTAGTCAAACCAATATGGGACGATGAAATGCCGACGCGACAGCTATTTGTTGATGAGCACACGACCTACGGGTTTGATTATTATGACAGTGCGATGGAATCAATGATTTCGGGTAAGCCAAGAGGTTGGTATGCTTATAAGGAAATCGAATGGTTGGATTTTCCGCTGCTAGTTCAAACCAAAGAAGGTGCAGTCGCCACAAGGCAAAACTTGGAGGTTATCAAAACGATAATTGAGAATACTGGCCAATTTTCTCTTGAACTGACGTCAGATAATTTAAGACTTTACGCTTACTTTAAATAATAGCGGAACAGCCGTATCTATAAATAAATATTGGAAAACCTCCTGCTCTTCCTGCGCGGCACCGGCCTCATCAGCGCGCAACAAGCGCCCGAAATAGCGGCGCACTTCACGGCTAGGATGCTGGAAAAGCACGAATATTTGCTGCGCGAAGGGCAGGTATGCGATGAGTACCTGTTGCTGGACAGCGGCCTGGTGCGCGCATTCGCCAACGACCCCGAAGGCAACGATGTGACGACTGGCCTGTACAGCGGCGGGCAAGTGGTGTTTGAGGTGGCGTCGTTTTTCAACCGCACGCCCTCGCAAGAGAATATGCAGGCGCTGACGGCCGCCTCGGGGTGGAGCATCACGTACCAGCAGCTCAATGAGCTGTTTCACGCCCGGCCTGAGTTTCGGGAGTTTGGGCGGTCGGTGCTGGTGAAGAGCCTGGCTGCCCTCAAGGGCCGGATGCTGGCCATGATAACTGACACGGCCACCGAGCGCTACACCCAGCTCTTGCACGAGCGCCCGCAGCTGGTGCAGCAAGTGCCGCTGAAATACCTGGCCTCATACCTCGGCGTAACCGATACCTCACTCAGCCGCATTCGAGCCAGCCACAAAGAGTAGGGCCGGGCACAAGTTCTTGCCATTTGGTAAGCGTTGGCGGTGGGGGAGGCTGGTTCCTTTGTTGCGGTATTCACCTCAACCTATCGGGCCATGCTACACGTACCTATTTTGCTCACCCTCAGCTTTGTTGGCACGACGCTGCTGAGCGTCTGGCTTTTTTATCGGGCTGCTAATAACTCGGGACGCGTGCTCGTTTTGCTCGGGTTGTGGCTATTGTTACAAAGCCTGTTGGCCTTGGGCAGCTTCTATATTGTAGCCGACAGCCGTCCCCCGCGCCTGTTGCTGGCGTTGCTGCCCCCGATGGTGGTAATACTCGTGCTATTCAACACCACTGTCGGCCGGCGCTTTCTCGACGGGCTACAACTCGACCGGCTGACGTTGGTGCACACCGTTCGGATACCCGTGGAACTGACACTATTCTGGCTATTCCTGCACCGCGCCATCCCGGAATTAATGACGTTTGAGGGCCGCAACTGGGATGTGCTCTCGGGGCTGAGCGCGCCTATCATCTACTACCTGGTTTTTAGAGGGCGGCAGTTGGGCTGGCGCAGCCTGCTGGTTTGGAATTGCCTGTGCTTGCTTTTGCTGCTGAATATTGTGGTAAATGCTGTGCTCTCAGCACCTACCGTAGTGCAACAATTTGCCTTCAACCAGCCCAATGTGGCCATTCTCTATTTTCCCTTTATCGCGCTACCGAGCTGCATAGTGCCACTAGTGGCGCTGGCGCACTTAGCAGCCATTCGGCGCCTGCTACACGGGCGCGAGGCAGCCGTACCGCAAGTGCCGCTTCGTTAAAAGTCTCGCGCAATGTGGGCGGTGAACACCGCCGCCAGCGCGGCAGTCTCCGTGCGCAGCCGAGAGGCTCCTAGCGTCACCGGCCGCACGCCCCGGCTGAGGGCCAGCTCGATTTCGGCCGGCGAAAAATCGCCCTCCGGCCCGATAAGCACGCAGCAGCGCGGCGCAGCGGCGACCACTTGGGTGAGGGAGGTGCGCTCGCCTTCCTCCAAATGGGCGATGAATGTAGTAGCTGGGTCGATATCCTGCATAAAGTCAGTGAAATCGGTCAGCTCATCTAATTGCGGTAGCCACGCCTGACCCGACTGCTTGAGGGCACTAACGGCGATTTTTTCGAGTCGGTCCAGCTTTAGCTCGCGGCGCTCGGAGTGGGCGCAGCGCAGGAATGTGAGGCGCTCGATGCCCACTTCCACCGCTTTTTCGACCAGCCACTCCATGCGGTCGAGATTTTTGGTAGGAGCCACGGCTACGTGGGTGTAAGTGGTGCGCGGGGCTACCGCTTCGTAGCTCATAATGCTTAAAGCACAGCGCTTTGGGTTGGCATCGGCCACGGTGGCAGTATAGACGTGGCCTTGGCCATCGACGAGTGTGAGAGCATCGCCCAGGGTAAGGCGCAGCACGCGCACGGCATGCTTGCTTTCGTCTTCGGGTAGGAGGTAGGTGGGGTGGCCCGGCCGGAGGTCAGGTGCATAAAAGGTAGGCATACCAGGCAACAAATCGGGGAAAAAAGCGTAAGAGGCGCGACGAAGGTAGTCTTATCTTAATTGGCTAGCAGGGCGGAGAACCCTGAATAAAGAAAGCTTAACAATAAAACTGTGAATTATACTAGGCGATAAGTATATTTGAGGAAAATCTGGTAATATTTTAATGCCAATTCACCCCTTCTCCTGCTTTGCTATGAATATTAAAGCCCTTTTCGCTCTGCCAGTACTGCTTTTTGTAGCCAGCGTTGGCCACGCTCAAACCGCCCGCCCCGCAGGTGCCGCCGGCTCAAACCCTACGGTTACGACCATGACGCGCGACATGAGTACGCGCTTGCAACTGAATGAGGGCCAGTATATAAAGCTCTACAGCATCAACCGCACCCGGCTGGCTCGCCAGCAAGAGATAGAGCACGCTACGGCGGCCGATGCATCGGCTCGCACGGCTCAGCTCGCCGAGCTCCAGTCGCAGTACGAGCAGGAATGCGCTCGCATTCTGACGCCTTCGCAGCTTAGCCAGCTCCAGCAAGAACCCTCACAATTTATGGCAGGCAACGGCCGCGGCTAGTCGCCCGTGCTGCTTAAGACGGTATGAAGCCCATCAGAAATTTCTGATGGGCTTCGTTTTTTATAACGGCTTAGCCTGAACTGTACTCGCCGTCGGCAAAGGGTCGACTAGCACCTCGGTAACGGTACCTAGTGGCCCGAAGTGCAGGCTCAGGCGTGGCGCGGCCGAGCGCGGGTGGCGCGGGCCGCACTGCGCCCCAGAAGCCAGGTAGTAGTAATACACCTTCTCCGTATTAGCCTGCAACTCTTCCTCGTCGGGTTGGCCGAGTAGGGCAGTTACATCGTCGGCGCGAGCCTCATAGAGCTGGGCACGAGCGGCCAGCAATGGCGGTAGCAAGGCGGCCCGCTGGCCACGGCAGGCATAAGCATCGGCCCGCCAGGCCGCCGCCTGAAAGCCCGGAATAGTAGTCAGGGCGTGGCCACAGCCGCTGAGTAGTAAGGCTAGACAGGCAGCCGGAAAAAGCAAAAAAGAAGCGCGAAACATAACAGGTGGCCGCTGCAATAGCGGAAGCGGGCCGGCGAAACTACGGCGCAAAGCAGCGGCAGCGCCAACGCGCCGGGCCATTAGCCCCAGTAAGCGGCCGCGCGTGCTTGCGTGGCGGCATCAGCCGCCGGCTCGTCGAGCAGGACCGCCAGCAACTCATCGAATGAATGAGCGGGGGTAAAGTGCGACTCATACACCGGATTGCTACTGAGGCGGATAAACAAGGGCTGGCCATTGACACCCACGAGGTCGAGCGTAACTAAGCCGTAGCGCTGGTTGCAGCGACCACTCTCGGCGCAGTCGGTGGGATTGGGCTTGAATAGCTGCTTATGCGCCGTTTCCTGGTGCTGCTCGTGGTGGCGCTGGCGCTGGTCGTGGCAGGCTTGGTGGTAGCCCAGGGTAGCTACGCGCTCGCCTAGCAATTCGTAGAGGTGGCGGAAATTGCCCGGCCCGATGCTGTCGTCGTAATACAGCAGCGCACCTTGGCGTCCGGGCTCGCGCAACAGCTCTACCCGTAGGCCGCGCTTGCCACCAGCCCCACCCTTACGCAGGTGGTAGGCTTTGTAGTAGGGGCCGAGCCAGTTGCGGTACACTTTTTCGGCCACCCAGGCAGCATGCTTGCGCGTGTGCTGGGGCGTAGGTCGCCGGGCCGGCTGCCAGGTGGCAGTGTCCGTACCGGCAGCGGCGCGCTGCCCAAAAAGCTGTTGGAGAAAGTGAAGCACCCTTGTCTTAATCGATAAGCCGAACTGCGGAGAAAACACCACCTGGGGCAAATAGTTTCGCCGCCCGATGAAGTCAGAATGAAAAAGAGCGTCCTCCCCAGCTGGGAAGGACGCTCTACTAAAAGGCCTAATGACAATAAAAAGCCGGGGCTATTTAACCCGCGTCCAGGTCTGCGATTTGCCGATGAGTGAGAAGCCGATGTACCCTTTTACTTCCATCGTGTTGGCGCTTTCCAGCTTCATGTAGCACGAGTAGGTTTTGCCGCTTTCGGGGTCGTAGATTTTGCCATTGTCCCACTTGTTATCACCGTCGTAGCCAAAGCCTTGCATGAACACTAGGCCTAGGCGAGGGCGGGTGCGCAGCTTAGGCTCGGGGTTTTGGGTATCGAGCTTAGGCTTGCCGGGTTCGGGGTCGTTGGGTGCGGTCAGGGTCACGATTTTACCGCAGAGCTTATCGCCGCACTTATAAATCTCGAAAGTGGCTTTCTTTTCGGCATTGGTCCAGATGCCGAGCGGCGAGAACGTTTGGGCCTGGGCCGACTGGTGGGCTACTCCCAGCCAGAGCGCCAGCA
>CAXUKA010000392.1:0-5694 GCA_964251335.1 uncultured Hymenobacter sp.
CGACATCGGGGCAAAGCCCCAAATTTAGCGCCCCCTACCGAATGCGTTTAGTCTGAGTTAACCGGTATGAATTATGAGTTGGTCGAGTGCCAACCCATAATTCATACCGGTTAACTCATAACTCGCCCTAGTGCAGTGCACGCTTCTTCACCATGCCACCTTTCGCGTCGTTTACGCTGTGCATAATCATAAAGGCTTTGGGGTCTAGTCGATTGACTTCATCCGTGACCTGGGCCACCTCCAGCCGCGTAACGACGGTGAAGACGATATCAATCGGATTAGGGCGCTCGCCGCGTGAGCCGTAGCCCCGGTGGCCAGCGTACACCGTTACGCCCCGGCCCAGGCGCTCGGTGAGGGCGCGCCGGATGGCATCGCTGTGCTCCGAAATGATAGTGACGCCGGTATATTCTTCGATGCCATTGACCACAAACTCAATGGTTTTGGAGGCTGCCAGATAAGTGAGAATGGAATAAAGTGCCGTGGGCACGTTCAGCACTATGGCTACTATCAGGAATATTAAAATGTTGAGCACCAGTACAAAGTCGCCCACGCTAAGGCTGGCTTTGCGGCTGAGGTACACCGCCAGAATTTCGGTGCCATCGAGCACGCCGCCGCCGCGCATGGCCAGCCCGATGCCCGCGCCCAGAAAGAAGCCACCGAACACAGCAATCAGCATCTTGTCCTGCGTGACGACCGGAAAATGTACTACCTCAAGCACAATGGCCAGGGCCAGAATAGCCGCCAGCGCCCTAAAAGCAAAGTCCTTACCCAACTGCTTATACCCTAGGTAGATAAACGGCAGGTTGAGCACCACTAGAAAGACTGATAGCGGCAAGTGAATGAGGCGGGCAGACAGCAGCGAAATACCAGTTACGCCCCCGTCAAATAACCCATTGGGTAGAATAAACGCCTCCAGACCCAGCGCGGCCGAGAACACCCCGGCCACTAGATACAGCACGCTACGCACCTGCTGCCGCATCCACGATTCCTGGGGACCAGGGGCATGGGCATCAGTGTCGGCAACGGCTGGGTGCTCGGCAATGGCAGAAGAAACAGTGGTGTCAGGCGTAGTGGGCGCGGCAGCGCTAGCCCGCAGCCGCCGCACCCGTTCAAGGACAGATAATTGAGCAATCATGAGCCAGCTTACGCAAAAAAGCTGGCTTTCGCCGACGCTTATTTGTTTTTAGCATTCTCTAACTGCAAGGCCAGTTGCACGGCCGCGTACAAATCGACGATGCCGCCGGTGGTCGAAAGCGTCGCAAAATCAGCCTTTTTGCCATTCTCGCCCGGCACCAATACCTGCGTGTGGTGCACCTGCGCCGACTCGCGGATAATGCGCTTCAACTCAACTGCTGTGAGGCTGGGGAAATAAGATTTGAGCACTGCCGCCACGCCGGCCGTCACGGGCGAGGCCATGCTGGTGCCACTTTCCGAGCCGTATTTGCTGCCGGGTAGAGTTGAGAAAATGCCCACGCCGGGCGCAAATACATCGACCTGCCGCTTGGAGTAGTTGGAGAAGCTAGCGGGTAGGTTTTCGTCGTCGGAAGGGCCGGAGGCACCCACAGTCAGCAAGTTGGTGGGCACCGTGCCGTTTAGGTAGAAGGATGCGGGGTAGTGGGGAATGAGGTCGAGGTTATCGTCTTCGTTGCCCGCGGCATGTACAAGCAGCACACCCTTGGCTTCGGCATATTTGTAGGCGGCCTCCACGGCCGGGCGCTGGGGCGACAACTCTTTGCCAAAGCTCATGTTGATGATTTGCGCACCATTGTCCACCGCGTAGCGGATGGCATTGGCCACGTCCTTGTCGCGCTCGTCGCCATTGGGCACGGCGCGTACGCTCATCACGCGTACTGGTGAAGCGGCAATGCCTTGAATGCCAATACCATTATCACGCACCGCTGCGATGATGCCGGCTACGTGAGTGCCGTGCAGGGCATCGGGGCCGGTTACGTCGTTGTTGCCGTAGTAGCGCTGGGTGACGTCGTCGGGGTTGTCCTTGACAATTTCGGCGCGGGCGTTGAACTTGGTATTCAGGCTGTAGTCGAGTTGGTCGCGCTGGTCCTTAACCTCCGTTTGTAGGGCACTGAGCAGGGCGTCGGCGTCGGGGATGCCGTTGTTGCGCATATCCTGGTAAAGCACCGTCACCATGCTTTTCAGCTCGGGGTCAGGCAGCTTAGCCGCCGCTTGGCGCATCGAAGCCGTGTCGAGCTTTTCAAGCCCCAGGCTCTGCTTGAGCGCGGTGGTGAGCTGCGTGAGCGGAGCGGTCACTTGTTCCGCTTGTTGCACTTGCTCAGTCAGTTCCTTGCGCTTGGCCTCGTACAGCTTCTTCGCCTTGAGGTACATAGCATAGTCGGCCTTGTCGGTGGGCTTGATTTGAGCGGCAGTTTTGCCCGCAAAGCGTGGCCCAAGCTTGGCCACTACGCGGGTTACTTCCAGGGTTTCGACCGAGATATTGCGCCCGTCGGCCCCGCCCAGAAAATTCCAGCCGTGTACATCGTCGATGTAGCCGTTTTTGTCATCATCAATGCCGTTGCCCGGAATCTCGCGGGGGTTGCGCCACAGCACTGGCTTGAGGTCGACGTGCGCCGTATCAATACCCGAGTCGATAACTGCCACTAGCACAGGCGAAGCCGTGCGGCCTTTCAGCAGCTCGGCATAGGTGCGGGTGGTGCCAGTGCCGGGCGTTTTGTCGCGCTGCGGGTCGCGCAGGTACCACTGGGCTGCTTCGGCCTCGGCCACGGTAGGGCCAGTGGGTTTAGCAGGGTCGGCGGTGGCTGGTTTTTCGGTCGGAACGATAGTAGAAGTGTTGTCAGAAACTGCCGGCACGGCCGTAGCGGGCACAACGGCGGCCGGGGGAGTAGTCTGGGCCACGCGGCAGCCAGTAGCAGAAAGCAGAGAGGCGGCCAGCGCCAGACGCGGCCACGAAGAAAGTTGGTAAGGGAGCATTAGCAGGGAAAAGCGGCGCTAGATACGGCCGCAAGGGTATAGACGGGCGCGGGGCAGTGGGTGTTGCGCTAAAAAACAAGTCCCTTAACTTCACGGCCCTTAAAAAGCTTACTTATGCGCGCATTATTACTCAGCTGCACCGCGCTGTGGCTGTTGGTTGGCTGCGAGTCGCGCCCGGCCGCTACCACCGCCACCGAGCAGCCCGCTGCTCCGACGGTAGCGCCCGTCGCCCCGGCATCGCCAGCCCCCGCACCTGCTGCCGATACGCTGGATGTGAGCATTTTGGAATATGCCACAAATAGCAATGGCGCACTGGTTGATACCACGCTCAAGCTGAATGCCCATGCTTATCGCCTGCGGTTGCAAGTGCAGGCCGACAGCAGCCAGCCGCTACAACCCACGCAGCCAGTCGATATCGACTCGGTGGCGGTGGGTACCAAGCCCAACGGCGATTTGATTTTGGCAGCCAAGCAATTCTATAATGTTCGCTACATTATTACCCTGCTCGATTCGGCGGGGCGACGCCAGTTCCGGCGCACCTTCACAAAGCCCAACTTCTACGCCATCGCTGGCCGGCAGCTGGTGATGGAAAGTGAGCCCCTGCGGCCCGTATTCATCGGGTATAATGCGCCGCGCCAATGGCTTTTGTTTCGGCAGGAATTTGAAGTGGATGGCACCGACTGGGGAGGAGAGGTTTTTTTGGCGCTGGACTTAAAAGGCCAAATCCAACGGCTCACGCCCAGCAATATCTATGGGGGCGGAGGCTCCGACTGCCGCATCCAGCAGTCGCCCGATGGGCAGGCCGTTATTACCTGCGAAGAACTGCTGATGCCCGGCGGCCGCCACCAACGCCTGGCGAGGCCCAACGGCCGCCTGACAGCCGCTCGCTTTCTGAGCGATACCACACTCTTGACGACGTATGACTTCGTGAAAACCCAGCGCGTGAAGATTGGCGAAAGTTGGACTTATGAGGAAGTACCGATTCCGCGCTACCGAAACGCGCCCAATGCGTTTATTCTGTCGGCGCGCACGGGCAAAGAGCTGGCGCACTTTCGCTACGATGGCGTTTTCGACGTGCTGGGGTATCACTTGCCCGGCCGCTACGTCTGGCAAACGGCTACTTATTACCTGCTGGATGAAAACCGGCATTCCCTGCGCCTAATTCCGAAGTATCAGCCGCAGCACAGCCAGGAAATACGTTTTGCGCAGTTAGCTCGCTTCCACGCACCTCAGCTGCCTGGCGAGCGTAAAATGAGATTAGGCACTGAAAGCATGGAAATTGCCTTGTACATCAATGCCGAAACCGGTAAGCTGCGCTGGCAGCCAGTAGCGTCTGGCGAGTAGAGTCATCATACCTCCACCACCTCGCCCGAGCCGAAGTAATAAATGACCCCGCGCACGTCGCCGTACCCCAACTGCCTGAATAGCCGCGCATACTCACGCAGCCGGATTTTATGGATATCCTGCGGTGGCGGTAGCTTAAAATCGAGCATGGTCACCGTCTGCGCCGCCCGGCTCGCGCCCTCGCCAAACACGATGCGGTCGGGCTTATAGGCCCGGTGCGTGTGCCCGCCAATCAGGATTTCGCGCTCCGTTTCCACCGCCAGGTTTTCGGCGAAATAAGGCGCCAGGCGTGGGTTGGCCAGCAGCTGGGTAAGCCCCGCTTCCAGCGCAGGCTTTTCCTGCTGGTTGATAAAGCCTTCCGTCGATAACTGCTTGAGCACGCGCGGTAAATCGCTAGCTGCCACCAGCCGCCGTAGGGCATAATGCAGCTTGCGATTGAGCTCGCCTTGCTGCTCCTGCTCGTCAAAATCGAACACCGTCGTAGCGTGGCGACGCAGCTTCAAACGTTCGTGCCAGTCGGTCGAAACGAGGTTGGTTAAGGGGAATTTGGTGTTTGATGTCTGTTGTTTGGTGCCTGTCTTAGCCTCGCTGCCCAGGTTCAGCACAAAGCTGGTGGTATCGGCCTGCCAGCGGCCGAGGTGGCGCAAGTAGCCGGCCAGCAGGTCGGCCACGTCGCGGGCCGGACCTTGGGTGGCGGCGGGTTCGGCGGTGGCGGTTAGCGGCAGCTCGCCGGCAGTTTTTTTATTCTCGGCCGGCGCTTTGCTAATGATGTAGAGCCTATGCCGGGGCCGCGTAAAGGCCACGTAAAGCGTGTTCAGGCCATCGAGCAGCGTTTTTTCACGCTCCTCCACGTCTTGGTCAGCCAAGGGCGTGTAGGTCAAGGCTTTGTTGAGGCGCACCACGGCCACGTCGGGCAGGCCGGGGAGGGGCTTTTCGGCCGCTTCCAGCCGGCCCCAAAGCATGGTATCGGTGCGGGGCACCAGCGTCCAGTCGGCAAAGGGAACAATGACGATGCCATAGGCTAAGCCCTTGGCTTTGTGCACCGTCGTGATGGTCACGGCATCGGTGCCGCCCGGTGCATTGATGCTTAGCGCGCCCTTGCGCTCATCCCAGTAGGTGAGGAAGTTGCCGAGGTTATTGCCGTATTTTAGGCTGTATTCCAACGTCAAATCCAGAAAGCGAAACAGGTAGTCGCTTTCCTCATTGGCTCCCAGCAGCCCGAAGGTGCCGATGAGCTTTTCGGTCAATTCGTACAGCCCAAGGTTACCGGTGCTTTTCTCCTCCACATCAAACCCTATTGCGCGCAGTTCGTCAAAAAACGGCTTGCCCGTTTCCTTAGCATTCGCCACGTCGGCAATGTGCCGCGCCCGCGGGTCGCGGCGTCCCGGCGCCGTGCGGTCAGGG
>CAXUKA010000393.1:0-5693 GCA_964251335.1 uncultured Hymenobacter sp.
GTCTACAACAGAGTACTGCCCACGGAATCTATCCCTTAGCTTATTACCTGCGTCATTTTACGCTTTTGTTACCTCTTATATAATCTTGCCTAACAGTGCTAGAAAAAAGCGAGCAGAAATTGCTTTCTGCTCGCTTTTGCAAGTCTGTCAAGTGGGCAAGTAGTGCCTTAGTTGAAGATATAGCGCACGCCGACTTGCATTTGCCAGCGTGAGGCTATCGTGGTCACATCGGGGCGGTAGCTCGTTGTTAGCGGCTGGCCTGCCGAGGTAGCGGTCGGGTTGGTCACGTACTGAAACTGAAAAGTCGGCTGGCCTTGGGCATTATAATTCTGGAAAGCCAAGGGGCTAGCATTATACTGGAACTGGTAAATGCCCCAGTTGCGGTTGATGAGGTTACCAACGTTGAAAATGTCTAAACTCAATTGCAGCGAGTTGCGGTTCTCGCCAATATTGGTGAAGACATCTTGCAGCAACCGGAAGTCGACGCGATGCTGCCAAGGCAGCAGGGCACCGTTGCGCTCGGCATACTCGCCGCGGCGCTTGCTCAGATAAGGGTCTTGGTCGATATAGTTGTTCAGGTCGGTCCACTGCTGCGCAGCAGTGTACACTACCCCCGCCACCGTGCGGCTGGTAAGCACGATTTCGTCCTGGCTTTTCGGAATATACATCAGGTCATTGCCGCTCACGTTGTCGCCGTTCATGTCCCCGCTATATACATAGGAGAAGCGGCCCCCTGAAGCGCCTTCGTAGAATAGCGACACGCTGGTAGCTAAGTGGTGCAAGTACTCGAAGCGGTAAGCCAATGAGGCGATGACGCGGCTCGGCACTACGTATTGCGAATAGCTGAGTACATCGGCGTTCGGGTCACCCGAGATTTGGCGGCCGGCCCAGCTCGATTGCGCCACCGAGCCCCCATCGTTTACCGAGCGCGAGTCAGCATAGGTGTAGGCTGCCATAGCGTAGAGGCCATTGCTGAAGGATTTTTGCAGTTGGCCCGTAATGGTGTACGAGTAGCCTTTGCTGGTATTATTCAGCAGGATGGCGTCGGTGATGTTGGGGCTGGCAAGCGTGTAGGCTGAAGCCGCGCCACCGGCCACTCCGTTCAGTACCTGGCCGTAGATACGGTTGGTCTGGGTGAAAACACCGGGGGCAGTGCGCGAAGTAGTAGTGTAGAAAATGGGCCGGCGGTCACCCGAGTTCGCATCTGTGGCCGACGAAGCAGCGTTCACGGTCGAGTACGGCAGGTTCACGTTCTGGAAATATACCGCGTTGAGGTCTTTGGTATAAATACCTTCCAGCGTGCCGATTATGCCCCCAAACAGTTCTTTGTCGATAGCCAGATTGCTGCGATACACCTGCGGAAATTTAAAATCGCGAGCGGTGAAGGCTACGTTGTAAGAGGTATTAGGACCAGCCGCAGTCAACTGGTTGCGGTACGCATTCACATCTGGGTTGAAGGGATAAAATGCCGAGCTGGTAGCTGGGCGCACGTCAATCGAGCCGAACTGCACGCCGTTGTTGCCAGCCTGGTTCGATACCCACACAAACGGAATGCGCCCGGTGAAAATACCCGTTCCACCACGTATCTGCGTCTTCTTGTCGTCGTTCACATCCCAATTAAAACCAACACGGGGCGAGAACAGCGGCGTTTTCTTGGGCAGCTGACTAGTGTTAATCTGGATGCCATCGCGGAAGCCCGTCAGCTGCGAGAGCGGTCCGTTTTGGTCGATGCTTGAGAACACAATAGGCATATCGGCCCGGATGCCATAGGTCACCTTCAGGTTGCTGATTGGCGACCATTCATCCTGCACGTACAGGCCAATCTGGGCGGCTTTGGTTACGGCAAAGGGAAACGAGCCATCGGCAGTGGCCGCGTAGCGCAGCTGGTAGCGCTGGGCCGAGCGCAGGCCTTCGGCCTGGGTGCGGGGCGTTAGCGCGCCGTTGACATAGTTATAGCCGTAGGGCGAGGCAGTAGTAGCAGCCGAAGCGTAGAAGTCTTGAAGCGAGTTATATACAAAGTTGCCGTAGTACTGCGGTGCAAACCCGTTGCTGAACTTATACAGCTCGTTGTAGGTACCTATCGTCAGGTTGTGCTTACCCAGATACATGGTGAAGTTGTCGCCCAACTGATAGGTATCGCTGTTCAGGATATTAAACGCCGAGAAAGGCTCGTACCCGAAAGCAGTTAGGTTTTGGGCCGCCGTCAGGTTGGCATTCGGCGTGCTGAGAGCCGTGCCGTTGCCGATGTCAACCAGCGGAAAGATTGAGCCAGTAGGGCTTTCGCGAAAATCGCGGTTAGCCAAGAAACCAACCGTTAGATTGTTGGCAGAGCGAGCACCAAACGTACTATTCAGTTCAGCGATAAACGAGTTGAGGTTGTTGTTGATGCGGTAGTATGACGAGAGGAACGGCAGCCCAAAAGCCGACTGAGCGCGGCCAGCACCAATGGCGCCCGAGCTGCTGGCGGCTACGTCGCGGTACGACTTCAAGTAGTTGTACTTGATATTAAAACGGTGGTTCTGGCTGATGTTCCAGTCTAGCTTAATCGTGGCTTTGTCACTATTCGAAGCTAGTGTGTAGCCTTCATATGGGCCAGCGTTGTAGCCATAGTTGGTGCTGAGGAAGTTGCTCAGCGTGTTCAGGTCCGAAGCCCGGGCGGCTGAGGTAAACAAACCCGCATTCGTAACGTTGCCGATGGCATCTACCTGAGTAGCTGCGTAGTTGCCAGTAGGTGGGTCGTTGCGGCGCTCACGCTCGGCATTCACAAAGAAGAATAACTTGTCCTTCACAATCGGTCCGCCAAAGCGAAAGCCTATGTTGTAGAGATTAAAGTTTGGAATGGCTTGCTCTACTGGGCCCACTTTCTGGCTTACCAGCTTCTGGTTGCGGTAAAAGCCATACACTGAGGCCGAAAACTTGTTGCTGCCACTGCGCGTCACGGCATTAATACCCGCCCCGGTAAAGGAGCCTTGACGCACGTCGTACGGCGCAATGCTCACCTGAATCTGGTCGATAGCGTCGAGCGAAATCGGCTGGGCGTTAGCCTGTCCGCCAATGGTGCCCGACAAGCCGAAGGAGTTATTGAAAATAGCCCCGTCGATGGTGATGTTGTTATACAAGCTGTTGCGCCCGCCAAACGAAGTACCACTCGAGGTGCTATACGACTGCGGCGTGAGGCGCGTCAGCTCTGCAAATGAGCGGTTGATGGTGGGCAAGCGCTCAATCTGCTGGCGCTGGATGGTGGTGGCCGCACCCGTGCGGTCAGTATTAATAACCGGGTTTTGGCGGCCAGTCACGGCTACTTCAATCAGCTCGGTCGAGCTTTCGCTCAATTTGGCATCGAAGCGGAAGTTTTCGGCCAGCGTTAGGTTCACGCCTGTGCGGTTATAGTCTTGAAAGCCTACAAAAGTGACCTTTATGGTGTAAGGGCCACCAACCCGCATATTCTGGATATTGAACCGGCCGTCCGTATTAGCTGGCGCTACATATTGCGTATTGGTTGGGGTGTGCACTGCAATGACCGTAGCCCCTGGCAGTACCTGCCCTTTGCTGTCGGTTATGGTGCCACTCATAGCGGCGGTAGTGGCACCCTGGCTCCAGCCCAGATGAGCTGCTAACAGCAGTACCACCAACGCGAGGGCGTCGCGCAGGTAAAATAGCTTCATATAGGTAAGGGAAAGTGGTGAGAAGCAGCTTGGTGGCCACTTCCGTAAAAGTACTTACCCTCCTATCGGCCCTGCATTACATCAATGTTATCAATTGGATAATTTAGGGCCGTAATTATACTTATTTCACCTACTTGCCGCTATCTATTTATAGCCGCGGCCGCACTGCCCGAATAAAACGGCTCAGATAATAATCGAGCTCAAAGCTGTTTTCTGTCACGCCGAGCGAAGTGGAAGCGTGAATAAACTCCACGCCTTCTTCGTCGACCACCGTCACCATGCCCACGTGGGTGATAGTACTGGAGCCTGGCGACGCCCCAAAGAAGAGAAAATCGCCCGGCCGCAGCTCGGTGGGCTTGATGGGCTCGCCCCAGGCCGCCTGTTCATTCGACGAGCGCGGAATGTCGATGCCCGCATCGGCAAACGATAGCTGGAGCAGCGCCGAGCAGTCCATACCCAGCCGCGTAGTGCCGCCAAATAAGTATGGCACGCCTTGGTAGGCGCGGGCGTTTTCGATGACGCTGGCCAGCATACCGGTGGCATTGCCTTTGCGGGTGGGGCGCTTGGTTACCGATTTGGTTACTACCGTGCCGCTGCCGCTGGGCGTCACGGTTTTCTCCTTGGTTTTGGTGAGGGCCGGGCGGCTGGTGGGGCGGCTCGGTGCCCGCTCGCCCCGCTTGATGCGGGCCATGTCGCGGGCCGAGTAATAGCGGCCATTGTGCTGGTTGAGCTTTTGGCTACAGCTGCTGACGAGCAGCAGCGCAGTGAAAGCCAGCAGGTACAAGACCGTAACCACCGGCGAGCGCCGGCCGGTTGTGGCCCCTAAAATCATCCGCTGTACCTTCGTTACTTCGCCGTGCATTAGGACAAATATACTTTTGAGGCCTTACACCGGCGCTTTCCTGCTATGAACTTTTCCCCGCTTACCCCTGAGCTGGTCGTTGCTTTCGAAGCCATTGTGAGCCCGGTGCACGTGCTCACCGCCCAGCGTACCGAGGCCGTGCAGTACGAAGCCTACGGCCGCGACCACACCGAGGACTTTCACTTTGCGCCCGATGTAGTGTTGCGCCCCGGCAACACCGACGAGGTCAGCCAGATTATGCGCCTCTGCCACAAGCACCGCGTGCCCGTGACGGCACGGGGCGCGGGCACGGGCCTCAGCGGCGGCGCGCTGCCCATTCACCACGGCGTGGTGCTGAGTATGGAGCGCTTCAATAAAATCATCGAAATCGACGAGCGCAACCTGCAAGCCACGGTAGAGCCCGGCGTGGTGACCGAGGCATTCCAAAACGCCGTGAAGGAAGTGGGCCTCTTCTACCCACCCGACCCGGCCAGCAAGGGCTCGTGCTTTTTGGGCGGCAACCTGAGCCAGAGCAGCGGCGGCCCTAAGGCCGTAAAATACGGCACCACCCGCGACTATGTCCTTAACCTACAAGTAGTATTACCCACCGGCGAAGTTATCTGGACCGGAGCCAATACCCTCAAATATGCCACCGGCTACAACCTCACGCAGCTCATGGTAGGCTCGGAGGGCACGCTAGGCATCATTACCCGCGTGGTATTTCGGCTCCTCCCCTACCCCCAGCACAATATCCTGATGCTGGTGCCCTTCCGGCAAGAGGCGCAGGCAGCCGAGGCGGTGTCGGCGGTGTTCCGGGCGGGCGTTATCCCATCGGGCATGGAGTTTATGGAGCGCGAGGCCATTGCTTGGTCTTCCGATTATCTAAAAATTCCGCTCACTTTGCCCGAGGACATCACGGCCCACCTGCTCATCGAGCTCGATGGCCAAGACCTTGACCAGCTCTACAAAGAAGCTGAGCAGCTCTACGAGGTACTGGAAAAGTATGACGTGGGCGAAATCTTGCTCGCCGACACCGCCGGGCAAAAAGACGAGCTCTGGAAAATCCGCCGCAATATTGGCAATTCGGTGCGCTACAACTCCGTGTATAAGGAAGAAGACACTGTGGTACCCCGCGCCGAGCTGCCCACGCTGCTAAAGGGCGTAAAAGAAATCGGCCAGCGCTACGG
>CAXUKA010000394.1:0-5690 GCA_964251335.1 uncultured Hymenobacter sp.
ACTAAGCTCGACAGCGGCTAGTGTGAGGGATAATGCGGGTCGGATTCCTCCTCATCGTCGTAGCTGTCGGCGGGCAGCTCGCCCGTAGCCGAGCCACGCAGGCGGCTAAACAAGCTAGGGCGTGGCTCGGTCGGCTCCTGGTCGGAGTCGTCGGTGTCGGAGTAAGTTGGTTGATTGGCAGCCTGCGCTTCCAACTCACGCACGCGGCGCTGGAGGCGGCGTAGCTCGGGCAACACGCTTAGCAAGCCAAAACCCAGCAGTCCAAGCGTGCCCAGGCTGCTCAGCAGCGTGAGGTAGCCTACCCAGCCAGGGCCGGCCGTAGAGGCCGCTTCACCGGCAGGAGTGCGCAGTTCGGGCTCGCTAGCGCTAGGAGCGGCCGGAGTGGCAGCGGCCTCGGGAGTTGGGGCAGGGCCATTGGTGGTGAGGGGAGCCGAGGCCACGGCGGGCTCGGGCTCCGCATCGGCAGCGGGCACGTTGGCAGCCGCAGTTTCGCCGCTGGCGTTGAAGCGGGCCACGGCCTGCTTGATGATGCGCTGCTCGGTACGGATGAGCGCCGAGCGCTCATCGCGGGGCAAGCCCCGGATGAAAAACTCGAAATTGCGGTCGCGCACCACGCCGTTGAGCTGCTTCTCAAACTCGGCCTGCGAGAGCGCGCCGCCGCCGAAATGCGTTTTGTAGCGCTCGGCCACGCCGTTGTAGTTCAGAAATAATTTCTGAAGCTCGGTGTTATTCTCGAAGTTGTTGAAATCGCGGCGGGCGGCGGCGGTGCGGAGGGTTTCGGGGAACTTCTGGCGCGTGAAATGCTTGTCGTACACCGTCTCGAACGTGCGGAAATTTAGCTCGTCGATGGTGCGGTCAAACAGCTTTTTGTTGGCCTGCGCGGGCGTTTCACCTTGGGCAAAGCTTAGAAACGGAACAAAGAGCAGCAGCTTGAGCAAATGACGCATAACGCAGCGAAGATTTAGTAGGACGGGGTGAAGTTAGGCCGAAAGACCATGCGCTTCTATCAGCGACTCGCGGCAGGCGGTTAAGTACTTCTCCACCAGCTCGTCGGTGATGCTGGTCGAGATAAACAACGCCTCAAACTGCGACGGGGCTAGGTAGATGCCCCGGCTCAGCATGGCGTGAAAATAGCGGCCGAAAGCGGGCAGGTCGGCTTTCTTGGCATCGTTCAAATTATTCACCGGCTCAGCCGTGAAGAACAAGCCGAACATCGATCCCACTTGGTTGACGGTGTAGTTCAAACCCAGCTCCTTCGCAATCTGGCGGGTACCATCGGCGAGGCGGGTGCCAGTGGCTTCGAGTTGCGCGTACACTTCGGGGTGCTCGTGCAGGTAGCGCAGCTGGGCCATGCCGGCAGCAGTGGCCAGTGGGTTGCCCGAGAGCGTGCCCGCCTGGTACACTTTGCCGGCTGGTGCCACCTGGTTCATGATATCGGCCCGGCCACCATAAGCGCCCACAGGCAGGCCGCCGCCGATGATTTTGCCCAGCGTCGTCATGTCTGGCACCACGCCGTAGCGCTCCTGCGCGCCACCGGCTGCCAGGCGAAAGCCTGTCATTACTTCATCGAATATGAACACGATACCGTATTCGGTGCAGAGCGCCCGCAACTCGGCCAGAAAGCCGGTGGCCGGCTCCACGAGGCCCATATTGCCCACTACCGGCTCGATGATGATGGCGGCAATCTGCTCAGGATTGGCGGCGATGGCAGCCTTTACGGCGGCCACGTCATTATACGGAACGGTGAGGGTGTCCTTGGCCACGCCCTCGGTCACGCCCGGCGAGTCGGGCGCGCCCAGCGTGAGCGCGCCGCTGCCTGCGGCAATCAAAAACGAGTCGCCGTGGCCATGGTAACAGCCCTCAAATTTCAAAATCTTATTCCGGCCGGTGTAGCCCCGCGCCACCCGAATGGCCGACATCGTGGCCTCGGTGCCCGAGTTTACTAGGCGCACCTTTTCCAGGCTGGGTACCATTTCGATGAGCAGTTCGGCCAGCTCGACCTCGCGGCGCGTGGGGGCGCCGTAGGAAAGCGAATGCGGCAGTGCCTCGCGCACGGCATCGAGCACTACGGCGGGCGCGTGGCCGAGTATCATCGGCCCCCAGGAGTTGATGAAGTCAACGTATTTATTGCCATCAACATCGGTGAGCCAGGCCCCTTCGGCCGACTGCATAAAAACGGGTGCGCCGCCCACCGCCCGAAAGGCGCGTACTGGCGAATTGACCCCGCCCGGAATCAGTTCCTGGGCGCGGGCAAAGAGGGTTTCGGAAGTAGTCATTGTGTTTTATAGAGCACGTCATGCTGAGCGGAGCATAGCGAAGTCGAAGCATCTCGCTTGGGGTAGCCGGGGACGTTTAAAGAGTTGGATGCGGGATGAATTTCTTTACAAGTAAGTGGGTGGCCCCGTTATTACTTGCCAGGAAAATAGTGTCTCTTTTAAGGTTTTTTATTTTAAAAATATTTTCATCTATAGCCATCGTACTGTCCACGGAGTTATGTTTCCACGTGCCTCCATCCACAGTTGGGCCGTCTATATTTAGAAGTATAGCTTCAGTCTTACCATGTCTTAGGAGTACTGATTTATACCTATTATCGGTGCTGAATTTGGCAACTGGTAAATAGATAGTGTCGAACTCGTGACCTATACTTTCAGGCCTCACATACAGCCAGTAACTGGTATCAGCTGTTAACGCTTTCTCAAAAAGGTCTTGTTTATGTTGACAAGAACTCAGTAATAGGAGAAAAATAGCAGCCCGTTTCATGTCTTATGTTTCCTGGAGAAAGCAGCGCTTAATTACCGCACTAGTTGAAACTCCAGATTACTGAGCTTCACGATGGGCACCACCTGGTTGTCGTGCGTGCCGCCGGGGTAGGAGAGGCCCTCAAAAATGGCCCCTGGCAGGGGTGGGGACGCTGCCAAACCGCCCTGAAAAGCCGGCCCAAACTGCTGGAGCGCATTACCGAAAAATAGCAGCAGTTCGTAGCCCTGGTTAGCGAAGTTGGATGGCGGCAAATTTTGCTTGGCTAGGTAAAGCTGACGGAAACGACGGTAGCCGGGGCGCTGGTTATCAAAGTATTTGGGGTGGTAGTAGTACACGTTTGCGCCGCCCAACTGGCTGGGGTCAAGGCTGGCATTGTCGAGCCAGGCACCGGGCACCAGTAGCGCGGGGCGGGTGGCAGCGGGCACGGCTTGCAGCGCGGCAAACGCGGCCGGGCCGGCCTTGCGGTTATCAGAAGCTACCGTGAGGTGGCTGGCCGAAGCTAGGTCGAGGCCCGCAAAGGCGGCCGCAAGGCTGGCGGCATCATCGGGGCGGAAGGTGCGGGAAGCCAGGATTTTACCACCCGCTGCGGCATAAGCCTCCTCATAAGCCTGGGCAAAATCGTTGTCGTCCTTGGCGTCTTCGCGCAGCAGCACGGCCGGGCGGCCGATGCCAAAGGCCGACGCTGCGAACTGCGCCGCCAGCCGGCCCTGCGTGGCCGCGCTGGGCATGTAGAGGTAATGGTACACGTTATCGGACAGCAAATCACCATCTTGCGAAAGCGGATTGACGCACACAATCTGGTGTTCCTGGGCATAGCGGGCCAGCAGCCGCGCTCCCGACTTATACACTGGCCCAATGAGCATATCCATGCCCGCCAACTCGGGCAGCGCCAGCACCGACTTCAGCGTGACGGTATCGGCCCCCGTGTCGTAGGCAAAAAGCTGCACCGGGTGCCCGGCGCGTTGCAGCGAGTCTTGGGCCAGGCGCAGGCCGGCGTAGAGGTCGGTCACGAACTGGTTTTTGCGCTGCGTCTGCCAGGTATTGTCTTGTAGTTCAAAAGGTAGCAGCACGCCTATGTTGTACGTGCTCTTGCGGGGTAGCGCCTTGGGAGCGGCTGGGGCGGTAGTTAGCGCGGTGGTGTAGCGGTTGTGGTCGAGCTTGAATTGCGTCACCAGCGCGTCGAGCTGCTGGCGGTCGGTGTCGGCGAGCGGACCGTTGGCTACCAGAAAATCGGCGTAGAGCCGGCCCACTAGCTTGCTATTGGGGTAGCGCTGGCGGAGGCGCTGCCAGGTGGCGCGGTCTTGCAGCTTCGCTAAGTAGCTGGTTTGCATGATTTCGCGCAGACCGGCGTATTGCTCGGCGGGCAGCTGACCCAGGGTGCGGAGGGCATTGTCGTAGTCGCCCTGCTCAAACGACACCTGGCCTTGCAAATACAGCACCTCGTTGAGGGCCGCGTAGGTGGGGTACTCGTGGCGCACGAGGTTAAGCATCTGCTCGGCCTCGGCCCACTGGCCCAGGCGGGCGGCGGCCACGGCGTAGAGGTAGCCCGCATCGGCGGCCTGGGCAAAGTGATTGACGGGCTGCGCCAGCGGCTGCAATTGCTGCATAGCCACGGCAAAATGGCCCTGGTCAATCTGGTTTTTGGCGGTGCGGTACTGCGTCAATTGTCCCTGAGCGGCGGCGGCCAAGCTCAGCACGGCCAGCGGCAACAGCAGCAAGAGTCGCCGGGGCGACAACGAAAAAGCCCGATAGAGAAAAGTCATGCGAGATACTGATACGGCGCGGTGGCCGCGTTAGCTGCCGCAAAGGTACGCCCCACCAAGAGGGCCCCGAACGCAACCTACTCGCCTCGGCTGGCTACTTTAGCGGCTCAAGCCCTTATTTACTGCCTCTATGAATCTTACCATGCCCATTTCTCTGCCCGCCCTGCGCCACCGGCTGCCCTTGCTGCTGGTGCTCGGCTTGTCGCTGCCCCTGAGTTTCGCCCTTATTGCCGTGCGTGTGGTCATTACCAAGCAGTTTTATTTTGTGTTTCTGCTCTGGAATCTGTTTCTGGCCGCCATTCCGTTTGCCCTCAGCGCCGCCCTGCACCTGGCCGTCCGCAAGCCCAAAGCCCGGCTGCTGCTGCCCGTGGGCGCGGTGTGGCTGCTGTTTTTTCCCAACGCGCCCTACCTCGTCACCGACCTTTTCCACCTAGAGCCCCGCGCCGGCGTGCCCTACTGGTACGACCTCGCCCTCATCATGTCCTGCGCCTGGAACGGCCTCATGCTGGCCTATTCCTCCCTCATGGATATGCACACGCTGGTGCGGCAGCGCCTGGGCTTCTGGCTAGGCTGGGGCTTTGCCACGGTGGCGCTGGGCCTCAGCGCGTTCGGGGTGTACCTGGGCCGCTACCTGCGCTTCAATTCCTGGGATATTCTCAGCAATCCGTTCACGCTGTTCTATGACATCGTGCAGCGCTTCCTGCACCCCTTCCACAACTGGCAAACCTGGGGCGTGACGGTGGTTTTCTGGGCGTTTTTGCTGCTGGGCTATGCGACCGTGCGGCTGTTGGGAAGGGTGGAAACGGTGGGTGAGAGTGAGAGGTAGGGGCTGATAATATTGATTTTCTGTGATTTGCAATTTCTTGCTGCTGGCTCAGTGTTTATCAATTGGCATTAAAGTATAGTAGCGCTGTTCTATCAAAGACTTCTACAGTTGGCATCCGTTAGCTTTGTCCTTGTTACTTATCAACAGCCTAAAGTCTAGCCCTGCAACCTAATGAACTATGAGTATTGGCGGCAAAAAGGAGTGTATTTTGCCTCTGATGAGCAGAAAATAAGCGAATTTATAAATGCCTACTACTCAGGTTTTGACTTGGCGCAAGTACTTCAGGAGTTGGATTTAGTAGCAGCTAAATGGGAATTCTCATGGGACCGCATTCAGCTAGA
>CAXUKA010000395.1:0-5650 GCA_964251335.1 uncultured Hymenobacter sp.
GCCGAGATGCGCCGCACCTTCGGGCTGAAGCCCAAGGTATTGATGCTGATGGTGCGCGGCCAGTCGCTGGGCAGAGCGGGGTTGAGGTTTTCGAGGGCCACCGTGTAGAGCGCCCCGATGTAGGACGAAAAATCGTGGATGTCATACGGGGCCAGGGCCTGGCGGCCGGTGGGCAGGGTATCGAGGGCTATTTGCTCGGCGCGGTCGAGGCGGAGGCCCAGAGTTTCGGGGTTGGCGGTGGTGCCGGGCGGCAGGCCGGCGGGCAGGTATTGGGGCTGGTCGAAAATGTGCAGCGGGTAGTTAGCCAGCAGGCCGCCATCTACGAGTACCTGCACGGGCTGGCCGGCTTTGGGCTTGCCCTGAATGACGTGGTTATCAGCATCGAGCAGCACGGCGCGGAAGTACAGCGGAATGCTCATGCTGATGCGCACGGCATCGGCCACGCGCATGGTGGGGTGGGTTTCGTAGCTGAAAACCTGGGTGCGTTGCAGCGTGAGGTTGGTGCCGGTGGTGTAGAGGTCGCGGTAGTGGCCGGGCTGCGCTAGGGCCAACTGGTGCAGCTCGGCCAGCGTAAGGTTGGAACGCTGGGTCTGGCGGGCCACCAGTTCGCAGAGGTACTTCGTGAGCTGGTCGCCCCGGTACCAGCCGTACTGGCGTAGCAGCCGGCTGCCGCCTCCAATGAATATGAACTGCCCATCGTTGAGCCGCTGCACGGGCGTGCGGTTGATGACGTCGATAATAGCCTCGGGCGAGTAGCCCACCGCCAGCAGCGCCGCTTGAATAGCCCCCGCCGACGTGCCGCCCACCCGCGTAATGTGGGCCAATACACCCTGCTTTTCCAATTCCTGTAAGGCTCCGCCGTAGGCAATACCCCGAATTCCGCCGCCCTTCATGATGAGGTTGCGGTAGGGCGGGGCTGGGGTTTGGGCAGGGCTGGGCAGCGCACCACCCAGTGGGGCCAACAAACTGAGCATAAGTAGCAAACGTATAGTCATCGCATTTAAAGATACCAATTGTTCCGCTTCAAGTTGCACCGGAGGCAAACCTCGCCCCTGACCTCGGCCGTATCTTTGTGGGGCGCTTCCCACCCCCTCCTACCCCCTTTCTGCTTTTTATTTAATGGAAACTTCGCCCAGTGCCACCGCCCTCCCCCGAACACCCGGCAACGTCCTCGTTATCGGGGCCTGCGGCCAGCTAGGGCTGGAGCTAACTGCTGCTCTGCGTGAGCGCTACGCCCCCGAGGCCGTAATTGCGGCCGACGTGCGCGCTCCTAAAAACCCCGAG
This sequence comes from uncultured Hymenobacter sp., assembly GCA_964251335.1. Classification (GTDB taxonomy): domain Bacteria; phylum Bacteroidota; class Bacteroidia; order Cytophagales; family Hymenobacteraceae; genus Hymenobacter. Next base: position 1,285 of record CAXUKA010000395.1, read on the forward strand.
GCGCTGGCAGGCGGCCCTTTCGAGCTGCTCGACGTGCTCGACAAAAACCGGCTAGAGGAATTGGTGCAGCAGTATCGCCCGGTGCAGATTTATAACCTCGCAGCGCTGCTGTCGGCCACGGCCGAAAAAGACCCGGCCTTTGCCTGGAAGCTGAATATGGACGGCCTGCTAAATGTACTGAACGTGGCCGTGCAGTACCAAGTGCCGCAGGTGTACTGGCCCAGCTCTATCGCGGTATTTGGCCCCGACACCCCGCGCGAACACACGCCGCAGGTTACCATCATGAACCCCAATACGGTGTACGGCATCAGCAAGCTGGCCGGCGAGCAGTGGTGCGAGTGGTACCACCGCCACTACGGCCTCGATGTGCGCAGCCTGCGCTACCCCGGCCTCATCGGCTACAAGAGCCTGCCCGGCGGCGGCACCACCGACTACGCCGTGGACATCTACCACAAAGCAGTGGCCGGCGAGGATTTTTCCTGCTTTTTGAAGGAAGACACCTACCTACCCATGATGTACATGCCCGACGCGCTGAAGGCCACTTTGGACCTCATGCACGCGCCGGCCGAGAATATTAAGGTGCGCACCAGCTACAACCTGGGGGCTATGAGTTTCTCGCCAGCCGAAATTACGGCGACTATTCAACAGGAAATTCCTGATTTCCATGTGTCGTATGCGCCCGATGGGCGGCAGGCCATTGCTGACTCGTGGCCGGCTAGCATCGACGACTCGGCTGCCCGCGCTGATTGGGGCTGGGAGCCGGAATTCGACTTAGCGAAAATGACGCGGGATATGCTGGCGCATTTGCGCGTGGCCGAGCTGGCATAACCACCCCGCTGGCCGCTGAACGACAAAGAGCGTTGCGGGCCTGCGGAAAGCCAGGCTATTTTTAGCGCCTCTCGTCTACCGTCTTTCAAAACCTGCTTATGCCAACGACGCTCCGCACCCGCTTTACTCAACTACTGACGCGGGCCTTGCAGCTAGGATTTGGCGTGCTGCTCGGCGTGGGTATTGGTAAGTGGCTGGTGGCTACGCCAGTGCCGCTGCCACTGCTGCTGCTGGCCCTGATATTATTCTTGACTATTGCGGTGCACGAAGCGGGGCATTGGCTAGGCAGCTACTATGCTGGCATGCGCTGCTACACGGTGGCGGTGTTATGGATGTACCTAGAGCGGCGGGCTACCGGGTGGCATTTTCGCTTGGGTAAAAAGCGGCTCGGGACGCTGGGCTACGCCATTGCCCTGCCGATGAGCTTCGACGCGCTGCCCCGGCAACTGGCCTTTTTTATTGCTGGTGGCCCGGCTGCCAGCCTGCTTGCCGGGTTGCTGGCGCTGGGCCTGGGCTGGTGGGGGCGCACCACCACGGCAGCCGAGGCCGGGGGGCTTTACAGCTTTTTTGAAGGTCTTTGGCTGTTCGGTATCGGGTCGTTGCTGACAGGGATATTGAATCTGATTCCGTTTACCACGCGCTATGGCAACGTCAGCGATGGCGAACGCTTGCGCCGCTTATACCGTGGCGGCCCAGAAGCCGACCTGTATGAAGCGCAGCTACGGCTGTCGGCGGCTTCTTACCAAGGCCTGCGGCCGCGCCACTGGGACGCTACCTTGCTGGCCAAGCTGCTCGAAGCCCCCGCCCAGTCGGCGCAGGCCTGCACGGCCCACCTCTTTGCCTACGCGCACCACCTTGATGCCGATGCCTTGCCAACGGCCCGTCATCACCTGACCTGCGCCCTCGAAGCACGGCAGGCCGTGGGGCCCCTGCTACGGCAGCATCTGTATTGCGAAGCCGCTTATATGGAATTGGTTCACGGCGAAAACCCTGCGGCCGATAACTCGCCAAGTGTGGCGCAATGGCTGGCCGCCGCCGAAAAAATAAAGCCTTTCACTAAGCGCGAAAACCACTTTGCCCAGGCCATGGCCACTTGCAGCGCTGGCCAGTGGGCCGAGGCGCGCCACTGGCTGCAAGTATGCACGCAGGCAACGGCCAAGCTCTGTGATACAGGCAGTCAGCAGCAAGGCTTCGACCGTATTCAGGCGCTGCACACGCTAATAGCGCAGCGCACCACTGCGGTCGCGCAGTGAGTCTCACTACTGCCCACCCATCCGGCGCGGGTAATTAAACAGCGCCGACGTAGCCCACGGCACCAGAAACATCGCCACGGTAAGCACCGTCAGGCCCGCATCGGCGGCTTCGCTTTTCAGGAATACGGTGACCGGATGCGTTGGCTGAAAGTGCTCAAACAACGACAGCACTAGCTTGAGCCCCAGCACCCCGATAACGGCAAAAGCCGAGGTTTCGAGAAACGGGTACTTGCCCATGAGCAACACGAAGGCCTGCGCCACCAGCCGCATGGCCAGAATACCAATAAACACCCCAATAATAATGAGAATCAGGTTATTGGTAAAGGCAACCACGGCAAACACGTTGTCGATGGAAAAGGCTAAGTCCATCAACTCAATAAGGGCCACGGTGGCCCAGAACTTCCCAAATAAGCCCAGCGTGTTGCGGTAAAGCCAGCTTTTTTCTTTTTCAATGTGCTCGTCCTCGCCTGACGGGCCGGCGCGAAAGTGGTCCCACACCAAGTACAGCAGGTAGAGGCCGCCCAGTGGCTTCAAAAACCAGAAATCGATGAGGAACGATGCAAACACAATGCACACGCCCCGAAACACATAGGCCCCGAAGATGCCGTAGCGCAGGGCTTTCTTGCGTTGCTCGCGGGGTAGGTCGCCGACCATGGTGGCGAGCACGGCCGCGTTATCGACAGAAAGCAAACTTTCGATAATGACCAGGTTACCCACGATGGCTAGCGCGGCCAGCGGATTGTCGAGGATTTGCTGGATGTATTGATTCATGCCGAAGGGTTAAGAGCGGTAAAATTACTGGGGCAGGAAGCGCACGCGGCGTTCGGGGTGGTCGGAAGACCAGCCAAAATCGTGGCGCAGGATGAAGGCCACGTAGTTAGAGCGGTTCTGGCCGCCGTCGAATTGGGTCATCCAAAGCAGCTCGCCGCCCAGGTTTTTGTTGAAGATGTAGCCCACGCCGCCCCACACGCGGTTGCTGTCAAAGGGGTTGGGCTGGTCGCTGAGGCGGATTTCATCTTTCAGGGCGAGGTACCACTTGGGGTTTAGGTCGGTTTTGGGGCCCAGCGGCAGGCGTAGCGATGCCAGGTAGCGAAAGCGCAGCCGGAAGCCCGTAGTCGTCCAGCGCTCCTCGATGCGGTAACGGTGGATGAGGCGGGCGCGGTTAAACTTCTGGGTAGAAATAACCTGCTGGTAAAGCCGGTTTTCGCGATTGTCGGCCTTCTCGGTCTGGTCGGCGTTGGTGTAGGGCTGCAATTGCAGGTACATATAGCCCGCGCCTACCGATAGGGGCACGCTTTTGAGATTGTATTGCAGCAAGCCCAGACCGAGCAGCAAGCGCTTGTCGGTGAGGCCGCTATAGGAGCGATACTGCGTGCCGATGTTGAGGTCGAAGCGCGAATTGAGCGAGTACGTGCCCGTGTATTGCAGCCAGCCGTTGTAGGCGGCACGGTTGCTTTGGGCCTGGGCGGCCGTGGCGAGTAGGAGCAGGCAGGCGAAAAAGAGTAAGGCCTTTTTCATGGGTGGGTGATGGGGTTGGGTGGGAAATTTGGATGGTATTTGGAATGGCTTTGCGGGCGTGGGCAACCTCACCCCCCGGCCCCCTCTCCTTGGGGAGAGGGGGAGCCTGACGATTTTTTAACGACTGCTTACATCCGCTTGCGGTCGGCTCCCCCTCTCCCCAAGGAGAGGGGGCCGGGGGTGAGGTTACACTGGTACCACGCCCAGCAGCACGCACACCACTAGCATCACCAGCACGGTGCCGCAGGCCCACTTGAGGGTAAAACGCTGGTGGTCACCAAAATCGACACCAGCTAGGCCAGCGAGCAAATAAGTAGATGGCACTAGCGGACTCAGCAAATGCACCGACTGCCCCAGCAGCGACGCGCGCCCCATCGCCTCGATGGTGACGCCAAACTGCGTAGCCGCCTTGGTCACGAGCGGCAGGATGCCGAAGTAGTAGGCATCGTTGCTCATGAAAAAGGTGAACGGTGCACTGGTAATGCCCGTAAGGATGGGCAGGTGCGGCCCCAACGAGTTGGGAATCAGCGTAACGATGGTTTGCGACATGGCATCGACCATTTTGGTGCCGGCCAGGATGCCGGTGAAAATGCCCGCCGCGAACACCATGCCCGCCACTATCATGGCGTTGCCGGCGTGGGCGTTGAGGCGGTTGCGCTGCTCGCCCAGGCGCGGGTAGTTGATGAGCATGCCCAGAGCGAAGGCCGTCATGAAGAGCACCGCCAGCGGCATCAGGTCCATGAATAGGCCCACGAGCAGCGCAATAG
>CAXUKA010000396.1:0-5626 GCA_964251335.1 uncultured Hymenobacter sp.
CTAATCTGGAGCGGGCACTTTTTCCCGAATCCTGGCTAAGAGGCGCACGCTGCTTTTTCGAGAAAGTCCAGATTCTCGCCAGATTCAGCCGATAGGTTTGCTTATCAATTGCCCGGCGGCCGGGTAGCCGAGCCAGCAGTTCACTTTCCCTGCGGCCCTTTCCCTATGCGATTTTCGTTTCTTTTCCGGCTGAAAGTTCTGCTGCTCACTGGCCTGGCCACGCCAGTCTTGGCCCAGGTGCCCGCGCTGCCAGCCCCGGCCGCCGACACCACGCACAAGTATGAAAACCCGGCCGGCGTGCCCGCGCCGGTCAGGCAGCCATTCCTGAAAAGCAAAGTATTCAAGGCGGCCATTGTGCCGGCGGTGCTTATTGGGTACGGGGCATACACCTTCAACGGGGGCGGCTTTTACACCAATCAGGATGCCAACCGCGACATCCATCGGCTTTTTCCGACCTACCGCACCCACCTCGACAACTACCTGCAATTTGTGCCTTACCTGGAAGTAGGGGCCGTGGCGCTGGCCGGCGTGCAGTCGCGCAACGACCGAATAAACCTGGGGTTGGTGATTCTCAAAAGCGAGCTCATCATGCTGTCGAGCGTCTACCTCGTCAAAAGCCTGAGCCACGAAGAGCGGCCCGATGGGTCTGATAATCTTTCGTTTCCGTCGGGGCATACGGCGCAGGCTTTTCTGGCGGCCAGCATCGTGCACACCGAGTTTCGCGACAAAAGCCAGCTATATGGCATCGGGGCTTATGCCGTGGCTACCAGCGTGGGCGTGCTGCGCATGGTAAATACCAAGCACTGGCAGAGCGATGTGGTGGCGGGCGCGGGCTTCGGCATCTTGTCGGCGCACGTGGCCTACCTCACCCACCGCAACCGCTGGGGCCGCAAGCCCCTGGACCGGGCTTCCTCCTGGCAGGTCACGCCGCTCTACTACGGCGGAGCCACGGGCCTGACGCTGAGCTGGCACGCTCGCTAACGGGCATCTATCGACTTGCATACCAAGTATTCGCCATGAAAAAGATACCCGAGGTTACCCTGTTGTTCTGGGTAATGAAAATCTGCGCCACTACGCTCGGCGAAACCGGGGGCGACCTGCTGGCCCAAACCCTGAACGTGGGCTACGCCATGAGCTCGCTGCTGTTTATCGGGTTTTTTCTGGTCACGCTGGCCGGGCAGCTGGCCGCCCGGCGCTACATCCCGGCCTTGTACTGGGCCGTGATTCTGGCCACCAGCACGGCCGGCACCACCATGTCCGACTACATGGACCGCACCCTGGGCCTGGGCTATGCCACTGTCTCGGCCATTTTGGTGGCCCTGCTGATAGTGGTGTTGGGCGCGTGGCGCTTAAGCGAGAAATCGCTGTCGGTGAGTGAAATTGCAACCCGCCGGGGCGAGCTGTTTTACTGGACGGCTATCCTGATTTCCAACACCCTGGGCACGGCCCTGGGCGACTTCCTGGCCGACGATTCGGGTTTGGGTTTTGGCGGCGGAGCGCTGCTCATTGGCAGCTTGCTGGCGGTGGTGGTGCTGGCGCATTATTTCACCAAGGTGTCCTCGGTGCTCCTGTTCTGGATTGCCTTTGTGCTGACGCGGCCATTCGGGGCCACGTTTGGCGACTTGCTCACCAAGCCCGTGGCGAAAAACGGGCTGGGCTTTGGTACGCAGGGCTCGTCGCTCATCCTACTGGGGCTGCTGGTAGCCCTGGTCATCTACGCCACCCTGCGCCCCCAGCCGGCCGAGCCGGTAGCGGCCAAGGAGCCTGGTAGCGCGGACTTTTAGTCCGCGAGATAGCCCGCCTAGTACTTGCGCACTATAAAGTCCGCGCTACTTCTGTCCTCAATCTTGCTCATGAAAAATCTGCTTTTAGCGGTGCCGCTGGCACTCACCTTATTCGGCACGGCCCAGGCCCAGACGCGCCCCGCGCCTTACCGCTTACTCAGCACCATTCCCATCGGCGGCGAAGGCGGCTGGGATTTTCTGACCGTCGACCCGGCCGGCGAGCGCCTCTACGTGGCGCACAACACGCAAACCGAGGTTATTGACCTGAAAACCAAAAAGCTGCTGGGCACCATTCCCAACACGCCCGCTGCCCACGGCGTAGCGGTGGTGCCGGGTGCCAACCGGGGCTATGTCAGCTGCGGCCGCAATAATTTCTGCGTTGTATTCGACCTGAAAACGCTGAAAAACCTGGGGACCATCGCCACTGGTCCCAAGCCCGATGCCGTGTTTTACGACGAGTTTTCCCAGCGCGTATTTGCTTTCAGCAACGACGGCGGCCAGAGCACGGTGCTCGACGCGGCCACCGGCAGCGTAGTGGGCACCGCCGAACTGGGCGGCGATGTAGAAGTGCCCGCTACCGATGGCAAAGGCCATCTTTTTGTCAACCTCGAAGACAAGAGCGAAGTAATCGAGTTCGACGCCAAGACCTTGGCCGTGCTGCACCGCTACTCCCTGGCTCCTGGTGCCGAGCCTACCGGCCTGGCCTTCGATGCTAAAAACAACCGCCTCTTCAGCGCCTGCGCCAACGAGAAGCTCGTTGTGACCGACAGCAAAACGGGCAAGCAGGTGGCCGTGTTGCCTATTGGCAAGGGAGTGGATGGCGCGGCTTTCGACCCCACCACCGGTAACATCGTGACGACCAACGGCGAGGGTACGCTCACGGTTATCCACCAGGATACGCCCACTAAGTACACCGTGGTCGCTACCATCCCCTCAGCCAAAGGGGCTCGCACCGTGGCCCAGGACCCTAAAACGCACCACCTCTTTACCTGCACCGCCGACCTCGGCCCCACGCCGCCCGCCACGGCCGAGGTGCCGCATCCGCGCCCCAGCATCGTGCCGGGCACCTTTCGGGTACTGGAATTCGGCAAATAACCCAACGTCTCCTTGCTATGTGGTGGCTATACGCACTGCTCTCCGCTCTCTTCGCCGCCCTCACCGCCGTGCTGGCCAAAATCGGCATCAAGGGTGTCGATTCCAACCTGGCCACGGCCATTCGCACGGTTGTTATCCTGCTACTGGCCTGGGGCATCGTGTATTTTAGGGGTGGGCTGGAGCAGATTGGGCTGCTCACCCGCACCAACTTGATTTTTCTGGGGCTGTCGGGCGTGGCCACCGGCCTGTCGTGGATATTCTATTTCCGCGCCTTGCAGCTGGGCAAGGTATCGCAGGTGGCCCCCGTCGATAAGCTCAGTGTGGCCATCGCCATCGTGCTGTCGGTGGTCTTTCTCGGCGAAAAGCTAACCTGGCACGCGGGCGTGGGCGCGCTGCTCATCATCAGCGGTACGCTGGTCTTGATTTGGGGGTAAAATGCAGGCTGCCTTAGGGTAGCTATTCGGGGGGCAGCAAGCAGTACTGCCAGACTGGAAACAACGTTGCCAATTACTTAATAAAGTGAGCACTAAATAAGCTCAACGGGCAGAGTGCTTCTTGAAATATTTTAAGAAAATCTTAAGCCAGTCTTAAGATGGGCGTGGGCTGGCTTCCGTTTCATAAGCCATTTCAACCAGGATAAAACAACCCCAATCGCCCGCGCCTCATGCCCTACAAACCCCTCGCCAAGCAAACCCACGAAGACGTGGTAAGCAACCCCAAAACCGACGAGCTGGCCCAAAACCGCGAAGACGGCTACGGCCAGTTTCTGACCACCAACCAAGGCCTGCGCATCAACGACGACCAGAACTCGCTGAAGGCTGGCGAGTGTGGCCCCACGCTGCTCGAAGACTTCATTCTGCGCGAAAAAATCACGCACTTCGACCACGAGCGCATCCCCGAGCGCGTGGTGCACGCCCGCGGCGTGGCCGCCCACGGCTATTTCGAGGCTTACGATAATGCCAGCGCGCTGAGTCGCGCCGCCTTTTTGCAGCCGGGCGCGCTGACGCCGGTTTTCACCCGCTTCTCCACGGTGGCCGGCTCGCGCGGCTCCTCCGACCTGGCCCGCGACGTGCGCGGCTTTGCGGTGAAATTTTACACCGAAGAGGGCGTTTATGACCTGGTTGGCAATAACATGCCGGTGTTCTTCATCCAGGATGCTATCAAGTTTCCCGACTTCATTCACGCCGTGAAGCCGGAGCCGCACAACGAGATTCCGCAGGCAGCCTCGGCGCACGACACGTTCTGGGATTTTATTTCCATCACGCCCGAGGCTATGCACATGATAATGTGGGTGATGAGCGACCGCTCGCTGCCCCGCAGCCTGCGCATGATGGAAGGCTTCGGCGTGCACACGTTCCGCCTCATCAATGCCGAGGGCAAGGCGTGCTTCGTGAAATTTCACTGGAAACCAATGCTTGGCGTGCACTCTGTGGCTTGGGAGGAAGCGCAGCAGATTTCGGGCAAAGACCCCGATTTCCACCGCCGCGACCTCTGGAACAACATCGAAATGGGCGCTTACCCTGAGTGGGAGCTGGGCGTGCAAGTAGTAGAAGAGGAAGACGAATTCAAGTTCGGCTTCGACATTCTGGACTCAACCAAGCTCATCCCCGAAGACTTGGTGCCGGTGCAGCCCATCGGCAAAATGGTGCTTAACCGCAACGTAGACAACTACTTTGCCGAAACCGAGCAAGTAGCTTTCTGCCTGAGCCACATTGTGCCGGGCATTGATTTCTCCAACGACCCACTGCTGCAAGGCCGCCTGTTTTCGTACCTCGATACCCAGCTTAAGCGCCTGGGCGGACCCAACTTCCACGAGATTCCGATTAACCGCTCTATCGCGCCCGTGCACAACGGCCAGCGCGATGGCCACATGCGCCAGACCATCAACAAGGGCCAGACCAGCTACAGCCCCAACCTGCTGAACAACAACTACCCCCAGCAGGCTAAGAAGAGCGAAGGCGGTTTCAGCTCGATACACGAGCGCGTGGACGGCCACAAAATTCGCCTGCGTAGCAAGAGCTTCGTGGACCACTACAGCCAGGCCAAGCTGTTCTGGAACAGCCAGACAGAGGTCGAGCAAGCGCACATTGTGAAGGCCCTGCGCTTCGAGCTGAGCCACGTGCAGACGGAATCGGTACGTGCCCGCATCGTGCTGCAATTAAGCCAGATAGACAACGGGCTGGCCAGCCGTGTGGCCCAGGGCCTGGGTATAGCCGTGCCATCGGGCGAGGGCATAACGCTCAACCTGGGCTACGGGGCCGATACCAACCCGGCCAGCGTACAGTCGGCCCCGGCTAAAGCCGGCACCGGCCACGACTCGGCCCTGAGCATGAGTGCCGACAGCAAAATCAACGCCGGCAAAGCGAGCATCAAAACCCGCCAAGTGGCAATTCTGGCTACCGATGGGGCCGACGTGGCCGCCATCGCCGAGTTGATGCAAACGCTGATGGACGAGGGCGCACAAACCGCCATCGTAGGCACGCATTTGGGCACACTCAAGGGCAAAGACGGCCACGAGTTGCTCGTAAACTGGACGTTCCAATCGACGGCCTCCGTCTTGTTTGATGCCGTGTACGTGGCCGCCGGCGCGGCCAGCGTAGCCACGCTGAAGCAGGATGCCGACGCCGTGCGCTTCGTGAATGAGGCGTACCGGCACTGCAAGCCCCTGGCCGCTTCGGCCGAAGGCGTGGAGCTGCTGCAAGCCGCTGCCTACCCCGGTGCCACGGATATAGTGAACGGCGAGGGCG
>CAXUKA010000397.1:0-5589 GCA_964251335.1 uncultured Hymenobacter sp.
GCCGCCCGCCGTGCATTCGCACCACCTTCTGTGTCAGCGGCAAGCCCAACCCGAAGCCCGGCCGCCCCGCCGCACTCCGCGCTCGAAATAATGGCTCGAATAGCCGCGCTTGGTCATCGGGCGTGATACCAGGGCCGCTGTCAGCCACGCGCACTCGCAAGGTGTGGGCATCGGCATAGGCCAGTTCGGCGGTCACGGTTGCCGCCGAGTATTTGCAGGCATTGTCCAGGAGATTGAGCAGCGCCGTGGTTAGCAGCTCGGGGTTGCCTGGTAGACTGAAGGGACTGTCAGCAACTAAGTCGTCGGGCACCGGACCAAAGCTCAGGCGTAGCTCGCGGCCGGGGTATTTGGCCTGGGCGTAGCTCACGGCCTGGGTCAGGCACTCATCAAGCTGCACGGGCACCAGTACGGGCAGCGGCGCGTCGGCGCGGGCCAGCGTGAGCAGGCCGTTGGTGAGGGCAATAAGGTGGCGCACGTCTTCCAGGCCGGAGGCAATGCTTTCCTTGCTCTCGTCCAGATTGTCGTCGTAGGCCAACGATGTTTCCAGCGTGCCGAGCAGGGTGGCTAGGGGCGTGCGCAGTTCGTGCGAGGCGTGCGAGAGGAAGCTTTTTTGCGCCTCAAAAGCTTGCTCTACGCCGGCCAGCATTTGGTTGAAGGTGATGGCGAGGCGGGCTATTTCGTCGCGGCGGTTGCCTTCATCCACGCGCTGGCTAAGGTTAGAAGCGGTGATTTGCTCGACTTGCTCGACCACTCGCGCCACCGGCCGCAGAAATTCATTGGCAAAAAACCATCCCGCCAGAATGATGAGCAGCAGCGTGCCTACGTTGCCCACCAGCAGTATCAGGCCGAGCTTGTCTTGGTTGGCGCGGCCCAACTCATCTATGGCCGATACCCGCACTCGGTAGGTCTGGCCTCTGAAAGTGTAGGGTACTTCGACCGCTTCGTGCTCCGGCGTATAGGCGATAGGCGGGCTTTGGTAAAGCACGCGTCCATCAGGCCCCACAATGCGGATTTCCTCGCTCGCTATCGTCAGCAAATCATGCGGTTGCACCGCTCGCTGGCCCGCTACCAGGTGCCCGCTGCGAATAAGCACCCGCGCCGCCAGCACGGCCTTGCCTTCCAGGCGGTGCGCAAAGCGCATAGCCCGCGACTCGGCCTGGAAAAAATACACAAACGCCGAAAACGCCACCAGCAGCCCCGCCACCAGCAGCGTAAAACGTAGAATAAGCTTGGTGCGAATGAGCATAGGGATGCATTATAAATTCCGTCATGCTGAGCTTGTCGAAGCATCTCGCTCGCACCGTTGTTAAGCGTAGTTGATTACTGCGCCACGCGAGATGCTTCGACAAGCTCAGCATGACAGACGTATTTTTTTGCTTACTCGGCCCGCATCACGTAGCCCATGCCCACCACCGTATGAATGAGCTTGGGCGAAAAACCCCGGTCCAGCTTCTTGCGCAGGTAGCTCACGTACACGTCCACAAGGTTAGTATTAGTATCGAAATTCACATCCCAGACGTGCTCTGCAATTGCCACCCGCGAGATAATGCGGCCCTGGTTCAGCAATAAGTATTCGAGTAAGGCGTACTCGCGGGTTGTCAGGTCAATGCGCTGGCCGGCTCGCGTTACCACCTTCGCGTCGAGGTTAAGCTCTAAATCAGCCAAACTAATGACGTGGCGCACCGCTTCAGCCGATTGCTGACGGCGGCCCAGCGCGCGCACCCGCAGCAGCAATTCCTGGAAGGCAAAAGGCTTTACCAGATAATCATCGGCTCCCGCCTCAAAACCTAACACCTTGTCCTCCAGACTATCGAAAGCCGTCAGGAAAATTATCGGCACGTGCGGATAATCGGCCCGAATGCGGCGGCACAACTCAAAGCCATTGAGCAGTGGTAGGTTGACATCGAGAATAATGAGGTCGAAGGGTTGCTGCTGGGCCAGCGAGAGGCCCATTTGCCCATCGTAGGCGATGAGCAGGTCATAGCCCTCGCTGGTGAGCCCTTTTTTGATGAAGGAGGCTAGCTTGGGCTCGTCTTCGACTAGCAGGATTTTCATGGGCGGGAAGGGGACGGCCAGCAAAAGTAAAAAGCCTTGCTCGCGGGCGGCGAGCAAGGCTTTTTTGATGCACGGTTATAATACGTCTGTCATGCTGAGTGCAGCGGAGCGGAGTCGAAGCATCTTGGCTGGGGTACTAACTTCTTGCGTTAGCAACGAAGCGGCCAAGATGCTTCGGCAAGCTCAGCATGACGACCGTGTGCGGATGACCAGCCAAAAGTTAAGGCCGGCGGTTCACGGCGTTCAAATCTTCAAATGCGGCTTTCAAGCGCGTTACGAAGGTTTCTTCACCTTTGCGCAGCCATACGCGGGGGTCGTAGTACTTCTTGTTGGGCGAGTCGGGGCCGTTGGGGTTGCCGATTTGGCCTTGCAGGTAGCCTTCGTTTTTCACGTAGTACTGCTGAATGCCCTCCCAAAATGCCCACTGCAAGTCGGTGTCGATGTTCATTTTGATGGCCCCGTAGCTGATGGCCTCGCGGATTTCCTCCTGGCTCGAGCCCGAGCCGCCGTGGAATACAAAGTTGATGGGCAGCGCCTCCTCAATGTTGTGCTTCTGACGCAGGAACTCCTGCGAGTTGTGCAGGATTTTGGGTTGCAGCTTCACGTTGCCGGGCTTGTACACGCCGTGCACGTTGCCGAAGGCGGCGGCGATGGTGAAGCGCGGGCTCACTTCGCTCAGGTGCTCGTAGGCGTAGGCCACTTCCTCGGGCTGGGTGTAGAGCTTCGACGAGTCCACGTCGGAGTTGTCCACGCCGTCTTCTTCGCCGCCGGTCACACCCAACTCAATTTCGAGCGTCATGCCGATTTTGGCCATGCGCTCGAGGTATTTTTTGCTGATTTCGATGTTCTCCTCAATCGGCTCCTCCGACAGGTCGAGCATGTGCGAGCTGTAGAGCGGCTGGCCGTGCTCGGCGAAGAATTTCTCGCCCGCATCGAGCAAGCCGTCAATCCACGGCAGCAGCTTCTTAGCCGCGTGGTCGGTGTGCAGAATCACGGGCACGCCGTAGGCTTTGGCCATCAGGTGCACGTGGTGTGCGCCCGAAATGCCGCCCGCGATGCTGGCTTGCTGCTTATCGTTGGGCAGGCCTTTGCCGGCGAAGAACTGCGCGCCGCCATTCGAAAACTGGATAATAACCGGCGAGTTGAGGTCGCGGGCGGCCTCGAGCACAGCATTCACGGTGTCGGTGCCGGTCACGTTCACGGCGGGCAGGGCGTAGCCATTAGCCTTGGCGTGTTGGAAGAGTTGCTGCACTTCGTCGCCGTGCAGAACGCCGGCGCGCAGGCCGGTAAGGGTGGATGTAGCCATGAGAAAAGAAACGTTATCGGCTGCGAAGTTCGGCGTTTTTTGGTGAAAAGCTAATGCGCCCCTGCTACATGCTGGGCGACATAAAAAAATGAAGAATCAATAAGCAAATCGCCTGCCTGCCGGTTATAGCTTAGCTGAAGAGTATTGCTCACGTAACCGACTGTGACATGCGTACAAATTTTGCTGGCCTTTTCCTTGCCGTAGGCATGGGCCTCATCGTAGTACTGATAGGGTTTGGTGCCTTAAGCCTGGCCGGCCTAGTTAGCTTCGCTCCTGAAGTCAGCCAGGCAATAGATGCGGAGGCTAGCTTAGAAGTGTCTCATTGCGGCAACGTAGCTATGCATACTGAAGCAAATAAGGACTACGTAGCCACTTCGGCCGCAGAAAAAGCAGGGGAAGCGCTGTTTAAAGCTAACTGCGCTCAGTGCCATGCTATCGATGAGAAAGTAGTCGGTCCAGCATTAGCCGGTATTACCAAGCGCCGCAGTATTTCCTGGCTTGTACCGTGGGTGCACAATTCGGCCAAAGTTGTTGCCAGTGGTGATGACTATGCCATTAAACTATTTAATGATAATGGCAAGCAGCAAATGCCTTCATTCGCTGGACTTTCTGAAAAAGAAATCCTAGCTATTATCACCTACATCGAGGCCAGTAGAGGCTACCAAGTAGTTGCTGATTATGGTCCGGTGGCCCTGAAGTAGTAGCGGCTACTGCACCAAAATCAGCGCCGAATACGCTGGCACTTCCAGTGCGCCAGTGCTCGGCAGCGACCCCATGCCTTGCTGGCTGATTTCCATGCCGCGCAACACTACTGAATAATTGCCAACTGGCACCGGCAGCGCCGTTGGTTTCTCAGTGCCATTAAATAACACCGTAATCGTCTGCCACTGGTCGCCGCCCGCGTGGTCTACGAGTTGGTAGGCTATGGTACCGGCCGGTACGCCAGGTAGGAATTTCAAATGCTTGCCAATCAACTCTTGCGTAGGTAGGCGGAAGGCGGGGTGCGCCTTGCGAAGCGCCAGCAACTGGCGATAAAAAGCAAATACCGAGCGATACTGTGCCTTGCGTGCCCAGTCGAGCTGGTTGATGCTATCGGGCAGGTTGTATGAGTTGCTGGAGCCCTTTTTGGTGCGCAGAAACTCATCGCCGATGGGCAGAAACGGCACACCTTGCGAGGTGAAGACGATGGTATTGCTCAGTATATCAAGCTTGATTAAATCCTGCTCCGAAAGGGTAGGATGCGACACCACGAGCTTATCCCAAAGCAGCCGGTCGTCGTGGCACGATACGTAACTCATGGCCTGGCTGGGCTGGTTGGCCCAGGGCGCTTTGCTATAATTGACTTTTTGATAATCAAGTTGCGGGTGCTGCGTGGCCCCCACGATGCCGAATTTCACGCTCTCCTCCAGCCCCGGCTGGCCGCCGGCGAAGCCGCCCTCGGACTGGTGGGCGTAGTGGCCCTTAACGCCATCGCGCAGCTCGTCGCCGAAGGCGGCGATGCGGTCGAGGCGCAGGATGTTGGCCTTCACGGCGCGTTGCGACTCGGGCAACGGGCTGGAGCCGGCCGCCCAGCCCTCGCCGTAGATGAAAATGCTATGGTCCTGCTGGTCGAGAGCCACGCGCACGGCACGCATGGTTTCGAGGTCGAGCACGCCCATGAGGTCGAACCGGAAGCCATCGACGTGGTACTCGCGCGCCCAGTGGCTCACGGCCTCCACGATGAGCTTGCGCACCATCGGCCGCTCGGAGGCTACCTCGTTGCCGCAGGCGGTAGCATTGGAAAGCGAGCCGTCGGGGTTGTGGCGGAAGTAATAGCCTGGCACCAACTGCTCGAAGGCGCTGCTGCCCGCGTCGGCCACGTGGTTGAATACCACATCGGATACCACGCGCAAATTGTGGTCGTGAAGACTCTGCACCAGCTGCTTATACTCCCGGATGCGCACGGCCGGGTCCAGCGCATTGGTAGCGTAGGAGCCTTCGGGCACGAAGTAATTGAGTGGGTCGTAGCCCCAGCTGTACTTGCTGGGCGAGGGCGGGAGGCTTTCATCAATGGCCGCAAAATCATTGGTCGGCAGCAGGTGCACGTGCGTGATACCCAACTCCTGCAAATGCGCCAGGCCAGTGCGCACGCCGCCCGGCCCCGTGGTGCCCGGCTCGGTGAGGCCGAGGTACTTGCCCTTGTTGCGAATGCCCGAATTGGGGTCGGCCGAGAGGTCGCGCACGCGCAC
>CAXUKA010000398.1:0-5578 GCA_964251335.1 uncultured Hymenobacter sp.
GACTCGACCAGTGCTAGGGCAGCCCGAATGTTGGCCTCACGAGCCTTGAGGTCTTCGAGGTCGTTTTTTGCGCTATCAGCCTGGCGATTAGCCCCAGCCTTTTGAGCAGCGGCCCGGGCCTTGGCCTCGTTTTCCAGCTGCAAGCTCATGCGCCGCGACAATTCATCGAAGGCAATGCCGTTGCGCTCCTCAGCCGCTTTTTTCTCCTGCGCAGCCCGGGTGGCATCCAGCCCGCTGAGCGTGTCGAGCATCGACTGCCCGTTCCGTTTCAGGTTCTGCGTCAGGTCGTTGAAGCTGCCGTTGGGGTCTACCTTAAAATCAGCCCCGAAAAAGTTAGCGACCCGTTTACCGATATCCAGAAAGGCGGTGAACTGGTCAATTGTTAGCTGCACCTGGGTAATGAGCAGCTTAAGCGGCAGCACGACCGCCACGCCCATCAGCGCCCCGAACGTTTCCAAGATGCCCTTACCCCCGCTGATGCTACTGAAGAACTTGCCTATCTGGGTCGCCAGGGGGGCTACCTGCGCCACAATACCAGCTAGTAGCGCGCCCATGGGCCGCAGCATAGCCGAGAGGCTATCTACCGAGGCGCGGAACGTCTCGCTGTTGTCGTACAGCTGCTTGAGGCCAAAAGCAAAGGCAGCTAACAACGTGATGATAATGCCGATAGGATTCGCCTCCATTGCCAAATTCAATCCTTCCTGCGCCGCCGTGAGTGCCCCATTGGCGGTAACCAGACTGTACTTGCCCTCTACTTCGGTGAGCACACCCAGGGCCAGCTGTTTAAGAGTGTTGGCCTGCATAGCAATCTGCTCGCCGTTGTAAGCGGCGATAGCCAGGGCCAGTAGCCCGAAGGCCACCTTATTTTCGGACACGAAGCCGGGCAGGGCGCGCAGCACGTCCACGACCATCGTGGTGTACTGGAGCACCTTCAGGTACACGGGCAGCAGCTGCTCGCCCAACTCCTGCCGGTACTGGGTAAAAGTTTTTTCCGACTTCTCGACCTCAGCGGCGGCGTTGGTGTTTTTCTTGGCAAACTCCTCGAGCAGGCTGGTGCCCTTGGCATATTCAGCCGAGGCCAGCGCCTGTTTCTGGCGCACGAAGTCGCTTTTATCAGCTAGCAGGCTGATAACCTTCACTGCCTCCTGACTCTTAATGCCCAGCTTGTCGAGGGTGGTAACAATCTGCGTCTCGCTGGCCCCTTTCAGGGAGGCAGCAAGGCGCAGAATCACCTCGTTAGGGTCGTTATTAATCAGCTCCTCAAAGCCTTTGGTGGTCATGCCCAGCTGCTTGCCAAAGTCAGCCGTGCCCTTCGCGGCCGTGAGCAGGATGTTGGAGAGGCCACCCGCCGAGATTTCAGCCGTGAGGCCTAACTCCTGAAAAGCTGCCCCCAAGCCCAGGGTCTGGGTAATCTGTGGGGCCAGGTTGCCGAGCTGCCCGATGCGGGCCGTGAAATCAGCGATGACCGGGCCGGTGGCGGTACCGTCCGCGCCCAGGGCATTCACGGCCGAGCCGATTTTAGTGATGGCATCGGCCGGGCTCACGTTGGCCGTTTCCTTAAACAGCTTTTGCAAGCCGCCCAGGCTCTTGGTCACGTCCTCGACCCCGCCGGTGAACTCATCGCCCAGCGCCACCACGGCCTGGTCTACCGATGTGGTGAAGGCGACGGCCTGGTCTTTAGCAATACCCAGCTGGCCGGCCGCAACGGCAATGCCTTCGAGGTTTTCCTGCGAGGTGCGCGTGTCGATGTTTTCGAGCTGCCCGCGCAGGGCTTTGGCCTCGGCCGTGGTCACGTTCAGCGACTTCTCCATATCGGAGATGGAATCGCTGCCCTTCACGGCCGCGTTAATCGACTCGGTGCCCAGCTGCTTGAGGCTGCCAATCACGGCTTCAATACCCAACTGAATGCCAGCGAAGCCAGCCGCTTTTTTCAGGAAGTCGGTGAAGCTGGTGCCGCCCTGGCTCAGCGAGGCGCGCACCTCATCCAAGCCCCCGCGCACCTCGGCAATGCGCTGCTCGACACTTACCAGCTCCTGGCTTTTAGCGATGTAGGCCGCCGTGCCGGGCACCAGGTCTTTTAGCTCCCGGTTGAGCTGGTTCATGAGCTTACCCAGCTGGTTGGTGCTGAGGCCGGTCAGGCCGATGTCATCGCGCAGTTCAGTCATCCGGGCATTGACTTCGCGCAATTCTTTGTTGGCCGCGATGTACTCATCGGTGCCTTTCTTCATTTCCTTCAGGCCCTGCTGGAGCACCAGGGCCTTGCGGGTGAGGTTGTCGAGTTCGGTTTTCGACTGCGAGCCGTCGATATCCAGCTTAATCTGGACGTTATCCTGTCTTACTTGTGCCATTAGTCAATGCGAAGGCTAGCTGCGATATGGGTGCCGGTGGCGGCCACGTAGCGGCTCGTCACCGCGTCGATGAAGCGGTTGATGCTGGCGTAAAAAGTCTTGGCGAACCAGGTCTTGGGCCTGACCTCGTCCTTATCGCGCAGCTTGGCGCGGGCCAGGCCCCAGGCAATGCGGTTGATGGCCCGCGAGCTGACGGGCAGCACCTTGGAGCGGGCCGTGTAGCCGGGGATGTACTCGAACTTGCTCAGCCCCACCTTCTTCACGTAGTCCTCCAGCGCCTCAATGGGCGGGGCCTTGGTGCGGGTGATGCCCTTCATATCCTTAATGCGCCCGTACTGGTGGAACAGCACGCCCATACTGACCACGTGCTCAGCACTGGCCGCCACCACCTGCGAACTCAGCGAGTCGAGCAGGTCTTCGGTCAATACCAGCCCCTTGGCCTGAATGGCGGCCGCCAGTAGCGCCAGCGCCCGAGCGGCGTAGTCGCCCACTTCCTCGTCGAGGATGCGCTTAAACTCGTCTTGATAGTCTGCCATGCTCCCAAATTGGCAGAATCAGGCAGTTAGGTGTAGGACGGAAAAAGAAAGAATATATGCAACGCAATGCCAGCAGACAGGCTCTAGATTGCACACGCATCCTTCATTTTCTTGTTTCCCATGTCTTTTCGTACCCTGGCTATTGCTAGCCTGCTCCTACCAGTAGTTAGCCACGCCCAGACTACAGACTCACACGTTTACGCAGGGGCTAGCGCTAATTTGCTTTCTAATATTCCATTCAGCTCGGCAGGTGACTCGCGACTGGTAGGCCCTTCACTCACCGCTGGCTTTCAGTTCACGCCGCACGTGGCTTTACAGGTGGGAGTGTCGTACCAGTGGAAGAAGGATACTTTTTCCGAAACGTACCTTGTCACGGCACCAGGTGGCCCAACTACAACTATCACGAATACAGACGAGTATTACTCCAAATACTTTATGATGCCGGTGCTGCTGCGCTATACGTTTGCGCCTTCTGCTGAGCGTTTCCATGTTGATGCACTTGGGGGCGTAACGCTACTTTATTCCACATTACGCAGAACGTACGATAGCACGCCTGCTACTGCCCCGCTCGCCGAATACAAAAACTCTACCTACAGAGCTAGTCTGACCTTGGGTCCAGCGGTACGCTATACTGTAGCGCCGCAATTGGAGCTAACAGCCAGTAGCTTAGTTAGTGCAACGCTAGGCGATTCCTATTACCACTTTAGCGACCGCCTCTTTCTCAACACCTCGCTTGGGATAAACTACACCTTCGGCCAACGCTAGAGGAAACGGCTTCGCCCCGATAGCTTTTATGGCTTGCTGCTGCGCCTACAATACTTAATTACATCATTGTTAGTAGCTTTCGGGCATGAAAACAGCTTTACTCGCTAGCCTGCTATTCCTTGGCCTTATAGCCTGTTCTAAGAGCAGCACTGACCCTACTCCTCCTACTGCACAGCAGCGACAGCAGCAGCTTTTACTTGGCACATGGAAGCTGGAGAAGAGTATATATACGCACAGCACAAGCAGCGGTGTGCTCGTCTTTCAGGACAGCACTTTCTACCCGACGCCAGACCCTAATTATACCATTACCTACAAGGCCGATGGCACAACGATTAGCGGGGTAGGTACTACTGGCTTCTACACATATAATCCACCTACTCTTATTGAGGGAGTAGCAGACCCGAACTTCACGGTGCAAGTTGTTCAGCTCACAACGCAAAAATGCGTGATGACTTCCCGATTAGTAACCAGTGGTGCAATCATTACAGGAAAGCATTTCTATGCGAAGTAGAACCCCTTTTGTAGGCAGAAGTAAAATGACAAACCCTTCCTAGTTACATGATTAGGAAGGGTTTATTCAGCTAGAATCTTACCTTTTGAGTTAAGTCGTGATGCGCCACCTGAGCAGCGTCCGGAGCGGGGCCACTTTAGCACTGACTACCTCCCAGACGACCGCCCCAAGCACGGCTACCAGCAAGTAGACCCACCAGGGCATGCCGGCGCGGGTGGTCGTGCTCGTGGCCACCGCCCCCGGTCCGACCGCGGCCGAGCCGCCCCGCGTGCCGGCCTTGCGGGTATCGGTTGCGGTACTGGCCCCAGTAGCCACCGGCGACGTGTTGCGGTTGACGGCTACCGCGCCAGGCGCGGTGGCCACGCTGCTGTTTTTGATTTTGGTGGGCTGCACGCCGGCGCGGGCCAGGTTCTGGGTCTGGGCCTTCTGCCACTGCCGGCGCTGGCGCGGGGTTGAGCCGGCCGGGGCCGGTACCAGGTACGCCGGCAGGGCGGTCAGGTCGGTAGGCAGCCAGTTCCTCAGTGCCTGCGAGTCGAGGCGCTGCACCAGGGCCAGGTTGGGCACCACCGGCAAGGCCGTGGGGGCGCTGGGGCGGCTGGCGGTGCAGCTGGCCAGGCCCAGGGCAAACGTCAGCAGTAAGATGCCGGCAATAAGTGCGGCTGAGAAACCACTGCAAAACAAGGCGATATCGCGTTCTTTCAACATTTTAGTAAGATTAAGACAGGTAAAGCGCGGCCTCGCGGGCGCGGCGCACGGTGAGACCATTATTGACTTCTTTCACCTTGGTTTTGGGATTCGTGACCTTATTCCACGCCCCGAAGGCCGCGCAAATGGCCTCATGGCTGGTGCTGCCAGCGTTGGCCAGGCGCAGCACGCTCGACTGGTCGAAGCCCCCGGTGCCGATGTTGAAGCACAGCGACACCATGGCATCGAACTGGTTTTGGGTCACGGGCCGGGTGAGCCGGGTGGCCACGTGGGCGCCGTACTGCCGGGCCACGTCCTGCTCCAGCAGGGCGCTGGCCTCCGGCTCGGTGAGCGTGGCCTTGTTATAGTGCGCCTCGTTGGCCTGAATCACGTGGCCGTAGCCAATGGTGGGCTTGCCGGCCGGGCACAAATAGCGCCGGGGCATAAAGCGCTCCTCCTTCTTAATCAGGGCCAGGCCCTTGGCTGAAATTCTCATCGGTTATCTCGCTCGGCTTCGCGCCGACGGCGGGCCTGTTTGGCCAGGTTGAACAAGACGGTATGCAGCTGCGTGTGCGTGACCTGGTCGTAAGTGCCGTAGATGCCGCGCTCGGCGAGGTCAGCCAGCAGCTCCAGTAGCTCGGTGCCGTCGCTGATGGGCTTAGGAGCTGCTTGGTGCGGCCCTTCGGGGGCGGCTTCCTGCTTTTTGAACAGGTCTTTGTAGGACTGGTGGATGA
>CAXUKA010000399.1:0-5570 GCA_964251335.1 uncultured Hymenobacter sp.
TATTCGGCCGGGGCATTTTGCTAGGGGAAAGTAGTTAGTAAGCGAATATTAGCTGAGCTTCGCCAAACTCACCTTTATCCGCCCAAACGCCTCGCGCAATTTCTCATCGGCCGCGGCCGTGCTAAAGCGCATGCAGTCGGGCGCGCCAAACGAGTCGCCGCCCACCGACGACACGTGCGCGTCGTTGAGCAGGTACAGCGCCAAGTCGCCCGAATCAGTGATGACCGAGCCATCGGGCGCGGTGCGGCCGAAGAAGGCCGACACATTGGGGAAGATGTAGAACGCACCGTCGGGCGTGGGCGTCACGAGGCCCGGAATGTCTTTGGCCAAGCCCAATACCAGGTCGCGGCGGCGGTGGTAGGCCTGCACCATCTCATCGGCCGAGGCGCGGCCGCCTTGCAGGGCCGCGAGGCCGGCGCGCTGCGCAATAGAGCAGGTGCCGGAGGTAATCTGGCCTTGCAGCTTGTCGCAGGCGGCGGCAATATCCTGGCGAGCAGCCATGTAGCCCAGGCGCCAGCCCGTCATGGCATAGCCTTTCGAAAAGCCATTGACGGTGATAACCTGGTCTTTCACGGCGTCGAACTGCGCCAAACTCACGTGCTCGCCGGTGAAGTTGATGTACTCGTAAATCTCGTCGGCCAGGGCAAAAATGCCGGGGTGCTGCGCCAGCACATCGGCAATGGCGCTGAGTTCGGCGCGGCTGAACACGGCCCCGGTGGGGTTGCAGGGCGACGAATACATCACCATTTTGGTGCGCGGCGTAATGGCAGCCGCAAACTCGGCGGCGGTCACTTTGTAGTCGTTTTCGAGGCTGCCCACAATGGGCACGGGCACGCCCTCGGCCAGCTCCACGATGGCCGCGTAGCTCACCCAGTAGGGCGAAAAAATGATGACCTCGTCGCCGGGGTTCACCAGGGCCAGCACGGCGTTGGTGAGCGACTGTTTGGCCCCGGTGCTCACCACAATCTCGGTGGGCTTGTAGGTTAAGTTGTTGTCGCGCTGAAATTTATCGCAGATGGCCTGGCGCAAATCGAGGTAGCCGGGCACGGGCGTGTAGAAGGTAAAGCCCTCATCGAGTGCCCGCTTGGCGGCATCCTTGATGTACTGCGGCGTCTGAAAATCAGGCTCGCCAAAGCTTAAATTGATTACATCGACGCCCTTGGCGGCCAGCTCGCGGCTCTTCTTGGCCATCGCGATGGTAGCCGATTCCTGCATGTTCAGGACGCGGTCGGAGAGGTAAGCAGTGGGGCTGGTGGCCACGGCCGGCGAAGAACTAGGCGACATAAGCTTAAAAGAGGATAATTAATTAAAGCGCGAACAGCAAAAGTAGCAGTCTGTTTGGTTAACAATCAGCCGCTACGCCGTAGGGCAGGCAGGTTTTTAGGAACTTGCGACTTTTTGGAGCAACTGAGCAACTACGAAGGCGCAAGAAATACTGCATCTGCGTGGCAATTTTACGCAAGCTACCAACTGCTTTTTACCTCAATATTATCCCATCTCCCCCTTGCCGACTTCCGACAACCTGCCCGCTACCAAACTATTAACCTTCTTTTCGGAAGGCACCAAAGCTGGCCAAAAAGTAACTCCCATTCCATTCTCCAAAGCCGAAATACTAGCTTTTCCCGAAGTAAAAGCGTGGCTGGCCAAAGGCTACGAGCTGGATAGCTTCGATAATAAGCTGTCGCCCAAAGACCCCAGCCAAGTTATTCTGCTAGTGATGCTTACGCGCATCGTGTAAGGTTAGCTGGCAGCTGTCGGCCTAACCGCCCAGCTCCCGCCAACCGCGCCACAGCACGCGCCAGTCCAACTCGGGCTCGTAGCCTTTAGCGTATAAAAACTCCAGCCGCTGGCGCGTGGCAACCGAGAGTGGCGCCGTGGCCCCAGCTACATCGGCAGGCGAAAGCACAACTGGCGTGCTGGGGGCAGCCGGGGTGTAGCGCAGGCCCACCCACGTGCGGCGGCCCCGCAGCACCTGCCATGCATTAGGTAGTAGCCCACCCGGTCGCCGTTGCGCCCACAGCAGTACGGGCGCAGCCAGCATTATAACCAAACTGACTGCTAAGTCGAGCAAGCGCTTCGTGCGGCGTTGGGCAGGCTGGTGCAGGCGCAGGGTCGCATCAAGGGTGTAGTAGTCGCCGGGCGCATCTTTGCTGCTGCTACCGATGATGTACTGGCTATCTTCGGGCAGAATTTTATAGGCCACTGTAGGTTGTGGCGGTAGGTGCAGCATAAGGCTGATAATCTGGCTAACAGGTAAGTCTTTGCCGCAGAAAATCAACTCGTTTAGCTCGTATAGGCGCACCAGCTCGGGTAGCTGGTCGGCATCGCCGAGGTAGTCGGGTAGCGAGGTTTCTGCGGGGCTGCTACCTGCGGGCGCGATGTAGCCGATAATATTGGCCGGCACCTGGGCCGCAGCCAGCAACAGGCGCGCCCGCTGGCTTTCGGCCAGACTGCCCACGATGGCCAGTGTTTTGGCCTGGGGCTCGCTCAGGCGCAGGTTGCCGTAGCGCAGCCAGTGGCTGAAAAGCCGGCGGCTCACCAGCGCGGCAATAGCCCAAGTGCCCCCCAGTAGGATGAGTGCTTTCGAAAAGCGCCAGTTATCCAGAAAGTTAGTGACTGCCGAAATCAATAGCGAACCTACCACAATACCTCGCACAATGCGGCTGGTGCGGGCACCTCGGTCGTAGCCCCCGCTCAGCCAAGTGGCCGTGAGCCACACTATGATGTATATCGGCACCGCCACCAGCATGTACTGCGGCGGGTAGGGGAGGCGCACGTACTTGTGGTTGTTTTCCCAATAGATTTTCAGCGCGTAGATGCCCGCGTAGAGCAGGCCAGCATCGAGTAGGGCGGGGGCGGCAGCGGTGGCTAGGCGCTGCGCCACGGCTGCCCCCGCCCGCAGCCAGATGGCGCTGTTTATCAGCTTGGAAAAGAGCCCGGCCTGCCCCGGCGCGAAATGTTTTTGGGCAAAAATGACCATCGCCCGATAGAACACGAATACGTAGTTGACGCTCGTGCGCTTGGTGCTCTCGCCCTTGTAGTGGATGATGCGAGTGCCCGGAAAATACCAATTTTGCCAGCCGCCCTGCGTGAGGCAATACGAGAGGTCGATGTCCTCGCCGTACATGAAATAGTCTTCGTCGAGCAAACCCACCTGGTCGAGCGCGGCCTTGCGCAGCAGCATAAATGCGCCGCTGAGTACGGCTATTTCGTGGGCTTGGTCGGGGTCGAGAAAGCCCAGGTGGTAGCGCCCAAAGGTGCGCGACTTGGGGAAAAGCCACGCCAGCCCAAATATCTTATAAAACGCCACGGCCGGCGTGGGCAGCCCGCGCTTGCTTTCGGGCAAAAACTGGCCCTGGCCGTCGAGCATTTTCACGCCCAGCCCGCCGCAGCGCGGGTGCTCATCCATAAACTCGCAGCACAGCCGGAAGGTGTCTTCCTCGACCAGCGTGTCGGGGTTCAGCAGCAGCTGGTACTGGCCGGTGGCTAGCCGCAGAGCTTGGTTATTAGCCTTTGAGAAACCTGGGGTATCCTTATTTTCAATCAGAATTACCTCGGGGAAGCGCGCCCGTACCATCGCCACCGAATTGTCGGCCGAGTTGTTATCGACCACAAAAACCTCGACCGGCTCGCCCAGCCGCTCGGCCGCCCGCCGCACCGACAGCAGCGCCTGCTCCAAAAAGTAGCAGACGTTATAATTAACAATGACGACGGAAAGCTTCACCACGGGGCGGCGAAGTTAGGGGCTCCCATCTGTCATTGCGAGCGCAGCGCAGTGAAGCGCGGCAATCCTTCCTTACACCGTTGAGGTACTATTTCTAACGTGTGGGAAAGACTGCCGCGTTGCGCTAGCAATGACAGACGCAAACAAAGTACCTACCGCGCCTGGCGCTGGCGCTCTACGATGCTACGGCCCAGCGTAATCTCATCGGCGTATTCCAGCTCGCCGCCCATCGGAATGCCTCGCGCAATAGTACTGATATTCAACTGCTCTAAATCGCGCAGGCGGCGCGAAAGATAGAAGGCCGTAGTATCGCCCTCCATGGTAGGCGAAATGGCCAGAATGACTTCGCGGATTTCGGAGCCCTCAACGGCGGCCCGCTCTACCAGCGAGTCGATGTGTAAATCGGACGGTCCCACGCCCTCGATGGGCGAGATGACGCCGCCCAGCACATGGTACACACCCTGGTACTGGCCGGTGTTTTCGATGGCGATGACGTCGCGCACGTCGGCCACTACGCACACTGTAGCGCGGTCGCGCAGTGGGTTAGCGCAGATGCTGCACGCCTCGCTGTCGGAAATGCTGTGGCAAGTGCGGCAATAGGTGATGTCGAAGCGCATTTTGGCCAGCGCCTCGGCGAGGTTGGCCGTGGTGTCGGTTTCGGCTTTCAGCAGGTGCAGGGCCAGGCGCAGAGCCGTTTTCTTGCCAATGCCGGGCAGGCGCGACAGCTCAACTACCGCATTCTCAATCAGTTTGGAAGGGAAATCCATAAGGTGAATAAAAGTGCCTATAAGACGTTATGAGGGCACTTTTGGGGGTGAAGTTGTGACGGGAGAGTGGCTTTGCTCGCTTGCGCTTTACGCCTGTGGCATAGGATTTTGCATTTGGCGCTAAGCTCAATTGCCTACTTACAGGGTGGGAGATAATGTTAAAAGACAGTCATGGTCTGGCGCGCACAACTCGCAAAAGGTTGACAAGGCTACGAAGGCAAAGTTCACCAAGAAAAAATTTGACAGGGCAGCGGGTCTGGTAAAATCCGTGTCAAGGGCCGGCTGAGGAAAACAAGAAAATCGACCTGGTACGTTCCCATTTTTACGAGACTATTAACGGTGTGGCGTGAGTTAGAGCGAGACGAATTAAGCGGGAGTTAAGGCTTTATTTCCCAAGATTTTGACGAATTTGCCTTGCCAGTCGAGCGTAAAAGGCCGCCCC
Source organism: uncultured Hymenobacter sp. (assembly GCA_964251335.1). Classification (GTDB taxonomy): domain Bacteria; phylum Bacteroidota; class Bacteroidia; order Cytophagales; family Hymenobacteraceae; genus Hymenobacter. Next base: position 4,934 of record CAXUKA010000399.1, read on the forward strand.
CAGCAAGCGGACACTGCAAAGGACATGACGTAAACTAGCAGTCATAACGTACTGACCAATCGGGCGGCCCTTAGCGAGTAACTGCTACACCACCGAAAATTTGGCGTGCTATCCGCCGTAATTTTAACCAGGTGCCCAGTTTCCTACGTTTATAGAAAAGGTCTTAAAGCGGTGCTATGCGTAAGAAGTGTTCGGGCAGCCTTAATTGTGGTATAGCGACATGAAAAAACTATTTTCCTTTCTCTTGTTCCTGGTGGCCGGACTGGCCCAGGCCCAGACACCGGTTTCTGCGTTGCGACCCGACTCCGCTACCCAGCGGCTGGCCCGCTCTGAGATGGTACTGGTGCCCGGCGTTTCCCAAGCCGACCTGTATGCGCGCGCTCAAGCCTGGCTGGCTACCGCCTACCAGACCACGACCACACAACAAGCCACGAATGTGGTGCAGGGAACCGGCTGGCGAGAAATAGAGATGGTAGTGAGCGATAGGGAAAGTATGCCATTAAAACTTTGGTACACCATCACCCTAGCCGTGCAGCCTGGCAGCTACCGCTACGCGATTGCTGAGTTTCGGACCCAACTTGAACCGACCCCAACTAATAGAACTCCCGAAAAACAAGCTATCGAGTCAGTTATCAGC
>CAXUKA010000400.1:0-5547 GCA_964251335.1 uncultured Hymenobacter sp.
CGTCCGGTCTATGGTATTTACTGGTATCATCAGGGGCTGCTTGCGCCCGCGCCGCTTCCGCTGACTATCGTTGACGCGCTGCCCGGCGCAGCGGCCACGCCGCTTGCCCGCGAGTACGTTGTTTTTAATCGGCGGGAACCGCACGCCTTACCCGCTTCCCTCCGGGGCCGTGTGCCTGCCTATGCCGATGCGTATATCTACGTGTGGCGACTAAGCGCTCCGACCAAAACCTCCTTCCGCTAGCTTTGCCAGCTATGCGCGCCATAAGTATCCTGACGCTGCTACTATGGCTAGTGGCAGGTATAGGTTTTTTCTGTCTGTTCAGTCAACTGTCTTACCAAGAACTGGCCACGGTACTCCAGCAGCCCAATCTGGCAGCCGAATACGCGCCAATTCCGCCCGCCTTGACCCCGGCGCGCTACGAGGCTTTGCGCTGGGGTAGCATGTTGCTGGCCGCAGTCAGTGGAATAGGACTGCTAGTGCTTGGGCGGCGTAGCCAGCCGCTGGTGGCTCAAGTAGGCCAGGAAGTGCGGCGCGTCGGCCGGGCGCTCCGGCGCTCGTGGCAGCAGCTAAGCTCCCGGCAGCAGTGGGTAGCGCTGGGGCTAGGTGTGGCGGCACTGGTGCTACGGAGTTGGCTGCTGGTTGCCTACCCGATTACCACCGATGAGCTGACCTCCTACGACTACTATGTGCAGCCGGGCGCAGCCATCGCCGCCAGCAATTATTCGCTGCCTAATAACCACGTATTCTACAACTTATTGGTAAGTGCTCTGGCTTTTACACACCTGCCGCCCGACTGGCTACAGCGGCTGCCGGCTGTGCTGGTGGGGCTGCTATTATTGCCACTGAGCTATTTGCTTTTGCTGCGGCAGCTGCGGTTTGGGGCGGCTACGCTGGCACTGGGGCTGTTTACGTTTTCAACCACGCCAGCTTTCTATGCCGTGGCGGGGCGCGGCTATGGCGTGCAGCTGGCGGCCGTAGTAGCCGGTTTTTTTGCGGTGCTGGAGCTGCTACGGCCCGATGGGCTGCGGCAACTGCCCTGGTTGGTGTTCGTGAGCAGCGGGGTAGTGGGACTATACACGGTGCCGACTCACGCTTACGCCCTGGCGGCTCTGGGTTTGGGATTGCTGGTAGGGTTTGGGCAAAAGTCGGGTGCTGCGCGTTGGTGCTGCTTGGGCCAATTAGCCTTGGCTACCAGCAGTATAGCAGTGACAAATGTCATCTTATACGCTCCGGTGGGCGCAGTAACGGGCTGGGATGCCATCCTGCACAACCCCTACGTGCGCCCACTGAGCGGGGCTGAATTTTGGCGCAGCCTTGGGGAATACCTGACGGAAGCGGCCACCCGGCTATGGGGCCAGGGGCGCATTACGCTGGGCTGGCTGGCGGCGCTTGTGGTATTGGTGCCGCTGCTTTTGCGTCGAGCTGGCCCGGCGCGACAGGCAGTGGGCTGGCTCAGCTATGCGGTGGTGTTTTTGCCGCTGCCGCTCATGGCAGTGCAGCGGGTATTCGTGCCTGGCCGGGCGTTGCTGCCGGCTATGCTGTTTTCATTTGTGCTGCTAGCGCTGGTAGTGGAAGCCGCCGCTCGATGGGTATTGTTCTATTGGCCAATGCGTTGGAAAAGAGCTGTCTGGCAGATTTATCAGGTAGTGCTGGCTGGCTTGGTGCTGGCTTACGGGGCGTATCGTTTTACCCGTGAGGCCACAGGCATGCGGGCACTGGCAGGCCGCTATGCTGTGCTCCAACAGCAGCATACCTGGCTGCGGGCACAGCACCCCAATCGGGTGTGGCTCGATTCGCTGAGCCGGACGTATCAAGGCATCTATTGGCACCACTGGGGGCTGTTGCAAGCGGCTCCGCTGCCGCTGGTAGTGGCCAAAAAGCTGCCGCAAGCGGCCGTTGGTTCGGGGCGCGAATACATTGTTTTCGACCGTCGGCATGCTATAATATTACCTCCGCTATCAGTCAAGCGCCCACCCGATTATATCGATAATAATGCGTGGATGTGGAAACTGGCTGCTGAACCGGCGAAATAAGCTAGGAGTGTTTGGAATTTTGCGCGGAGGCTGGATGAGCATAACGAAAACTAAAGTCTCCAAAATTTCTCAGGGCGGTAGTAAATGTCAGTGTGCAATTCGCCTGCGTTATGCATCCTACCAGTACTTCACCTTTCCCCCGGTAGCGGCCCCGGCACTGCGTCGCCTGCGTTATGCACTACAGCGGTTACTTTCTGGTGGGAATGTTGACCTGGGCCATGGCTTGCCAGGCGCAAACCGCGCCGGCTACGGCCAGCCCGCGCGAGGCAAGCGAGTTTGGCCCCACGGCCAACGGCCTCATTTACCCAGCGCAGACGATGGGCAAGCTGCGCCACATCGTAGATTCGCTCAACCTCAAGCATAAGGTGTGTGAACTGCGCCACGCCTACCGCAGCCAGCGCCAAGGACAGGCGCACTACGTGCGCCTGGAAACAACCGACCTGGCCCCGGCCCGCCAGGCGCTGGCCGACGGTATTACGCCCGCCGCCTTTAAAAATCGTTTCCCCAAAGCGGAGTGGGAGCAAAACCTGTTGGTAATTAGCCGCGAGGAGCAACGGCGCGACCGCAATACAACTCAAACGCAGCCGGTTACCGTGTTTGAGAGCATTCCGTTTAACGACAAAGGCGAGTACGAACTCCAACTGCCCGGTGCGCAGTCGGCGCAGGCGGTAGGGCCAGGGCGCTGGGTGGTGCGTAGCGAGCCCAAAACCCAGTATTCGCCGGCGTATGTCGAGGGATTTTATTTCCCTGCCGGGCTGAGCCAGGCCTCGCTGCCCACTCGCTATGCCACGCTGGTGCAGTATGCCGACTGCCTGATTGATACCACCGCGCAGATTTACCTGGAGCCGGCCAAGCGCACAGGGGTTCGCTACCAGACGGCCTTTCCCAAGGCCGAAAAAGCGCTGCTCGACTACGCGCACCAACAAACGCAACGCCCTGACCCGGAGGCTATCGGCAAGAAGAGCGAAGCAGCGCAGGAAAGCTGGTGGAAAGCCTATACAACCTGGGAGGCCGGCCGCCTCGCCAAAATGGACCAGGTAGCCAAGCTGCCCCAATTTCGGGAGCTGCTGGCGCAGGCTGTGGCCGACCCCGCCACGGTGGGGGCCACCGACGACGAGTTTGAGGAATACGTGGCCCGGTATTACTCGGCTAAGAAAGCGCTGGAATACAAGCGAAACCGCATTGTGGTGGGTGGGTGCAGCATGGACAACAGCCCCCGCCTGCACGCCCTGAACATTGCCAAGCTTTCGGCCGAAACTATAAATTGGGAAACCTTCCTGCGGGCGCATCTCGACATTATGAACGACCGGTTCGAGCGCGTGTCGGATGGCAGCTACGCCTGGGCGGGCCGCCAAACCTACCTGCGCGAGCTGGAAGAGCTGGACATCAACGTGCCCGATTTGATGCTGGGCATCAGCTTGCGCATCGACAATGCCAGCCGCAACCACTACTTCGGTAGCCTCAGCCGCTTGGGCCGCGCGCTGGCCGAAACACAGCAGCCGCAGGAGTTGGAAAAGCGGCTGCTGGCAATGGTGGCCGACAAAGAACTGGACGACTTCAACCGGGTGCTGGCGTATTATTTGTTCCTAAACTATACCCGCAGCCTGTCTGACAAAGCAGCCCAGCCGCAAAAAATAGCGCAGCTAAATGCGGTGGTGCAGCAGCTGCCCGGCTATCTGGTAACTCGCGCCACGGTGAGCAAACTATCTGAGGATTAATGTAAAGCTGTGCTTTGCGCTACTGGCCAAACCGCCAATTCAGCGATAAATTCGCCACGCGCCCCTCGACTGGTGCCCACAGCTCGCGGAAAATCGGGCTGGAGAAGCTGCCGCCCGCCGGCAGCACTACGCGTTCGTGCCGCGTTTGGCGGTAGTCGAAGATGTTCTCGGCGTTGAGCACCACCGTCCACGGCCCGGTACGGTAGCGTAGTAGCGCCGCCACAATCGGGTAGCCGGGCGTAGTGGTACCATCGCTCAGGTACTGCTGGCCGGTGTAGCTGGCCTCGATGCCCGCCCCAAAATGCTCGCTGAATTCCTGCACGACTACGGCCGCAAACTTGTGCCGGGCAGCCAGCTCCACGTTGGGGTTTACGGGGTCGTAGGCGCGTCGGGCGTAGGTAAACACGTAACCCAGATAGAGTTCTGTTTCGTCGGCGCGCAGGCGCACGTAGGTTTCGAGGCCTTTGGTGGTGACGGGGGCCGCGGCGTTTTGCCAGGTGAGCGGGCCGCTGCCAGGCTGGTAATTGGCCGAGCCGGGGCCGCCCACGATGCCGCCATCGGGCAGAATGAGCGGATTTTGCAGCCGCGTGTAGAAGAAGGACTGATTGACGTTGAATGTCGTTTTTGGCCCGAAGCGGTGTTCGTAATTAAGGTCGCCATTCACGCCCTGCGAGGTTTCGGCCGTGAGGCCGCGCAGCGGCTGCACCTGCGGGTAGTCGCGCTCGTCGAGGCTGTTCACGTAGGGCACTGGCACGCGGTAGCCCAGGCCACCGTTGAGGCGGGCGGTGAGCTGGTCGGTGAGGTGCCAAAGCGCCGAGAGTCGAGGTAGCACAAAGCCACCGTATTGATTATGATGGTCGTAGCGCAGGCCGGCTTGCAGGTTGAAGCGCGGCGAGGGCGTCCAGTTATCTTGGGCAAAAACGCCCACCGTATTGTAGGTATACGTGCTCAGTAGCGGCGTGGCATTGCCATCGGCATTGCGCAATAGCTCGCCATTGACGTTCACACCGGCTACAATCGTATTGCCTTTGCCTAGCTCGTGCAGGTAGCTGGCTTCGGTGTAATACGTGGTTTGGTTGGCTTTGAAAGCCACCGTATTCGTCAGCACATCGCGGCTAAAGTTCGTAATCGCGCCCTTGAGTGTGAGGCGGCCGGTGCCTACGCTGTCGTTGGTGTACACGGCATCGACGGTGTGGCGCTGGCTGGTGTTATTCACGAAATAGGTCGCGCTGCCCAGGGTTTCTACGTCGTCGCGCAGCGCCTGCTGCTGGCCGCCGCGCCGGCTTTCGAAGGTGCCGGTGTAGCCCACTGCCAGCTGGCTGTGGGCATTGGGATAGTAAAACAAACGCGGATGCACCGTGAGGTTGCGCACGCGGGGTACGTCCACAAAGCCGTCGCCATCCACATCCACATCCTGCTGCCGCGTGAGGCCGGCAAAAACCGAGTAGCCGAACCGCTGTCCGCGCTGTGCCGCAAAGCCGTTGAGGTTGGTTTCGTTGAGCGTCGTCTGGTTTAGTGTGGCGGTAAACTGCGACTTGCCGAGTGTGGGCGTTTTACTCACCAAATTCACTAGGCCCGCGATGGCCCCACCACCGAAAAGCGTGGAGTTAGAGCCTTTCAATAGCTCAATTTGCCGCAGGTCGAGGGGCGGCACCGACAAAATGCCGAAGCTCCCGGCGAAGCCGCCATACAGCGGCAGCCCATCGCGCAAAATCTGCGAATACTGCCCCTGTAAGCCCTGAATCCGCAAATCGGCATTGCCCGTAGTGGGCGAGGTGGGTTGAATCTGGGTG
>CAXUKA010000401.1:0-5523 GCA_964251335.1 uncultured Hymenobacter sp.
CCTGAAAACCGAGCAGCAGACGGTGACTGTAGTAGCTGGCCAAACGGCCACTACCAACTTCACGCTGGCCGAAAGCGCCGCCGAGCTGAAAGAAGTGGTCGTGAGTGGAGGCCGTACCAATAAGTTCAGCCGCACCAATAGCGTGGATGTGGCTAAAATGCCGCTCAAAAACGTGGAAAACCCGCAGGTGTACAACACCGTGACGAAAGAGTTGCTAACCGAGCAGCTGGTTTTCACGGCCGACGACGCTACCCGCAACGTGCCGGGCATTCAGCGCATGTGGGAATCGACGGGCCGCGCTGGCGATGGTGGCAGCTACTACACCATGCGCGGCTTCGTGACGCAGGCGCAGCTGCGCAATGGCCTGGCGGGCAATGTAGCAACGACCATCGACGCGGTAAACCTCGAAAAGATGGAGGTTATCAAAGGGCCATCGGGCACGCTCTACGGCAGCTCGCTCACGTCCTACGGTGGTTTACTGAACCGCGTCACCAAAAGAGCTTATGACAACTTTGGGGGCGAGGTAGCCTACTCGGGCGGCAGCTACAATTTCAATCGCGCCACCCTTGATTTGAACACCCCGCTCAACTCAGCCAAGACGGTTCTGTTTCGCGTGAATGGGGCCTGGAACTACGAAAACAGCTTCCAGGATGTGGGCTTCAGCCGCTCCTACGCGCTGGCCCCTACCCTCACCATCCGGCCTACCGACAAGCTAAGCATCACGCTGGATGGCGAGCTTCAGTGGGCTACGGCCACGGGGCGCACCTTTTTCTTTCCCAATTCAACTATCAGCCAACTAGGCTTTGACCGGGCCGACCAGGCACCCATCGACTACCGCAAAGCGTATTCTGGCTCGGGACTGTGGACTGCCAGCCGGGCTACCAACTTGTTTGCGCAGGTTAATTACCAGATTTCGCCCACTATTCGCTCGTCTACCAATTTCGCGTCGAGCCAAAGCTACTCCGACGGCTTTGGGCCCTACATCGGCATCGTGGGCAATGGCAAGGGGGTGAGCCAGGACTCGCTTTATCAATCCGACCAATCGACCCGCAACAGCCGTGGCCGCATCCAGCAAATCCAGCAGCTGTTCAACGGCGATTTTCAGCTAGGTAGCTTGCGCAACCGCGTGGTGCTGGGTTTTGACTTTCTGCACGTTCGCAACGACCAGTTCTTCTTCGGCAGCACTTATGCCAAAGTGCCTATCAACTCGCCGACCTACGACTACAGCACCTTCAATGGGGCTAATATGACCCGGCTATACAATGCTGGCCCTCCCGGCTACACGTATCCGGTTTATAATGAAGCTAATACCTACAGTGCGTTCCTCTCGGATGTGCTGAACATCACCGAGCGCTTCAACATACTGGCCGCTGTGCGGGTCGACCGCTTCGCCAATAAAGGCGCCGACGGGGCCAATGCCGGCTATGAGCAAACGGCCGCTTCGCCCAAGTTCGGGGCCGTGTACCAACTGGTGCCCGAGCAGCTATCGATATTTGCCAACTACCAGAACGCCTTCTCCAACCGGGGCACCTATTACGGCTACAACGCCACTACCAACTCCCTCACCGCGCCCATAACGGCCAAGCTGGAGCAAGCCAACCAGCTAGAAGCCGGCGTGAAGTTTGACCGCCTGGGCGGGCGCTTCACGGCCACGCTGAGCGTATACGATATCCGCGTCAAAAATATTCTGCGCACCGACTCCGACCCACGTGGCGCGGCCCTCTTTGCCCAGGTGCAAAACGGCGAGCAAGTGAGCCGTGGCGTAGAAGTAGACGTGATAGCGAACCCCTTCACGGGCTTCAACGTGGTGGCGGGCCTGGCCTACAACCACTCGGAGCTAACTAACGCGACCGCCGATGTGCAGGGCCGCCGCCCCAGCACCGCCGGCTCGCCCACCCTGGCCAACCTCTGGCTAAGCTACCGCCTCTCCAACGGCCCGCTCAAAGGCCTGGGCCTGGGTGCCGGTGGCAACTACGCCAGCGACAACATGGTCGTGAACGATGCCAACACCGGCCAATTCACACTGCCCAACTACGTGGTCCTGAATGCCAGCGCCTTCTTCGACCAACCTCACTACCGCCTCTCGGTGAAGATGGATAACATCACCGACAAACACTACTGGATTGGCTACGGCTCGATGAACGCGCAAAAGCTGCGCAGCATCGTGGGCTCGGTAGCGTATAAGTTTTAAGTTTAATAGCTGTTAAAATTATAAGTGCGTCATGCTGAGCTTGCCGAAGCATCTTGCTTGCCCCGTTGAGGTTCTATCTCCAACGAAGCGAGCAAGATGCTTCGGCAAGCTCAGCATGACGTTTCGTATTCCTCCCCGGTCTCTCACCGTTTCTCATCTATGTCTTTTCGCAAACTCGTCGGTAAGCTGCACTTGTGGCTGGGGCTAGCCTCGGGGCTGGTGGTACTAATCGTGAGCCTGTCGGGGGCCGTATTCGTGTTTCAAGACGATATCCGTGACCTGACGCAACCCTGGCGGAAGGTAGAGGTGCAGGCTCACCCTATGCTGCCGCCCTCAGTGCTGCAAGCGGCAGCTGTGCAGGCGCAGCCCGGCTTCGCGGCCTCCTGGACTACTTACAACGGTCCCGACCGCTCGGTAGCCATCTACCTAAGCAAAGGCGAGGAAGTATATTATGCCTTTCTAAATCCTTATTCGGGCCAGGTGCTGAAGGTGCAGAACCTGCGCAGTGATTTTTTCACCATCGTGCAGTACCTGCACATGTACCTGCTGCTGCCGCCCGCTATCGGCAAATGGATAGTGGACATTGCCGTTATCATCTTCGTAATCATGCTCGTATCGGGGCTGGTACTATGGTGGCCGCGCAACAAAGCCGCCCGCAAGCAGCGCTTCTCAGTGAAGTGGGACGCCTCGCCCAAGCGCCGCACCTACGACCTGCACAATGTGCTGGGCTTTTACGCCAGCGCGCTGGCTCTGGTGCTGGCCCTCAGCGGCCTATGCATCAGCTACGAATGGCTCATGGATGGCTTCAGCACGCTAGCCAATGGCGGCCGCTCTATCGCCGCCGAAAACGCCATGCCGAAGGTGGATACCCTACTCACGGCCCGCCCCGGCCGCCCGGTGGTCGATGTGGCGTATACCCGCATGCGGCAGCAGTCGCCGCAGGCTGAGATGCTGCTCATCGGGCCAGCCGGCAAGGGAGCCGACACGGTGTGGGGCACAGCCTACGGCAAATCGCTGCACTACTACCACCGCGACGAATACCGCTTTCACCCCCGCACCGGCCAGTTGCTGCTGACCCAGCCCCACGCCGGCAAAAGCAACGGCAAAAAGCTGTCGGACATGAACTACGACCTGCACACCGGCCAGATACTAGGCTTTGGCGGCAAAGTTACCACTTTCATCATCAGCCTTATCTCGGCTAGCCTACCCGTCACGGGCTTCCTGGTGTGGCGCGGCCGACACAACCGCAAGAAACCCCAGCTACGGGCGGTGGCCGCCTAACCCTAGGCGAAAGGGCTATTACTGCAACGGAAACCTACGAAAGGATACATTGCTCATTACCTCCTTCTCGTATTTCGCCAGGCAGTATTTATTAAACTCGGGGCTAAAATTAACCTCGCCTGGCTGCACCACTTTTGGCACTGGCTGGCCTTGGCGGAAGAAGTATACTTTGGTGTTGCCGTACTTGGTGTAGGGTGCTAAATCGCCGTACTGACGCATTTCACGCCATAAGGTATCGGCCACCGTCACGGCGAAGACGCGAGTGATAGGGCCGGTATTATTCTCGTTGCGGTAAGTCGCTACTTCCTGAAAATTGCCCGGCAAATCCTGCCCGGTAGGCTGGCTCAGCGAGTCGTAGACAAACCAGCCCAGCAATAGCGCCACCGCGCCAAACACAACGTATTTCAACTTCATCCTGCACGGTATTTCTTACATAACCCGCCGCTAGGCAAGCTGGTTAGAAATTTCCACCAGGTTCTGGTCGGGGTCACGCAAGTATACCGATAGTATCGGCCCAGTGGCCCCGTCGCGATGCACTGGTCCTAGCTCGATGGTCAGGTTCTCACCTGCCAGATGCGCGATTACTTCGGTCAACGGCGTATCGGTAATCAGGCAAAAATCGGCCGAGCCGGGCGTGGGGTGCGCCGCTTTGGGGTCGATTTCGTGGCCTTGCTGGTGCAGATTGAATTTGTGCGGGCCGAAGTGCAAGGAAGTACGGCCATTGCTGGCAGTTTGCACCTTCATGCCCAATCCGCGCTGGTAAAAATCGCAGGTTCGGTCAATATCCTTGACCGTCAACACCAAATGGTTGAAGCTATTCACCTGGAAAGCCATACGCTACGCGGGTAAATTCAGCTTGCGAACCATCAACTCGTCTACCTCCAACGAGCGAATCCGCACTTTGCCCACCGCCAACTTGCCGATGGCGAGCGCGCCAATCGCCAGCGCCCCGATGGCCGCCGCCCCAACGGCCAGGCCACCTAGCGCAACTGCGCCTATCGCCAAAGCACCTTTAGCAGCGGGCAGGGTAGCCGCTGGCGAGGCCAGCGGCTTGGGTTGTGCAGATTTTTTGGTTTCCATCTTGCAAAAACGTAAAGCCAGAGAATGTCCGGATTACGATTCGCAGCGGCCGCAGGTTCGAGCAGCTTTTACCCTGCCACCTTATCGGCCAGAAACCGCGCTGTGTGGTTCGAATCCTTCAGCTTCACCAGCTGCTCGGGCGTGCCCTCGAAGAGCAGGTGCCCGCCATTGATGCCGCCTTCTGGCCCGAGGTCGATGAGCCAATCAGCGCACTTGATGATGTCCACGTTGTGCTCGATGATGAGCACCGAATTGCCTTGCTCTACCAGCGCGTTTAGCGCGCCGAGCAGCTTGGCAATGTCGTGAAAGTGCAGGCCCGTGCTCGGCTCGTCGAAGATAAACATGATTTTATCTTGCTGAAGTGTAGCGCCTTTGGTGAGGAAGCTGGCCAGTTTTACACGCTGGGCCTCGCCGCCGCTGAGCGTGTTGGCCGACTGCCCGAGGCGAATGTAGCCCAGGCCCACGTCGAGCAGCGGGCGTAGGCGCTCAGCTACTTTCGGCTGGCCCTTGAAGAACTCCACGGCATCCTCCACCGTCAGCTCCAGCACCTCGTAGATGTTTTTGTCCTGGAATTTGATTTCCAGAATGTCCTGCTTGAATTTGTGGCCGCCGCAGCTTTCGCAGGTCAGGTAGATGTCGGCCATGAACTGCATCTCGATTTTCACCTGGCCTTCGCCCTGGCACACCTCGCAGCGCCCGCCCTCCACGTTGAACGAGAAGTGCGACGGCTTGTAGCCCCGCGCCTTGGCCAGCGGCTGCTCCGAAAACAGCGTCCGAATGGTATCGTAAGCCTTCACATAAGTTACCGGGTTCGAGCGCGACGACTTGCCGATGGGGTTTTGGTCCACAAACTCGACGTGCGACACCTGCCCATTCACGCCCAGCAGGCGGTCAAACTTGCCAGTCGCCTCGCCCGCGCCGCCACCCAACTGCTTCATCAGCGCCGGGGCCAGAATGCGGCGGATGAGCGT
>CAXUKA010000402.1:0-5507 GCA_964251335.1 uncultured Hymenobacter sp.
TTTCTGGGCAACCGCTTGGGCCTGGATGTGACGCACTTCATCTCCACCAACGGCCCGCAGATTTTTGCCTTGCCGGTGGCCTCTTCGTCGGGCTACAACAGCCAGCTGATTAACGGTGTAACGACCCTGAAAAAAGGTTGGGAAGTGGCCCTGACCGGCACCGTGCTCCAAAACGCCAGCGGCCTGAACTGGGACGTGCTGGCCAACTGGAGCACTTATAAAGAGACGCTGAAAGAGGTGTACGACGGCGAGAAAAGCATTTACCTGGCCGGCCCCAACCACGTCTTCAACATCGGCGACCGGCTGGATGGCTACTACAGCTACAACTACCTGCGTGCGCCCGATGGGCAGATTATCAACTCCTCGACCGGCGTGCCGCTGGTGCGCCCCACCGGCACCAACACCCAGCAGCTGCTAGGCAACACCAACCCCGACTGGGTGTGGGGCGTCACCAACCGCTTCTCGTACAAGAACATCAATTTCAGCTTCCAGTTTGATGGCCGGGTGGGCGGCGTAATCCGCGACCAGGTATATGCCTACGCCATGAACTCGGGCAACGCAACGGACCTCGTGCAGGGTAGCCTCGGCGCGGCCCGCCTGGCCGAGTGGCAAAGCACCAACCTGGGCACCAAATCGCCCACGCCGGCCTACGTGGCCCCCGGCGTGGTGGTGAGCAACGGCACCGTGCAGTTCGATGCCAATGGCAATATCTCGAACCTGAACAGCCTGGAATTCACCCAAAACAACAAGGCCGTAACGGTGCAGTCCTACGCCCAAAACGTGTACAACAGCGGCATCGAGGAGCCTTACATGGTGAGCAAGACCTACGCCAAGCTGCGCGAGGTGATTATCGGCTACACCTTCCCGGCCAGCCTGTTGCAGTCGCACTTTATCAAAGGGGCCAACATCTCGGTGGTGGGTCGCAACCTGCTCTACTTCGCCCAGCGCAAGGACTTTGACCTCGACCAGTACGCACAAGGCTTCGACGTGAGCACCCAGAGCACGCTCAAAAACCCCAGCCTGCAATCGGCCACTTCGCGCTCGATGGGCCTCAACATTAACCTGACTTTCTAGATGAAACGGATTTTGAATTTGGCAATCGGGGCGCTTGCGCTCGGCCTGGCCGCCAGCGGCTGCAAGTCGATGGACGAGCAGCTGCCCAACCCCAACGTGCCCACCAGCGAGAGTGCCGTGCCGCCCTCGCTCATTCTGCCCCGCGTCGAGTACGACTTGTACAACAGCGGCGACGGCGGTCCTTTTACGCAAGTGCAGCGCTGGAACCAGTTCGTAATCTCCAACGACGTGTACTACGGTGGCCAGAACCAATATAACTGGACTACTACCAGCACATTATATGGGGTGCTAACCAACGTAAACCAGATGGACGCGCAGGCCGTGAAGCAGTACGGTACCAAGCAAAACCCGTATAGTGCGCTGGCCAAGTTTTTCCGGGCCTATATCTTCATTTGGCAAGCGCAACGTGTGGGCGACACGCCGGCTTCGCAAGCCGGGCAGGGCCTCGCCAACCTCACGCCTACCTACGATACCCAGAAGGCCGTATACGCTCGCAGCCTAGCCCTGCTCGACACCGCCAATACCATGCTGAGCGGCCCGCTCACGGGCACTTTTAGCGGCAGCATTTACTACAGCACCACCGCTCAGTGGCGCAAGGTGGTAAACAGCTATAAACTGCGGGTACTCATTAGCTTGAGCAAGCGGGCCACCGACAATGCCGACTTGCAGATTCCGCAGCAATTTGCCACTATCTTGAATAACCCCGCGCAGTACCCGCTGCTGGCCAGCAATGCCGACAACTGGAATTTTGTCTTCAACTCGGCCTACAACACCTACCCGCACACCCCCAACGACGCCAACAACCAGCGCCAGAACATCGGCACAGCCTACCTGAGCCTGACCACCGCCACCCAGGACCCGCGCACCTTTATCGCCGCTACGCCGGCCCCAGCGCAGATTGCGACTGGTAAAACTGCGAGCGACTTCTCGGCCTACGTGGGCAGCACTCCCAGCCTGGGCATCAGCGACTTGACCACCAATTCCAGTGCTGGGCAGTATTCGTTTACCAACTCTCTGCGCTACTACAGTTCGGTGGCCGGCCCCGAGCCCTATACTATTCTGGGCTATGCCGAGCAAAATTTCAACATCGCCGAAGCCGTCAATCGAGGCTGGGTATCGAGTGCATCGGCCAGCGATTATTACCTGAGGGGCATCAATGCTTCGCTCGATTTTTACGGCCTCACCGAAGGGCAGCGCTTGACCATCGGCAACGTGTCGGGCACTACGGTGGGCACGGTCACAGTGTCGCGCTCGGCCTTCCTGGCCAATGCTGGCGTGGCCTACAAAGGCAATACCGCCGACGGCCTGGAGCAGATTCTCAACCAGAAGTACGTGGCTTTCTTCCAGAATTCGGGCTACGAGGCCTTCTACAACTGGCGCCGCACCGGCCTGCCGCGCACCTTCGTAACCACGGGCGGCGGCATCAATGCGAGCGGCAAGATTCCGCGCCGCTGGCAGTATCCGGTTGATGAACAGACATATAATTCAACTAACTGGCAGGCTGCCATCAAGAGCCAGTTTGGCGGCACCGACGACCTGAACCAGGATACCTGGCTAACGAAGTAAGCGATTTACCCCACCCCCAACCCCTCCCCCTCGGGAGAGGGGAGCCAACCGCGAACAGACGTAAATGCACGTCATTTATCGTCAGGCTCCCCTCTCCCGAAGGGGAGGGGCCGGGGGTGGGGTAATACGTTTAGCGAGCCGCTATAACCCTCAATTCATTCAATATGAAAAAGCTCCTCCTCCTACTCGCCCTCTCCACCCCTGCCCTGGCCCAAACGGCCATTGACACGGTCGTTTTCAATTCCAAGCGCGCCGTGACGCTGCAAGGCGGCAGCAACTTTCGTGACCTCGGCGGTTATCCAGCGGCCAATGGTAAGCACGTAAAATGGGGCCACATCTACCGCTCGGCCGATATCAGCAAGCTGACTGACAGCGACCTACAAACCCTACAAACCCGCCACGTAGCCTTGGTGTGCGACCTGCGCGGCCCCCAGGAATACGCCAAGGCTCCCGACCGCCTACCAGCCGGGGCCAAACGCATTGAGCTGCCTGCCGGCAGCGAGAAAATCGACCCCAACCTACTGTCGAGCGGCAGCAAGGCTATCAACCGCGACTCGCTGATGCGCGCCGTGTACACCAACACCAGCTTCTTTCAGGCCAAGTACAAGCCGATGTTTGACGAGTTGCTGGCGCTGCCTGGAGATGAGGCGTTACTCTTCCACTGCTCGGCGGGCAAGGACCGCACCGGCATTGGGGCAGCGCTGGTGCTATCGGCATTGGGTGTTGACCGCCAGACGATTCTGAAAGACTACGCCGCCACCGACGTATACTGGCAGGTGAGCCGCGAGCAGCAATTGCAGCGCATGACTCAGGCCGGCATGTCGGCTGAGGCCATAGCAGCCGTGCGCCCCATGATGGCCGCCAACCCGGCATATTTGGCTGGCACGTTTGCGGCCATTGACAAGCAGTACGGCTCGGTAGATAAATATCTGGCGAAGGAGATGGACCTTACGCCAAAGAAGCTGGCTACCCTGCGGGCTAAGTACTTGAATTAATGTTTTCATTTGTTCAAGTGCTTCGCCCAACAAGTCTTCGCTTTTCGGCGGCTCTAGTAGCCGTCCTATTATTCTTATTGGCCCCATCCTTACGGGCGCAAACCGCACAGCGCACTGTAGTCATCATGCTGGATGGCTTTGGCGAAGAATACTACCGCCAGAGCGACATGCCCAACCTGCGGGCAATGGAGGCGCAGGGGCTGTTTAAGGTCGTGCCCTCGCTGATGCCGGCCGTTACCAACGTCAACAACATGGCCATTGCCACGGGCGAGCTGCCCGATAAGAATGGCATCACCGGCAACGTGTTTTTGAACCCCAAGACCGGCAAGGAAGAGTACATCGAGGACCCGGCCCTGCTTACCTGTCCTTCGATTTTTGACCGGGCTAAGCAGCATGGCATCAAGTCGGCGCTGTTTTCAGTAAAGAAAAAAACCGTGGATCTGTTGGGCCACAGCGCCGATGCCAGCTTATGCCCCGAGTGCGACGGCGCGGCCCAAAGCACCTGGGGCCAGCAGGTGGGCCCGCCGCCCGGCGTGTACACCAAGGATGTCAGCTACTGGCTGATGGAGTCCGCCCTTTACACGCTCAAACACAACCCCGAGTACGGCTTGGTGTTCATTCACACCACCGACTACCCCATGCACACCTGGGCACCGGAAGAAGCTGACTCGAAGGACTTTCTGCACCGCATCGATGCCTACATCGGCCAGATACGAGCCACCGCGCCCGATGCTGCCATTCTGATTACCGCCGACCACAGCCTCAACCACAAGGACTTCTGCTGGGATTTGGAAAAGGCCTGCGCCAAGCGCAACACGCCCATCCGCGTGGCCATCTCGCCCGAAAAGGACCGCTACGTGAAGCATCACCGAGGCCTGGGCGGCGCAGCCTACGTGTACCTCAACTCGCCCCAGGACCTGAATAAAGTGCGCCAGACCCTACGCACCCTACCCGGTGTAGACGCGGTGCTGACCCGCGCCGAAGCCGTGAGCAAATACCACCTCATGGCCGACCGCATCGGCGACCTGATGGTGCTGGGCAACAAAACCACGGTTTTCGGCCAGTTGGAAACGGAAAGCGAAAAGCTACCCGCCACCTACCGCAGCCACGGCTCGGCCTATGAGTGCCGCGTGCCGTTGTTTGTGTACAATGCTAAGCAGGCACCCCCAGCAGCCTTCTTCGATTTCAACTATAAAGTAGCCGCTTGGCTCTATCGGTGAGGCTGCTTAGGAATTTTTATTCCGTCATGCTGAGCTTGTCGAAGCATCTCGCGTGGCGCAGTATTCTCTGCGTCAGCAACGAAGCGAGCAAGATGCTTCGACAAGCTCAGCATGACGAAAATAATGATTTTCTAAACCGTTTTTAGCTACCGGCCCTAATATTCATGACGTTAAGACTTCTCCTATCAGCTGGCCTGCTCCTGAGCGAGTCGGTTGCGTTTGCCCAAAACCGCCCCACGCCCAAGCTACTCGTCGGCATTATGGTCGACCAGATGCGGCCCGACTACCTCACCCGCTTCAGCCCTGATTTCGGGCCGGATGGCTTCAACCGGCTGCGGCGCGAGGGCATGGAGTGCCGCAACACGCATTATAACTACATCCCCACCGTGACCGGCCCCGGCCACACCAGCGTGTACACCGGCACCACGCCGCGCTACCACGGCATCGTGGGCAACTCGTGGTACGACCGCCGCACGCGCCGCGACATTTATTGTACCGACGATAGCACCGTGCAGCTCGTGGGGCCAGCCACAAAGGGCATGGGCGTGTCGGCACGCAACCAACTGAGCACCACCATCGGCGACGAACTCAAAATGACCTACGGCGGCCGCAGCCGCGTGCTGGCCATGTCGTTGAAAGACCGGGCCTCGGC
>CAXUKA010000403.1:0-5474 GCA_964251335.1 uncultured Hymenobacter sp.
GCGCGACGGCGTGTTGGTAGCATATTACCCAGATGGCCAGCTTAAGCGGGAGACCAAGTATGTAGATGGTAACGAGCTGCCAGGCCGGTGCTTCGACCCTTCGGGCATGCCAGTAGCATTTTTTCCGTATGAGCGGCCACCGCTTTATCCGGGAGGGCAGCTGCAACTCATAAAGGAGATAATGAACCGAGTGCGGAAGTGGCAGTCTGGTGGCTCGCTGGTAATCAGTGAGGCACAGATTCACATTAGCTTTCAGATAGAAGAGCACGGCCGTGTCGAAAATCCGCAGGTAACCATCACCAACGAGCATTTTACATTGGTACGCTATCCGTATAGTGTCGCCAGCCAATCGTTGCAAGCTACGCTAGCTGCAGGCTCGGCCCCCTTGGTAAGCTGCGTGCAGCAAGGACTGATTAGCTTGGCCAAGCCCTTTTACCCGGGCCAGCGCGATGGGGCAACTGTGCGGTGGCAGTACAGCTTAATTATTCCGTACAGCTACGGTGCACCACTACTGCAACGGTGAGCAAGCATGGAATGGCGCTGTCTGGCAGTCTATAAGCTAAGCGGGTGCAATTCTCAAATTCGGTTAGGGACTGCGGTTAGCCAGCGCTTGCTAGATGCGCTGACTGAAATATTCAGCGCCTAAGCAGTAGTTTTGGGCCGGAAAAGCCGCACATTGTGCCCAGCACCTACCATAGGTTTATGTCGTATTGACAAGCCTGCGACAACCAAACTCGAAGCTCGAGAGTATCTACGCCTAAAAACCTAATGCCCGAAGCGGACTTTGCCAGCCACTAGCACTTGCCCTGCCACCACATGGCATGCTAGTGCTGGGTTAAATTACTAGCCCGACAGGCTGTCTGCTAAAAAAATACGTAGGTGCACAGCCTACCTAGCCTTCACCTCACCTTTTTCACTCTTTTAATGAAACACCACCTATTCACCACTTCCCTGCTTGGGCTGGGGTTACTGGCTGCAGCGCCACGCGCTCACGCTCAGACGCCCGAGCGCAAATGGGGCCTTAGTGGCTACGCTACTGCGCTGCAATATTCTGGCGACCTGGGCAGCAACTATTGGGATACACGCAACCAGACTTACGGCGGTGGTATCACCCTGAGCCGTTATCTGTATAGCGGCCTCGATATCAACCTCTCGGCCAACCAAAGCACACTGCGCTACCCCGGCGATGGCAACAGCCTCACTGGTGGCGGAAGCCCCACTACCAACGGCCGCCGTTTCTACGCCAACGTTAGCTCGTTTGGCCTAGGCTTGAAGTTCAAGCTCAATAATGGCTGGGCGCTCAAAGAAAACGCAGTCATTCAGCCCTATGCGCTGATTCAGCCGGGCTTCTCGTATGTTTATGCCGACCGCTACCGTACCACGCCAGGCAACGTATCGTCTGTAAGCAGCACCAATTATGGTGTGTTTGATGTACAAGCCGCGTTGGGTCTGACCTTCCGCATTAGTCCGCAATTCAGCGTGTTCGTACAGGCCGGGCAGCATATTATGCTCACTGACGACGACCGCCTCGACGGTGTCGGCTCAGGTGGCGATAGCTTCCTCGCCACCAACGACCGGTACATGCAGTTTTCGGGCGGGGTGACGGTTAATTTTGGCAAGCCCAAAGATGCTGATGGCGACGGTGTGCCCGACCGTAAAGACAAGTGCCCCGACACGCCCGCTGGCGTGAAAGTTGATGTGAATGGTTGCCCGCTCGACACCGATGGTGATGGCGTAGCTGATTACCTCGACAAGTGCCCTGATACCCCTGGTTTGGCCGCTCTGCAAGGCTGCCCCGACACCGATGGTGACGGCGTAGCCGATGGCGACGACAAATGCCCCAACACCCCCGCTGGTGTGCGGGTAGATGCCTCGGGCTGCCCGCTCGATGCTGATGGTGATGGCGTAGCCGATTACCTCGACAAATGCCCCGGCACCCCGGCCGGCGTGAAAGTAGACGCTAAAGGCTGCCCGCTCGACCGTGACGGCGACGGTGTGCCCGACTACCAAGACCGCTGCCCCGACCGTGCCGGTCCCGCCAGCAACAAAGGCTGCCCCGAGATTAAGGCCGAGCAGAAGAAAATCCTGAACGAAGCCACCAAGTACATCCAGTTCGACTTTGATAAGGCTACGCTGAAAGCTTCGTCGTACCCCCGCCTAGAGCAGATGGTACAGATTCTCAACGAGTACCCCGACTACTCGCTCAGCATCGCTGGCCACACCGATAGCAAAGGCGACGACCTCTACAACATGCGTTTGAGCTACGAGCGCGCCGCTTCGGCCCGTGCTTACATGCTCAGCAAAGGCATCCCAGCCGAGCGCATCGAGAGCCGTGGCTATGGCGAAACCAAGCCGATTGCCGACAACGCAACGGCTGCTGGCCAAGCCCTGAACCGCCGTGTGGACTTCGACCCCTTCCTCACCGGCGAAGCCAACGCTGCCGAAGTGAAGTATGGTGCCGCCCCAGCCGAGCCCACGGAAGCTGAAGTGAAAAAGGCCATGACCAAAAAGGTCCCCGTTCGCAAAGCTCCGGTGAAGCGCAAAGCCGCTCCGCGCAAGAAGTAAGCACCAAATAGCCAGTTTACCGGCTAGCATAGGAAGCAGCCCGCTCAGCTTGAGCGGGCTGCTTTTTTGTGCGGCATAAGCTTTCGCGTATGAGTTTCTGCGCCTGCTCCGGCTGAACCTTGTGCTACCAGCCAAACCGTAGCCAACCGAATCAGCTTTAACTTGCAACCCGATACCAAGGGCCGACCCGGCCACCCGATTAGTTACCTTAGTTATGGACGACGCCACATTTGCCAGCTACCAAACCGTTATTGGCCTGGAAGTACACGCCCAATTGCTGACGCACAGCAAGATGTACTCTTCGGATGAGAACGAGTATGGCTCGCTGCCCAACACCAACCTCTCGGTGATTACCCTGGGCCACCCCGGCACGCTGCCTCGCGTAAACCGCACGGCCGTGGATTTTGCCATCAAAATGGGCCTGGCCACCAACTGCCAGATACAGCGCGAAAACCTGTTTGCCCGCAAAAATTACTTTTACCCCGACCTGCCCAAGGGCTACCAGATTACGCAGGACAAGACGCCAATTTGCTATGGTGGGCACCTCGACATCCGGCTGGCCGACGGCAGCACGCGGCGCATCGGCATCACGCGCATTCACATGGAGGAAGACGCGGGCAAGTCGATGCACTTAGCTGGCGAAACCGAAACCCTGGTGGATTTGAACCGGGCCGGCGTGCCACTCATCGAGATTGTAAGTGAGCCTGATATTCGCACCGAGGAAGAAGCGTACGCCTACCTGGCCGAAATCAAGAAGCTAGTGCAGTACCTCGAAATCTGCGACGGCAACATGGAGGAAGGCTCGCTGCGCTGCGATGCCAACGTGAGCGTGATGAAAAAAGGTGCTACCGAATACGGCACTAAGGTGGAGGTCAAGAACATGAACTCCTTCCGCAACGTGCAGCGCGCCATCGAGTACGAGGTGAAGCGGCAGGTAGAAATTCTGGAAAATGGCGGTGAAGTGGACTCCGAAACCAGGGGCTTCGATGCCACTACCGGCACCACCAGCGGCCAGCGCTCGAAGGAAACCCTGAACGATTACCGCTACTTCCCCGAGCCCGACCTGCCGCCGCTCATCGTGGACGATGCTTGGCTGCACCGGGTGCAGGCCGCCTTGCCGGCCCTGCCGCAGCAACTCTACGCCCGCTTCACGGGCGAGCTGGGTTTGAGCGACTACGACGCCAACGTGCTGATTGACCAGAAGGAAGTGGCGCAGTTCTTCAACGAGCTGTCGCGCCTCACGCCTAATGCCAAAGCCGCTGCCAACTGGGTAATGGGCCCAGTAAAGTCGTACCTCAACGAGCGGGCGCTCGAAATCAACGACTTCCCCCTCGACCCCGGCCAGCTAGCTGGTATCATCGAGCTGATTGATGCTGACAAGCTAAATTATTCGGTGGCTTCCAAGCAGTTATTTCCCTATTTGCTGGAGCACCCCACCGCCAATGCCACTGGCGCAGCCGAAGCGTTGGGCCTGCTCAACAAGGCCGATGCGGGCGAACTGCAAACGCTGGTAGACCAGGTGCTGGCTGCCAACCCCGCCAAAGTAGCCGAATACCGCGCCGGCAAAAAGTCGCTCACTGGCATGTTTATGGGCGAGTTGATGAAGCTGACCGGTGGCAAAGCCGACCCCAAGCTAGCCAACCAATTGCTGCGTAAAGGCTTGGACGGCTAACAGTGGGAACCAACCGCTGTCTTTCGTCCTTTCAGCCGCAACATGCCTTGCCCAGGCGCGTTTTCTCAGTCGTTTCGCCTCATGCGTATTTTTAGTATGAAACCAACTATCGTTGCCTTGGCCCTACTCGGCCTCACCAATGCCTGCCAAAACGCTAGCGCCGCTGCTGGCTACGAAATTAGCGGGCAGCTTAAAAATGCGCCAGCTGGCACTACGCTGCACCTCTCAGAGCTGACTAGCAGCCAGTTTGTGGAGCGCGGCACTGCCACTACTGATGCGCAGGGCAAGTTTACCTTCAAGAGCGCCCAGCCAGCCACCACGGCTGTGTACCAGCTCAAGGTAGATGAGCCCAACCAGGTGCTGCTGGTGCTCGACGATAAGACGCACCTTACTTTGAGCGGCGACGCCAAAAACCTGATGGAAACCTACGCCGTGAAGGGCTCGAAGGACTCGGAGGTGATTCAGGCCCTGACGCGCAATAACATGACCAGCAAGGCCCAGCTCGAAAGCCTCGGCCAGCGCTACAACACTGCCAGCCAGGCCGGGCAGGCCGACGCGGCCGAAGCTATTAAAAGTGAGTATCTTACTACCGTCGGCCAGCTGACGGCCCGCAACAAAGCCATTATTCGCCGCAATGCCAAGTCTATGGCGGCAGGCTTCGCGGCCATAAGCTTCCTGAACCCGGAGGAGGAGTTTGCCTTTGTCGATTCCATTGCCACGGTGCAGAAAGCAGCGCAGCCCAATTCGCCCTTCACCGCTGCCCTTACCCAGCGCCTGGCCCCGCTGCGTATGACTGCCCTCGGCACCACCGCCCCCGAAATCAACCTCGATACGCCCGACGGTACCAAGCTCTCGCTTAAAAGTCTGCGCGGCAAGTACGTGCTGGTCGATTTCTGGGCCAGTTGGTGCGGCCCTTGCCGGGGCGAAAACCCCAACGTAGTGAAGGCCTACAACCAGTTCAAGGACAAGGGCAAAGGCTTTACCATCTATAGCGTGTCGCTCGATAACGCCAAGCCCAACTGGACTAAGGCCATCGCGGCCGACGGCTTGGCTTGGCCCAACCATGTATCTGACCTGCAAGGCTGGCAAAGCTCGGCGGCGGCGGCGTATGGCGTACAGTCCATTCCCGCGTCGTTCCTGCTCGACCCTACCGGGAAGATTATCGGTAAAAACCTGCGTGGCCCGGCGCTGGAAGCTAAGCTGGCCGAGGTGCTGAAGTAAGCAGTCACTCTTGCCC
>CAXUKA010000404.1:0-5458 GCA_964251335.1 uncultured Hymenobacter sp.
CTACTACGCCGCTAGCTGCGCGGGTGAAACTCCGTAATGACCTGCCGTAGGTAGTCGCGGTCGAGGTGGGTGTAAATTTCGGTGGTTGTGATGGAGACGTGGCCCAGCATTTCCTGCACCGCCCGCAGGTCGGCCCCGCCTTCGAGTAGGTGCGTGGCAAAGGAATGGCGCAAGGTGTGCGGGCTGATAGTCTGCCGCAGTCCCGCCAGCTCGGCCAGCTTCTTGATGGCCGTAAAGACCGTGATGCGCGAAATCTGCTTGCCGCGCATACTCAGAAATACGATATCCTCGTCGCCAGACTGCACGGTGAGGTGCTGGCGCACGCCGCCCAGGTAAAAGTGCAGGTGCTTCACCGCCTCGCGCCCGATGGGCACCAGCCGTTCCTTATTGCCCTTGCCCAGCACCCGCATAAATCCCTGCTCGAAATACAGGTTTGAAAGCTTCAAATCGCACAGCTCGCTCACGCGCAGGCCCGACGAATACAGCACTTCCAGAACGGCGCGGCTGCGCAGCCCTTCACTGGTACTGAGGTCGATAGCACCCAGTAGCTTCTCGATATCGGGATAGGAAAGCGTGTCGGGCAAATGGCGGCCGGGCTTGGGCGATTCCAGCGTATCGGTGGGGTCGATTTTGAGCAGGTCTTCCATGATGAGAAACTCATAGAAGGCTTTGAGGCCCGACAGCGTGCGCGCCTGCGACGTACTCGACAACCCCAGCTCGGTGAGCGCCGCCAGAAAATCGCGCAGCAGCCGCGTGGTTACTTGCAGCGGGCCAGCCTTGAGCTTTTCAAAATCGAGCCACTGGTGCAGCTTGCGCACGTCGCGCACGTAGGCCTCGACCGAGTTGGGCGACAGGGATTTTTCCAGACGCAGGTAGCCACTAAATTGCTTTATTGCCTGAGGCCAGGTGAGTGTCATTTACTGTAAAAAATTTAAACAAAGAACGGTCATGCGAGGCTTGCCGAAGCATCTTGGCTGGTTTGTCGAAGAACTAGCAACCTGCCCGACCAAGATGCTTCGGCATGCTCCGCATGACCGTTCTTTGCTACCTCCACTACTAGTCACTCACCTTGAATATCCTCATTCTCAACGGCCCCAACCTCAACCTGCTCGGCCGCCGCGAGCCGCACATCTACGGCCACCGCTCGTTCGACGACTTTCTGCCCGAGCTGCAAGCCGATTTTCCCGACCTCGCTCTCACCGCCTTCCAGAGCAACCACGAGGGCGCGCTGCTCGACCGCCTGCACGCTGCTGCCGGCTGGGGCGAAGCTGGCTCTGACGCGGCCAGCCAAGGCGTAGTGCTAAACGCGGGCGGCTTTACCCACACCAGTGTAGCGCTGGGCGATGCCGTGGCCGCCATAGCCGGGGCGGGCCTGCCTGTTATTGAAGTGCATTTGAGCAACCTGGCGGGCCGCGAGGAGTTCCGCCACGTCAGCTACATTGGCAAGCACTGCGTGGGCAGCATCGCGGGCTTTGGGCTGGAAAGCTACCGGCTGGCGCTGCACTACCTATTGAGCCAGCGGCCCCGGCCGGTGGGCTTTGGCCGGCGCTAAGCCAGCCGCAGATAGCCGCTAACGAGGACTGGATAATTTAATAAATCATTTGCTGGCTGTATAGGACTTAACTTTGGCCTTTGCGTATCCAGCAAGGTTTTTATATGTTTTTTCCTTTATTAAGCAGCAAATTTTGGCGAGTAGTAGCCTTGGCTGGCACCCTTCTAGTCCCGGCCGGTCTGCGCGCACAATCGGTTTGCATGCTAGTGCCCATAGACCTCGCACAGCGCGTGCACAGCGCCCCCCTAGTGGTAGAGGCCCGCGTGAGCAGCCAGCAGGTAGAGCGCTCGGCCAGTAGCCAGCACATCGTGACGCGCAGCCAGTTGACGGTCTATAAGGTATTTAAGGGCCAACTGCCGACTGAGGCGCTGAGTGTCCTCACGGTGGGTGGCACCTTGGGTCTGGAACGCGAGGAAGCTACGAATACCCTGGCTTTACAACCCGGTGACCAGGGCGTATTTTTTCTTGAAGCCGACCCTACTGCCCCTGGCGAATGGCGGGCCTACGCCGGGCCGCAGGGCCTATTGCGCTATGACTTCACCGACTTATCGGCCGGCGACCCATTTGCGCACTATGCTGCTATCGGGGCCGATGTGCAGGCCCGCGTGGCGGCACTGGCGGGCGCGCCCTACCGCGAGTTGCAAGCCAACCAACTGCTGCAACAAGCGGCCGCCCGCCAGCGAGCCGCAGCCCAAAACCGCCCGCTGGCCGTGCCGAGTATCACTGGCTTTTCGCCCGCCAGCCTCATAGCTGGCTCCAACGATGCCAGCTCGCTCCTGACCATTACGGGCTCCGGCTTTGGCAGCACCCAGGGCGCGGGCTACGTGCAGTTTCGCAATGCCGACACCCCTGGCACTACCAGTGCACCCACTTATACCCAGCCCTTGGCCAGCGACTATAGTAGCTGGAGCGATACCCAGATTCAAGTGCGGGTGCCTTCGAGCAGCGCTTCGGGCAACGCGGCCGGCACCGGCTTGGTGCGCGTGGTTGATGCCTCCGGCAACATAGCCACCAGCTCGAGCACTCTGACAGTGACGTATGCCCTGAGCAACGTGGCCTATACCAATACGGTCAACCAGGCATATCGCATTCACCTCGTTAGCACTAATGGCAGCGGCGGCTATACACTGGCTTATAGCCCCAGTTTCACCACCGATGCCCAAACGCCCTTCTCCACTGCATTGCAAAGCTGGCGCTGCGCTACGGGTATGAACCGCACTCTTGCCACAACCACCACAACCGTGGATGCAGTCTCGAGCAGCGATGGAGTGAACGTAGTGCGCTTCGGCGGGGCGTCGGAACTGCCCGTAGGCGTGCTGGGAATTACCAATTCTTATTACAGCGGCTGCGGAGCCAGCGCCATCACCAACTGGATGCTGACTGGTACCGACTACACCTTTGCTCCCGTGCCCTATACTGGCTATACTTGGAATTTTACGACCAGCGCCCCTACCCTGTCGCAGTACGACTTCCAGAGCGTGGCGCTGCACGAGCTAGGCCACGGTGAGCAGCTGACGCATATTATTTCGCCGGCCGGGGTGATGAACTACGCCATCAGCAACGGCCAAGCCAAGCGTACGCTCGATTCGAACACTGATATTGCAGGAGGCAATAATGTTATCAACTACAGCACCAGCGCTACGGCGGCCGCCCGCTGCAATCAGCCTGCTTTCACTACCAGCGGCTGCCCGCTCCCCGTCGAGCTAACTGCCTTTACGGCCACCTATGTGCCCAACCAGGGCGTAGCTCTCCGCTGGACTACGGCCTCGGAGCGCCATAGCGCCGCCTTTGTAGTCGAAAGCCAGGACGCGACCAGCCTTTGGCAAGACCTGACCCGCGTGACGGCGGCTGGCACCAGCGCCATCACTCACCAGTATGGCGCGCTCGATGCCCGCTTGCTGGTGGGCACCCGCTACTACCGCCTGCGCCAAATCGACCTCGATGGTACGGTAGCCTACTCGCCTATAGTAGCCGTGAGCGCCACCGAAGCAGCCACTATCACGGCTTATCCCAACCCAGCTACCAGCGCTGTGACCCTGCGCGGCCCCTTGCCCGATGCCGCCACCGCCCAGATATACCTGCGCGATGCCACCGGCCGCTGCGTAGCCCAGCACGCTGGTCCAGTCGGCCAAGCCATTTTCGACCTGTCATTGGCTGGCGTGCGCCCCGGCCTTTACTTGGTGGAGTGGGTTGCTGGCCCCCTGCGCTGCCGCACCACGCTAGCGGTAGAATAAGCGTAGCGCGGACTTTTCGTCAGCGCTACTGCCTGAGTTGCTCCCCTACCTTTGCCGCCACTATGGCAACCCTTCCGACTTACACCTTCAACCCCGGCCCCGCCGCCGTATACCCCGAGCTGCGCCAGTACCTCATCGATGCTTTTGAGGAAGGCTGGCTTTCGGCGCCGCACCGGGGCGAGCGCTTTACGGCGCTGGTGCGCCACTGCTTAGAGCAGGCGCGCCTCAAGCTCAACATTCCGCAAGACTATACTATTCTGTTCACATCGTCGGCCACCGAGTGCTGGGAAATCCTGACCCAGAGCCTCACGCCGCGCCGCTCGTTTCACCTCTACAACGGGTCGTTTGGGCAGAAATGGTTTGACTACGCCCGCGCGCTGCGGCCCCAGTGCACGGGCCTGCGCTTCGACATCAACGACGTGCCCGACCCGGCCACGCTGCCCTTCGACCCTGAGGAAACCGACCTCGTGTGCCTCACCCAAAACGAAACCAGCACCGCCACCCAGCTGCGCGACTCGTTCATTCTGAATGTGTTCAACCGCCTCGGGCCGGCGCTGCTGGCCGTCGATGCCACGTCGTCTATTGGCGGGGTGCAGCTCAAGTTTATTAAGGCTGATATCTGGTACGGCTCGGTGCAGAAGTGCCTGGGCATGCCCGCCGGCCTGGGCCTCATGGTGCTGTCGCCCCGCGCCGTGGCCCGCGCCCGCGAAATCGGCGACAAGGCCCACTACAACAGCATCAACAGCATGGTATCCAACATGCTGAACCACCAAACCACCCACACCCCCAACGTGCTGGGTATCTATCTCCTGAGCCGCGTACTGAGTATGCGCGAGCCCATCAAAACCATTGCTCCGCACCTCGCCGAGCGCGCCCAAAAGCTCTACGACTACTTCGAGCAAGTGCAGCCGCTGGGTTTGCGCCCCCTCATCGAAAATGTGGATGCCCGCTCTACTACTGTCATCGGCCTGCAAGGCCCGCCCGCCCTCATCGAGGAGGTGAAGCGCCGCGCCCGCGACGAGGCGGGCCTCCAGCTTGGCTCGGGCTACGGCGACCACAAGGCCACCAGCCTCCGCATCGCCAACTTCCCAGCCGTGCCCGATGCGGCGTTTGAGGCGCTGGTGCAGTTTTTTGAAAAAATACGGAACGAGGAAGTAGTGAAGTAGATAATCGCTGGAACCCAGTTGTCATGCTGAGCGCAGCGTAGCGGAATCGAAGCATCTTGGTCGCTTCATTGCTGACGTAAGAAGTTAGTTCACCAGCCAAGATGCTTCGGCTACGCTCAGCATGACGGACGTTTCTGGTTCGTCACCTCATCACCCCCTTACACCATAACCTCCTACCCTTAAAGTGATTACCCTCTTCACCGATGGCTCGTCGCGTGGCAACCCCGGCCCCGGCGGCTACGGCACCATCCTGCGCTACGGCCCCCACGAAAAGGAGCTGACCCAAGGCTTCCGCCGCACCACCAACAACCGCATGGAGTTGCTGGCCGTGATAGTGGGCCTCGAAGCCGTGACGCGTCCCGAAATCCCCATCCTCGTAGTGTCCGACTCGAAGTACGTGGTCGATGCCGTCGAAAAGCGCTGGGTTTTCAACTGGATTAAAAAACCCGACTTCGGCAAAAAAGCCAACGAGGACCTGTGGCGGCGTTTCCTGCGCATCTACGGGC
>CAXUKA010000405.1:0-5456 GCA_964251335.1 uncultured Hymenobacter sp.
GCACCCTTGTAAAGGGTGAGGCTCATGTTAAGCTGGCTGAGCATCTGTGCAAACCAGCGTTCATTATCCGCTACCGAATTTGTGGGAGATATTTGGTATATATTAAAAGAGGAGACAAGTGCAGTTATCGAGCTTGATAGACCGTTATTATTGCCAAAGTTGGTGAAAGCCGCTTGGTTGGTAATAGCCAGCGAATAGACGGTGCCGCTGGCCGTAATTATGGTCGAGGTGAAGGTGCTCGGATTTGCCATGTTACCGCTTCGGTAAAGAACCCAAAGGGCTTGTAAGTCTGCTTCGGAGAAAACGGATAGGCTGTTGGGGTCGTTGTAATGCGTATGCGCAACGGACGCCACGCCAGCAGATATGTTCCAATTGAAGATACCCAGTTGACCCGGCGTACCAGCTACTGTGGTGAAAGTGGGCGTACCAGTAGCCCCATAGTAGGTCGCTACACCATTCTCCTTGTTATCGGTTAGCAACCCCTTGAGGCTATTTAACTGGGCCTGTACCTGGGCGTTCTGCCCATCCCGGGTTAGGGCTGCGCAGGGCGTTTTTGGCTGATTAGGATTCGCACCGCCACCCCCGCCGCCGACGGTGGAGCTACCGCCCCCGCCGCCCCAGCTCGTACCCAGGCTGGGAATACCGCCGGAGCAACTCGAGCCCATGGAAAACAGCAAGTCGTGAATGACTTGAGTACCCGTGTTATCGTAGCCGACCAAAAAGTAGTCGTAGCACGTATCCGGCGGGGGCAGGCCGGGCACTGCGGTGTACACCGACATCCGTAGCGGCTGCAAAGCCCCGGCCGCATAGGCCAGGCCGGTTTCGTACGCGTAAGTGGGTGAGTAGACCAACAAAGAGCCCGTGAGGTTGGCTACCGGGCCGGGGGCGCGGCCAGCCAGTAGGGGCAGCGTACCGGCCAGCGCCAGCCGGGCAGCCTGTTCCGGTTCGGCTGGCTGCCCGAGTATGAGTTCTGCGATGCGGCCCGTGCAGGAGTCTGTGTCCGTGCGCACCACCAGGAATCGGTAGCCATAGTGCTGCTTATCCACAAAGGGGTTAGCCGTTTCGACAAATGGGGCTATTACATACGCATCTGAGTAGATAGCCTGCTCCCAGTTGATGGTGGGCTGCGCTTCATCTGTTGTTCGGCTGGCAGTGGAGCCTTTGCTAGCTGAGCTTTTAGCAGGTATCTTTTTCAGGCTGGAAAACCAGGCTTGAGCTTTGGTGCCGGCCGCCGAAGTGGCTACTGTGCCGGTGGGTGCGGCGAGCGGAAGCGGTTCATTTTTCTTGGAACAGCCAGGAAGACAAGTTAATACCCCCCCCCCCCAGGCCTGCAATTAATAAGTAGCTAAGTAGTTTTTTCATAGTGTGAAATGGGTATGATGATGATTCGCTACTGGACGAATTTCGGGCCGAAAGTAAGTAAAAAAGTCTATTGCACAATACTCCTATCTTACCTATAATGAAAGGATAATTAAGCATTAATTCTACGCGGTTCTTTCGGGGCTACACTTCGAAAAAGGCTGCCGGAACGAGCCACGCTTCTTTGCCGGGCCACAGCGGTACGGCTTATGCAGTAGAAGGCCATCACTCCGCATTACTTTATCTATTGGCTTATTTTTGCCTTATGCGCTTGCTGCTTTTCCCTCTAACCTGTGCCATTGCCCCCCTGGCCGCTCACGCCGCCCCGCCGCAGCTAATTCTCGAAGTAGCCCGCTTTCGCAACCTTGACCAGGTGCAGAAGGGCGGCGAAGTCGAAATTTCCGTGACCGTGCCGACCCAGCCGCTTACTTACCGGCAGCGCGCGCCGAAGTCGTTTCAGTCGTCGGCCGTGGTCGATTTAGATATTCTGAAAGCCGATGGCACATCGGCGTGGCACGAAACCGTGACGCTGAAGCCGCCTGTGCTCAACGATACGACCATCAGCATTAAAAACCCGCTCAGCTTCCTCAAGCGCGTGACCCTGCCCGATGGCACCTACACGCTGCGCGGCCGCGTGCGCGACCAATACAAAGCCACCAACGGCGAAACCACCGTGCAGCAGCCGCTGCTAATTGCCGCTGCTAAAGCTCCGGCTTTTAGTGACGTGGTTTTTCTGTCTAAAGTCGCGGTCAAAACTACGGGCGAAAGCGTCTTCAACCGAGGTGGCTACCTGCTCACGCGGGCACCGGGCGGCTTTTATGGCCGGGGGGCCGATATCGTGTATTTCTACACCGAACTCAACCAGCTACCCGCTGACCGTCCTGTGCGCCTGCACTATTTCGTAGTGGCCCCCGATGGCACTACTTCGGTCGGTGATTTGCCGGCCGTAACACCGCAGGCGGGTCGCCCCACGGCCGTAGTAGGGCAGTTGCCGCTGGGTAAGCTGCCCGCTGGGCCTTTCACGCTAAAAGTAGAAGCCCGCGACGTTGCTACCAATAAAGTACTAGCTACCCAAAGCCGGCCTGGTCAGCGCAGCTTAACTGAGTACGCCCCGGCCGGTGCGAGCGGTCTATGATGAGCCAGTCTGCTCCTTTTGCCTGGTATTATCGGTTGCTACAATGGTTGCTACTGGCACTGGCGCACCTGCCATTGGCGGTGCTTTATGTCTTGGCGCGAGGTATTTACTTATTGTTGGCCTACGTGGTGCACTACCGCTGGCGCGTGGTGCTCGACAATCTGCGCAATTCTTTTCCTGAGAAAGCGGAAGCTGAAATTCAGGTAATTGGCCGGCAATTCTACTGGCACTTCGCGCAGGTAATTGTCGAGATTCTAAAGCTGGCCGCTATCTCGCCAGCTGAGCTTCAGCGGCGGATGCGCTTTGTAAACCCGGAATTGATGACGCGGCACTTTGCCGAAAACCGGCTGGTGCTCTCGCTAGGCTCGCACCGGGGCAACTGGGAGTGGATACTCTCGGGCGCTTCGCTGGAGTTTGGGGGGCGCTCGGCGGGCGTGTACAAGCCGCTGAATAATAAATTCTTTGAGCAGTTTATGCGCCGCCTGCGCACCCGCCTGGGGGCCGATGCCGTGCCCATGCTCAGCACACTGCGCTACCTCGTGCAGCAGCGCGGCAAAGGCCGAACGCTCAGCCTACTCACTGACCAGGCCGCTGGCCCCGAAGACCGCCCGTATTGGATTGATTTTATGCACCAGGATGCCGGCTTCTACACCAGCGCCGAGCGCTTGGCCCAGCAGTTCAACTGCGCCGTGCTCTACGTGGGCATCAGGCGGGTGCAGCGTGGATATTATGAGGTGAAATTTACCGAGCTGCCGGATGGGCTGGCCGCTGCGGCCGCCGCCAATGCGCCCGATGAAACGGAGCGCTACCCGATTACCGAAGCCTTTGTGCGGTGCCTGGAGGCCGACATTAGGGCCACGCCCGAGCAATACCTCTGGACGCACCGCCGCTGGAAGCACAAGCGGGGCAATGAGTGAATAAGTGAGGGGCGAATGAGTGAATATGTAAGTAACATTCACTCATCCGCCCCTCACTTATTCACTCATTGATTTTCACAGATATTGCTCGATGTCGCCCAAGCCCTGACGCACGAGGTCGAAGTCGTCGTTGGTACAATCAACGATGGTGCTGGGGATGTTGCCGCCAAAGCCGCCGTCGATGACGAGGTCTACCAAAGAGCGGTATTTCTCGAAAATCAGGTCGGGGTCGGTTACGTATTCTTCGAGGGTTTCTTCGCTTTCGCGCACCGAAGTGCTCACGATGGGCGTGCCAAACTCCTTGACAATCTGGCGAACAATCTGGTTATCAGGTACCCGGATGCCGACTGTTTTGCGCTTCACGCCGCCGTAGCGGGGGGCGTTGGGGCTGGCTTCGAAGATGAAGGTGAACGGGCCAGGCAACGCTTTTTTCAGTACTTTGAAAGTAGGCGTGGTGATACCGTGGGCGTAGTCGCTGATGTGCGACAAATCGTGGCAAATAAAGCTGAGGTCAGCCTTTTCGGGCTTGAGTCCTTTGATGCGACAGAGCTTTTCAACAGCTTTAGCGTTATTAATATCGCAGCCAATGCCGTACACCGTATCGGTAGGATAGATAATGAGGCCGCCTTTACGCAGCACTTCTACTACTTGCAGAATGCGGTTTTGGGGCGGATTGTCGGGGTGGATGCGAAGCAGCGTAGCAGCCATAAAGTGGAAGGGGAGGTATTCAGAAAAAAGTGGTCGGGAGCCCGTTAGGCTCCATACGGCAGGCAAGGTACTACGGATTTTGGAAGCGGGAAATTGCGCTTGGCCGTGCGGCCGGGCCAGGGGAGGGGAGAGAGTTTGAGGCAGTGCGTAATTTTGAGGCTCACTTTCTGCCTTTTCATGCCATCTCCTGCCAAAAAGTCCGCCCTGGAGTATAAAGCCGATTCCATTCGCCGCCGCAACCGCTACGCTACGGTGAGCATCATTCTGGGGCTTATTCTGGTGTGCTTCTCGTATTATTTCTTTCAGATTTTTTACACCACTAACGTCGATACCCATGACCATGAGGCTTATGCGTACATCCA
Source organism: uncultured Hymenobacter sp. (assembly GCA_964251335.1). Classification (GTDB taxonomy): domain Bacteria; phylum Bacteroidota; class Bacteroidia; order Cytophagales; family Hymenobacteraceae; genus Hymenobacter. The sequence continues at coordinate 4,482 of CAXUKA010000405.1, forward strand.
CCGGGGCGACGACTGGCAGAAGGCCTTGGTAGCGGTAGAAACCGTGCGCGCCGGCGGTGAAAAAGTTATCATCGACCCGCTCTCATTGCATTTCGTGGGCAAGCTCATGGGCTACAACAAGCCTGGTGCCGTGAAGCCCGGTCGCTACAAGCTGCTTAGTGGCATGACCAACCGGCAGGTTATTAATTTGTTAAAATCGGGCCGGCAGTCGCCGCTCATGCTCACCTTTACCAATGTGCGCCTGCGCCACGAACTGGCTACCAAGCTTTCCAAGCAAATCGACGCCCGCCCCAAGCAGATAGATTCGCTGCTGAGCAGCCCCGGTTATACCCGCAGCCTGGGCTTCGACACTACTACGGTGCTCTCGATGTTCATCCCGAACACCTACCAGCTCTACTGGAATACCTCGGCCCCCAACCTCATGCAGCGCATGAAAACGGAGTACGAGAAATTCTGGACCCCCGCCCGCGATGCTGCCCGCGAGAAGCTGGGCCTCACCCGCGTGCAAGTGAGCACCCTGGCCAGCATCGTAGAAGCCGAGCAGCAGCAGCACGCTGATGAGCGCCCCCGCATCGCGGGCGTGTACCTCAATCGTCTCAAGCGCGGCATGAAGCTGCAAGCCGACCCCACCGTAGTCTACGCCAACCGCGATTTCAGCATCAAGCGCGTGCTTAACGTGCATCTGCAAAAAGACTCGCCCTACAACACCTACCGTGTAAACGGTCTGCCGCCCGGCCCCATCGACCTGCCTAGCATCAGCAGCATCGATGCGGTATTGCACCCTGAGAGCAACGATTATCTGTACTTCTGCGCTAAGGAAGATTTCAGCGGCTACCACGCTTTTGCTACCAATGAGGCGCAGCACTTAGTGAATGCTCGGCGGTATCAGGCAGCGCTGACGCGAAATGGTATTCGGTAGGGCTCGCCGCTCGCGGGCACCTCACCCCCCGGCCCCCTCTCCTTAGGGAGAGGGGG
>CAXUKA010000406.1:0-5454 GCA_964251335.1 uncultured Hymenobacter sp.
TTGATAAGGTTCATTATAAATGTTTTAATAATGCTGATAGTAAGCCTGTTGCGGAATTCATTCGTAATTATTCTTTGAAGCTAAATAGCCATCCTAATGATGTTTGTGTTTTATCTGCTAATGTAGAGGTACTCCGAAATTTAGACTTCGATTTTCGGAATTTAAGTAAAGAGAAATCTTATATTATGTCTGAAACAAAAGAATATCATGAGTATCTTCTCAAGAAATATGGAGCAACTAAGAAGTTTCGAAAAGAAATTGAAAAGATTAGGAAGAATAAGAAGCTTCATTTTTGGATGAATTCAGGAATGACAAAATTTTCTACTATCCATAGCTATAAAGGATGGGAAATAAAAACCTTGTTCTTAGTAATTCAAAAGGGTTTTCTTGAGTCAGCTCATAGTGAACTGATTTATACAGGTTTCACTAGGTGTATGATGAACTTAGTAATTGTAGATATGGAAAGTTGTGGGATAAACAACTTTATGTCTAGTTTACAGTTTATTGATGATATGTCCGCTACATGAGTTGAATAGAAAACCGCCCCGCAGCCAATTGGCTACGGGGCGGTTTCTTTTACTACCAGTCGCTACTTACAACAGCTTATCAATCGTCAGTGGTAAATCCCGAACGCGCTTGCCGGTAGCGTGGAATACGGCATTGGCAATGGCGGCGGCCACGCCGAGCATCCCGATTTCGCCGACACCTTTGACGCCGATGGGGCTAGCGATGTCGTCTTCCTCCTCCACGAAAATCACGTCGATTTTGTGGATGTCGGCATTTACCGGGATGTGGTACTCGGCGTAGTTGTGGTTGACGTAGCGGCCGAGGTCGTTGTTGGTGTAGGTTTCCTCCATCAGCGCCATGCTGATGCCCCACACTGTCCCGCCCAGCACCTGGCTACGGGCAGTTTTGGGGTTCATGATGCGGCCGGCGGCCACGGCATTTACCACGCGCGTGACGTGCACGGTGCCCAGGTCCTCATCCACTTTCACTTCCACGAAGGCCGCGTTGTGCGAGTGCATCGAGTACTTCAGCATGTTGATGGGGTTGGGGCCGGCTTTGCCCTCGGCATCCACTTTGGCCTCGCCGCTGGCCGCCAGGATATCCTGGATGGCCACCGAGCGGCTGATGTCCTCGTTGGCGCGAATGTGGCCGTCCACGAACTGCGCGTCCTCGAAGTCGATGCCGTCGAGGGGGGAGTCGTCCATCTTCTGGGCTAGCTTGAGCAGCTTTTTGCCTACTTCCTGGCAGGCGTTCTGCACGGCCGCGCCTACCGAGTTGGCCGTCCAGGAGCCGCCTTGCACGGGGGCGGCGGGCATGTCGGTGTCGCCCAGGTTAAAGGTGACCTGCTCCATGGGCAGCCCCAGGGTTTGGGCGGCCATCTGGGTCATAATCACGTAGGTACCGGCGCCCTGGTCGTTAGTGGCGCTGCTCACGGTGAGGTGGCCATCGGCCGTGAGAACGGCTTTGGCGGCGGCTTTTTGCATGGAGGCATCCCAGCAGCCGGCACCCATGCCCCAGCCTACCAGTAGGTTGCCGTCGCGCATCGAGCGGGGCTCGGGGTTACGCTTCTCCCAGCCAAAGCGGGCGGCACCTTCGTGAAAGCAGTCGTCGAGGCGCTTGCTGCTGAAGGGCTTGTTCTCGGTGGGGTCGGTGTAGGTATAGTTGAGCAGGCGGAATTCGAGCGGGTCAACCCCGGCCTCGTAGGCCAGCTCATCAATGGCGCTCTCGATGGCGAAGTTGCCGGTAGCAGCACCGGGGGCGCGCATGTCGGCCGGCGTGTTCACGTCAACTTTGGTCAGCTTGTAGTCAAACTTATAGTTGGGCACCTTGTACAAAATGCCCGACCAGTTCACCACCGTTTCGGTTTCATTCTCGAACTGAGAAGTTACCCCCAGGGCGTTGTGCTCCATCGCCTGCAGGTAACCCTGGTCGTCGGCCGCCAGGCGAATGTCCATAATCGTATGGGGCCGGTGGCCCATACTGAACATCTGCGAGCGGGTCATCACCACCCGGATGGAATGCTCCAGCTCCAGGGTCGCCAGCACCGCCAGAAACACCTGGTACTGCGGGCGCAAACCCGCGCCGAAAGCGCCCCCGGTGAACTTCGAAATAACCCGCGCTTCCTCCGTGCTCAGCCCGAAAATCTTCGCCAGGTACTGCTGCACGTTGGGCGCGCCCTGCGTCTTGTCGTAGATTTTCATCTTCTTGCCGTCGCCCAGCCAGTCCACGGTGGTCCCGAACAGCTCCATCGGGTTGTGGTGCTGCGTTTCGTGGGTGTACTTGCCCGCCATCTTGTGCGGGGCCTCGGCGTAGGCGGCGTCCATGTCGCCCTTGGGCTTGGGCGGGGGTAGGAAGCCGGTTTTGCCCCGAGGAGCCTCAAAGGCCTTCGGGCTGGCTACTTCAATATCGGTATTAAAATCAGCCACATCGTATTCGATGCGCAGCACCGAAGCGGCGTAGCGGGCCAGCTCAAACGTGTCGGCCACTACCAGCGCCACCGGCTGCTGGTTGAACACGATTTCGGCATCGTGCAGCGGACGAAAGGGCGAGCCGCCGGGGGCCACGTCGTCCTTGTAATTGCGGTCGAACCAAGCCAGCGAAGGCACATTCTCGTGCGAGAAAATCTGCTGTACGCCTGGGATGGCCAGCACCTCGTCGGCGTAGATTTTGGTGATTTTACCCTTGGCAATGGGGCTGCTCACGATGTAGCCGTACCACAGCGGGCCAGTCACGGCGAACTCGGCCGCGTACTTGGCCGCGCCGCTCACCTTGGCCGGGCCTTCGGGGCGGCTAATGGGCTTGCCAACAACGTCGCTGTCGAGGCGGACGGTAGGCGGGGTTGCGATAGTCTGACTCATAACAGCTTACGGATTAGAATTCAAGAACACGTTGGGGTTGACGACCTGGCTCATCTCAGTGGCCTGTTTGAGCGCCCGCACAATAGCGCGCTTGCCCAGCTCAATCTTAAACGAGTTGTGCAGCGAGCCTTCGCCGTAGCCCTTGGCCTCGGCAAACACCTTGGCCGCCACCTGGCGAAACAGGTCGGGCGAGGCCGTTTGGCCTTCCAGCATTTTTTCGGCCTCCTGGTCGCGCCAGGGCTTGTGGGCCACGCCGCCCAGCGCAAAGCGGGCCTTCTCGATGGTGTTGCCGTTCATTTTCAACCCCACCGCCACGCTCACCAGTGCGAAGGCGTAGCTGCTGCGGTCGCGCAGCTTGAGGTACGTGAAGTGGTCGGCATAGCCTTCGGCCGGCAGGTCGATAGCCGTTATCAGCTCGCCCGGCTTCAGGGTATTGTCCTTTTCGGGGTGGTCGCCGGGCAGGCGGTGGTAGTCCTCAAACTTGATGGTGCGCTCGCCATCAGGCCCTTGCACGCGCACCGTAGCTTCGAGGGCAGCCAAGGCCACGCACATATCTGAGGGGTGGGTAGCGATGCAGCTTTCGCTGGTGCCCAGCACGCCGCAGACACGGTTGGGGCCGGTGAGGGCGGCGCAGCCGGTACCGGGCTCGCGCTTATTGCAGGGCGCGGCCAGGTCGTAGAAGTAGTAGCAGCGGGTGCGCTGGTTGAGGTTGCCGCCGTTGGTGGCGGCGTTGCGCAGCTGCGGGGTAGCCCCGGCCAAAATGGTCTGGCTCAGCAGCGGGTAGCGCGCTTCTACTTCGGGGTGCCAGGCGGTATCGGCGTTGGTGGCCAGCGCACCCAGGCGCAGGCCGCCGTCAGCTAGGTTACTGATGTCGTGGAGCGGCAGCAAGCCCAGGCTGGTGAGGTGAGTGGGGCGCTCCAGGTTGTACTTCATCAAGTCCACGAGGTTGGTGCCGCCGCCCAGGTAGGCCGCGCCGTCGTGGCTGGTATTGTCGCGCACGGCCTCGTCGGCGGCCGTGGCTTGGGTGAGGGTGAAACTGTTCATAGCGAGTTGATTAGCTAACGGAGCTGGATTTGGTGGGCTGCGCGGGGATGGTCACCAGCGTACCGTTATCTACTACTACCTGGCCATCGTGCAGCACTTCCATCACGGCCGACAGGATGTTGGTGTAAGCACCGCAGCGGCAGAGGTTGCCGCTCATGTGCTCGCGCACCTCATCTTCGGTTTTGCAGCGCCCCTCGTTGATGAGGCCCTGCGCCGAGCAAATCTGCCCCGGCGTGCAATAGCCGCACTGAAAGGCATCGTGGTCCACAAATGCCTGCTGGAGCGGCGAGAGGTTATGCTCAGAGCCCAAGCCCTCAATGGTTTCGATTCTCTTGCCCTGGTACACGGTGGCTAGCGCCAAACAGGAGTTGATACGCTTGCCATCAACTAGAACGGTGCAAGCGCCGCACTGGCCGTGGTCGCAGCCTTTCTTGGTGCCGGTCAGGTCTAGATACTCGCGCAGGGCGTCGAGCAGGCTAGTCCAGGGGGCAATCTGTATGGTGTGGTCTTCGCCGTTGACATTCAGCGTCACCGACTGCGGGGGCACCACGGCCGGCGGCGTCTTGTCGAGCGGCTCTTGGGTGAAGTGTAAGCTCATAGGGTAGGAAGGGATAAGGGACAAGCGTTGATTCGGAGCCGAAAACGCCGTTTTTGAGTTGTTACTCCCTACGGCCAACCATGAAGCTGAGATGTTTTTAATGGTTCTAAATAAGCCTGCTAGCTCATAAGCTTTACTAGGCTAGTCTTTGATTTTCAACCGATAGGGTAGGGGTGTCTAAGTCATTCAGTACAGAAAATTTCTACTGAAATAAGACACAAGTTTGGTTGAAGTAACGCGTTGTATATCAAAGAATATAACGTATAATTTCACCTGGCAGGCCAGCAAGCGTGCTGACGTATCTTTGCTTTACTCCCGTAGTGTAGTGTTTCTCATGCGCATGGCTCCTATTACTTCCCTCTCGCAGCTCGACCCCAACGGCGTTTACACCTACGCCGACTACCTGACTTGGAAGTTTGATGAGTTTGTGGAGCTGATAAAAGGCAAGGTGCTACGTCCAATGGCTGGTGCTGGCCGCCGACATCAGCAGTTGTCTAAGCGGCTAGAGTTTGCCATTGAAACGTACCTGCGGCGCAGCCAATGCGAGATGTATCATGCTCCGTTTGATGTGCGCCTCACGCGCAGCGCCGGTAGCGGGGATGCTCAGATTCAGACCGTTGTGCAGCCCGATATTTTTGTGGTATGCGACCAGAGCAAGCTCGATGAGCGCGGCTGCCTCGGTGTCCCCGACTGGATTATTGAAATCGTGTCGCCCGGCAACCTCAAGCACGACACCAAAACCAAGTACGACCTCTACGAAGAGGCTGGCGTACAGGAATATTGGGTGGTATTTCCGGGCGAGCAAACCATTCTCGCCTACGTACTCGACGATAATGGCCGCTACCAAGTAGCTGCCGAATATGCCGAGCCCGGCCCCATGTCGGTATCGGTGTTACCAGGGCTGGCCGTGGAGTGGAGTGAGGTATTTGACACAGCTTTATAAGGGAG
>CAXUKA010000407.1:0-5445 GCA_964251335.1 uncultured Hymenobacter sp.
AAACAGCCCTACCGGGGCTTCTGGAGCCGCTTCGACCAAAACCATAATTGGCCCGACCTCGCTGGCCACCAGTTGCGCCTGAATTTTGACTTCGGCGCCACGCAAGCTGGCCAGCAAATCAAGCTAAAAATGGCCCTCTCGCCCGTAAGCACCGCCGGCGCGCTGGCTAACCTACGCGCCGAAGCGCCCGGTTGGAACTTCGCCGACTACAAGCGCCAAGGCCAGGCCCAATGGCAGCAGGAGCTAAGTAAAATCACCATTACCTCGCCACGGCGAGTCGATAAGGAGAACTTCTACACGGCCATGTACCACGCCTTCACCGGCACAACCATCTACCAGGACGCCAACGGTGACTATCGCGGCCTCGACCAGAACACGCATAAAGCTGAAGGTTTTACCAATTATACTACCTTCTCGCTCTGGGATACCTACCGCGCCTTGCACCCACTCTACAACCTCGTGCAGCCCCGCCGCAATGCCGATATGGTGCAGAGTATGCTCGCGCATTTCAACCAGAGTGCCGAGCACATGCTGCCCGTGTGGAGCCACTACGCTAATGAAAACTGGTGCATGATTGGCTACCACTCGGTGCCCGTGGTGTGCGATGCCATCGTGCTCGGCAACGCGCCCTTCGACCAAAACAAAGCCCTCGACGCCTGCGTGACCACCGCCCGCCAGCGCTGGTACGACGGCCTTGGTTTATACATGGATAAAGGCTACGTGCCTGAGGATAAGAGCGGCGCGTCGGTGTCGAAAACGCTGGAATATGCCTTCGATGACTACTGCATCGCCCAGGCCGCCAAAAAGCTGGGCCGCGCTGATATTGAGAAAGAATTCGGCCAGCGCGCCACCAACTGGCAAAATGTCTACGACACCCGCATCGGCTTCATGCGCCCGCGCTTGGCTGACGGCTCGTTCCGCCAGAAGTTCGATGTGCTCACCACCAGCGACCCGGCTTACATCGAAGGCAACGCCTGGAACTACAGCCTCTACGTGCCCCACGACCCCGCCGCGCTCATCGCCAAAATGGGTGGCAGTTCGCGCTTCGTGCCCCACCTCGACTCGCTCTTCACCATGAACCTGCCCGACAAGTTCTTCGCCGAAACCGAGGATATCACCCGCGACGGCATCATCGGCAACTACGTGCACGGCAACGAGCCCGCCCACCACGCCGCCTACCTCTACAACTGGACCGACCAGCCCTGGAAAACCCAGCCTCGCATCCGCATGATTCTGAACAAGATGTATCACCAGGGCCCCGACGGCCTCGGCGGCAACGACGACTGCGGCCAGATGTCGGCCTGGTATATTTTCTCGGCCTTGGGCTTCTACCCCGTCGCCCCCGCCTCAGGCGAATACGCCCTCGGCAGCCCCGCCGTGCACGGCGCGGTGCTGCAAGTCGGTGAGGGCAAAATTTTTACCGTAACGGTTAAAAATCAGGGTGATAAGAACGTCTACGTGCAGTCGGCCCGCCTGAACGGCAAGCTGCTAACGCGGCCGTTCCTGCCCGTGAGCGAGGTGCGGCAGGGCGGCACGCTGGAATTTGTGATGGGTAGTAAGCCGGCGAAGTAGCGCCCGCAAAATCGCCGACGTAGGCGCGACCCGGCTTTAGTGTAAGTGGCCGGTTGTGGGCCGGCACCCGTAAAAAGCAATTGGCCGCGAAAACTGTTTCGCTATCCCAAAGTGGCCGGAAACCGCTTTGCAAACCTTTACACAGCTTTTTTACGATGAACATTGGAATTATCGGCGCGGGCCACATTGGCAGCGCGCTGGCCGTGCGGCTCACCAGCCTCGGGCACTCGGTTCTTATTGCTAACTCACGCGGCCCCGAAACGCTGAGCGATGTGGCCCAAAAAACCGGCGCTACCCCCGCCACGGCCCAGGAAGCGGCCCGCCACGGCGAAATTATCGTGGTTACCATTCCGCTAATAAATATCCCGAACCTGCCCAAAGACTTGTTTGCCGGCGTGCCCGCCGATGTGCCGGTTATCGACACCAGCAACTACTACCCCCTGCTGCGCGACGGCCGGATACTAGAACTGGAAAGCGGCGACCTCACCGAAAGCGAGTGGGTGCAGCAGCACCTGGGCCGGCCGGTAGTGAAAGTGTTCAACAATATTTATGCGGCGCACCTCGAAAAATCGGGTAAGCCCGTCGGCACACCCGGCCGCATTGCCCTACCCGTGGCTGGCGATGAGGAACCCGCCAAGCGCAAAGTAATGGCCCTGGTGGAAGAGCTAGGCTTCGACGCCGTGGAAGGCGGCAGCCTGCACGAGTCGTGGCGGCAGCAGCCCGGCACCCCGTCGTACGGGGCCGACTGGTCCGAACCCAAGCTGCGCGAGCACCTGCGCAGCCTAGGCCACGAGCGCACCGAGGAGCAGCGCGCGCAGTTTGCCGCCAACCACGCTGCGCAGGAGCAAGCCATTATGAAGCAAAGCCAGGCGTAAGGTAGCAGCAAACGACTAGCTTTCTGCTAATTATTGATAAAAAACGGGGGAGCCGGAGTTTAGGACTCCGGCTCCCCCGTTTTTTGTGAATGCTGCTTACCACTTGAGTTTACATTATTTTTCCCTTTCCCCAGCCGCCCTGCTCCACCGGGCGCAAGCGGCGCTCGGGCTGCTACGGGAGGTGATGAGATACCAAGTTGAAACCTAATTAGCATCCGATTAGTAACGTCTACGGGCAGTCGACCTGCCTCAATGGCAAGCTGCTGACGCGCCCGTTTCTGCCTGTGAGCGAAGTGCGGCAGGGCGGCACGCTGGAATTTGTGATGGGGAGCAAGCCGGCGAAAAAATAAGCACTTACCAAACCTGGCGACCCGATGCCCGCACCTGTTCTTCAATAAACCCTACTAGCACTTGAAACCCCGGTGAAGGCTGCCGCCGCAATGCTTTTAACAAGCTTACCAAGTATGGATGGTCTTCCACCAGCTTGCTTTTGGTAAAAGTCAGAAACGCTGGCCAGGCAGTAGGCAAGCGATGTTCAGCCAAGTCAATGGCAGCTTCCGCCGCCTGCCCAAATAACCAGCCATCACAAGCGGGGTTTAACACTACCAGAAAATGCGCGGGGCAATCAGGATGCCTATAAATCTGGAAGCCGTGGGCCGCAAATGTGAAGTCGGCCATAGGCTGGTTGGCAAATGGCTGCAAGCCCGGAATATCGAGCACCGTTCCCCGGTCCCAGTCTACTAGACCCACCACCCGCGAGCGCCGGTCGGCCGCTAGATTGGCCAGTCGCTTTCCCACATTAGGCACCCCGCGAATGTGCTCCACCAGCTTTTCGCTGCCTCGCACCAAGGCTCGCGCCACGGTCGTATCCACATGGCATTCGGCCGCAAGTGTGAAATTATCCGGCATATGGGTTGGCGCGGGGTGTGTAGCGGCTCAGGTTGTAAAACACATCAATAGCCTCGCGCCTGATTTCACGCACTTCATCGTCTGTAAACTGGTACAGCTTGGTTTGGTAGTCCTCGTAATAAGCCAGGAAAATAGCCAATTCTTGTTCTTTGCCCTGCTGAACTATCTCTTCTATAATTTCGGTAAGCAGATAAGGGCTGTGCGTCGCCACAAAAAATTGATTAGTGACGCTCTCTACTATTTTCTGTCCTAGTATCGTCGTATATACGGGGAATGTATGCGCTTCGGGCTCTTCAAATAGTAGAACTGAATCCGTGTTACTTTCCATGGCTGCTAAATAAAAAATCATTCGGCGCAATGTATCAGCAATACTTGAATAAGGATTGGAAACCGTAATACCATCAAAATCTCTTAACACTTCTAGCTCTTGCTCCCCACCTACAACTGTACGCAACAACATTTTTTGTCCATTTTGCCCGAAAAGATTATTTATTTCGTGCCTGAGCCTCGAGTTGTCTCTAATAATATCAATTAAATTATCACCATAAGGCGGTTGAAGAAACGTGTGCCCATACTGTCGGCCTATTGAAGCATCTTTCGCATAGACATAAGGCTTCACAGGCCAACCAGGGTAGTAGGCGTGTGATATTATAACATTCTGTGGGAAACCTGGAACAGTGTAATCACCTAACTCCGATACTTGAGAATAGGCGAAATTGGATGATTCATTAAGAGTAAAGTGTGGGCGCTTGTAAACCTCATAAAAATTAGCTAGCAGTACATTCTCTTCATGCTCTTCTGAGAAGGTTGGGGGGAAATCAGCTTTTTCAAAAAATATTTTCTGCGTTTCATTATTTACTATCAAGTAATTAAATCTATTATCAAATCCCACTCCCAACATAGCTTTTTCAGTGCCAGTCTCTACTTTCACTTTATTAGCAATTACATTATTGTAAAACAACTGATTGACCTTTTCATAACGCATAAAATCTCTCATAAACTTACCGCTACGCACATCATAATAGCCGCTTAGCAAGCTCATAGCTTCCAGTACATTCGACTTACCCACATTGGGCTGCCCAATAATCAGATTCACGCGCCGGGGCTGTATCGTCACATCTTTGATGGACTTAAAATTCTGAATGTGCAGGGTGTTAATGGCATTTTCCATAGCTCCCAAAGGTACTACTAGCGCGTTAGGGGCAACAGCCCGACCGCCCTCCGCACCGCCGAAGCCTACGCCCTCGCCCAGGCCAGCGAAGTCGAACGCGAAACCTACCTCAGCACCAACCGCGCCACCCTGCTAGGCGAGCGCGACCAGTTGCGCGGCCAGTTGACGCGGCTGGTGAGCGTTGTGGCTTCTTAAGCACTACCCATCGCGTGAACCTCCCCACCTCTCAAAAAAAGAGGGGGAGCAGAGCGAGTTTTATTAAAAGCAAAAAAGGCTTTCAGCGAATGCTGAAAGCCTTTTTTATAGTCAAAACAAACTATTTGCGGTTGGCTCCCCCTCTTTTTGGAGAGGTGAGAGGAGATTCACGCGATAGGTGGCGCTATTCAGTATCAAACGGTGCAACCTTGCTACCCGGCAATGCTCGCATATCCCGCGTGTTTTTCTGCACGGCAATGGCCCCGAACAGCGCCAGCAAAAACGCCATGGCGTAAAAGCCTTTCTCACTGAGGGTGAGGGCCGCATGCCACAGCCCAACGAGCAGCAACACTACGGTCAGCAGCGTGGCAAACCAAGCCAGGCCATAATAAAGGCTCGTGACGGGTATTTTTTCCAGCTGGTCGCGCACCGTTTTTTGGAGGGAGATAACGGCAAACAGTCCGAACATGAGGACCGTGAAATAATAGCCCTTTTCGTTGAGCGCCATCGTGGCGTTGAAGAGGCCGACCAGGAAGCCCCCCATGCCCGCGAGCAAGGCAAACCACGAGGCGGCAATAAAGGCGGCGGAGGGGCGGGCGGTAGTAACAGCAGTAGGTGTCATGGTTGGTTGGGCTTGAAGTATGGCTCAAAAGTAGGTTGTTGCTTCAAAGAGCAGAAACCCGATTTTTTAATTTATCAGACTTCAGCCAGCACCGCCTACAA
>CAXUKA010000408.1:0-5427 GCA_964251335.1 uncultured Hymenobacter sp.
GCCGACGAGACCAGCAACACAATGGTACTCAGCGAAAAATAGCGCGGAAAAGCGTAGCCGCTCGGCGCGCCGCCATGTTGCAGCCGCGTCAGCACATACACCACCACCAAGCCCGTAAACAACACACCGATACCCAGCAGCCCCATGTACAGCATCAGCAGCCGGGGCGGCAGCCGCTCCATGCGGGTAAAGGCCGAGCTGCCTGCCGGCTGGCGGCCGGTGCCTAGTTGGCGGTGGCCATTATCAGGTGTTTTCAAGGTGAATACGCAACGAGATAAAGCAATAAATCAGGCCGGTTTTTTAGCGCCGTTAAAGCTACTGCTCCGCCCACTAAATAAAGCTTTTGGCCGGGAGTTAAGTTGCTATTTTTTACGTATTGGCGCTAAAATTTCTGCCGCTTTATCGTGGCGCTCGCGCTACTACAAAGCTGTTTGTTATGTGGGCCAGCGTATTACCCTTACGTTTCTACCAAGCCGAAAGCGCGCTCGGGAGCCTGGCTTTCCTGCCGAGCAAACTCGGTGGGCGTGCGGGTGGTAAACTCCTTGAAATCACGCACTAAGTGCTGATAATCATAGTAGTCGGCGGCCAAGGCTGTACTCAGCCAGTCGCGGGTGGGGTGGGCATTGTGCAGCTTGATGGCGTGGTCGAAGCGCCGGATACGGTCGAATAGCTTAGGCCCCACGCCCAGCCGCTCCACGCTTTTGCGGTAGTACTGCTTCACGCTCAGACAGGCGGCGCTGGCCATCTGCTCCACCGTCGGGGCCGTGGGCTGGGCAAATCGAGCGGAGTCGAGCAGCAGTTGATTTACTTTATCGATGGGCAACAAGTCGTGCCGCCGCTTTTGCACCAGCTGCCACAAAAACGTTTCCACGATGGTTGTCATCTCCGCGTATTGCTCGGCGCTGCCGAGGCGCTCGGCCACCCGGCCTATCTCGCCTGAAAACACTGCCTCCGCATCCACAAAGCTGTTGGTCAACTCGCTCATAGGCAGGCCCGTGAGCCGATGCAGCGCCCCCGGCTGAAATACCACTTGCAGCACCAGGCAGTGGCGACCCACGTGCCGATTAGTCACCATAGTAGGCTGGCCGATGAGGGCTACGCGGGGCTTGGCCACCAGTTGGCCGCTATCGACATAGTACACCGCCTCGGGGTCGCGCAGGTAAAAAGCCAGGCAATTCTCGGGCCGGGGCCAGTAGGGCTTTACCGGCAGCTCGGCGGCCGACGCTGAAAAGTCGAAGTGAATGAGCTGAAGCAGCCGCACGTACTCGCGTAGGCCTGGGCTGGGCAAGAAGTAGTGTAGCAGCATGTTAGCATCCGGCTGGTTATTTCAAAGTTAAGGGTGGCCCCACTACTTTCATGCCGTGCGCCTGGTGCAGGCGCTGCACTTCCTCCTCGGTGGGGCGGCCCTTGAGCTGGCTCACGGCCGAGAAGAACTGTTCGAGCGTGCCGGCCGGCTGCACCTGGTACACCAGCTTGCCCGCGTCGGTGAGTTGCAGCCAGGAGTGCGGCACTTTGCGCGGCCCGAATACCGTGTCGCCGGGCCGGGCGGTAAATTCTTCGTCGCCTACTTTAAACAAAAACTCGCCTTCGACCACGTAAAAAATCTCATCCTGTTCGAAGTGCAGGTGAAACGATGGCCCGGCCTTTTGCTTGCCCACGTACTCAAAAATGGCCAGTGCCCCGCCCGTATCGCGCCCCGATACTTTCAGGTCATTCGGGTTCACGCCATGAAAGGGCGTGCGCTCGCCAAAGCGACTCGCGCCGGCTTTTACCACGAATAGTTTGGTGGCCCGCCCGGTAGCCGGCGCTTGCGCTTTCACCAAATGCGCGGCGGCCCCGAAGGCCGTGGCGGCCACCGAGGAAGCCAGAAATTTTCTGCGTTGCATAGCCAGCTGAGGTTAGTTGGAACCATGCAAAGGTGCCCGGCCGAGGCAGCTGGCTGGTGGTAAGAATCGGACATTCATACCACCAGCCCTACTGCTCACTGAGCGCCTTACAGCATTACGGACTAAAAGTCCGCGCTACGCTTACCTGAAAAACGACCCAATCTTGCCCAGCACCGCGCTTAGCGTAATTTTGGGGCTGCTGCGGTCGGGCAGACCGAAGGTGACGTAGGTTTTGCCGCCCACGCGCAGGTCGAGCACAAGGCCTAAGCGCTTGGCCAAGTCGTGAATTTGCTGCAACGGGTCAATTTTAGGCTTGGGCGGCTTGGGCGCGCCGGGCGGTTGCGGCGGGCCAGCCGTAATAATATCGAGCACCTGCTGGCTGGGCACGTTGAGAATGAGGTAGGTACCCGAAGCGGCCAGTTGCAGGTCGTGCCCGCCCGGCCAGGTCAGCACCAGGCGGGCATCTATTTCCAGGCCGCTAGCCACGCGGGTTGGCCGCGCCGGGATTAGTTGAAGAAGCACTGATGCTTAGACCACTGGCTGGCGCATCGCCCTTGGTGCGAATGCGGAGCGTGCCATTGAGACGCCAGGTAGCGGGCGGGCCGGCGGGGTTTTGCTGGTTGGGCACTTGCAGCTCCATCTGGTCGAAGGCGCAGTTCAATTCGATGCCGCCCGAGAGGCGCGTGAGCAGCGAGGCGGCCGTATCGGCCCAGGAAGGTTGGTCTGGCATGGGGTGAGATGGTGAAGTGGCGAGTTGGTGAGCGGTGAGTTTTCGCTGGGTAAAGCAGACGTTCAAGACACCTTTTTGCTTCCCGTAGTTGGCGGGTTTTCTGCGGTAGCGGCACAAATATGCGTTATTACGCCCCACTACATCCGAAAGAAACTCACCAACTCACTAGCTCACCAGTTCACCTTATCCCAAACGCAACCGCCGGACCGGGGTTGCCGTTGCCACGGGAAGCGTATTTTTGCCTGCATCATCTGGCTTTGCCTGCATTCTCTTATCCAATGAAATTTTTCACCTGGTTTGCCGTCGCTACCATCGTTTTCCTGCTCGCCGCCCGCTTCCTGCCCAAGTCGCCAGCCGAGCCCATCATTCCTACCGAAATGAAGGAATCGCAGGGCAGCCCCCAAGGCGATGACAACGCCCCGCCCGCCCGCACCGAAGAGCAAGGCCAGCAAGACGCCCAGCAAAAGCAGGGCGGCTCGACGCTGGTAGTGCCCGGCTTCCGGCCCGCCATGGCGTAGTGCCGACTTGTATTCAGTAAGAAAACCGTCCGTCATGCCGAGCTTGCCGAAGCATCTTGGCTGGTCCGTTGGAGTACCAACCCTAACGTAACTAGCCAAGATGCTTCGGCAAGCTCAGCATGGCGGACGTTCTATTTCCTTTTCTTCTACTATAGCTCCGCGCTGCCCTTCCCCGCCCCCTCATGGACCCGCAACAACGCATTCAGCAGCTCACCCAGCGCCTGCATTATCTTAATAACCAGTACTACCAGCACGATATTTCGGAGGTGCCCGACCAGGAATTCGATGCCATGCTGGCCGAGCTCAACCAGCTCGAAAAAGCCTACCCCGCCTTGGCGCTGCCCAACTCGCCCACCCAGCGCGTAGGCGGCACCATCACCAAGCAGTTTGCCACCGCCCAGCACCGCTACCCCATGCTGAGCCTCGGCAATACCTACTCGGAAGACGACCTGCGCGAGTTTGACGAGCGCGTGCAAAAAGGCCTCGAAGGTGCGCCCTACAGCTACGTCTGCGAGCAAAAATTCGACGGTGTGGCCATGAGCCTGCACTACGAAAACGGTGATTTACAGCAAGGCGTAACCCGTGGCGACGGCACCCGTGGCGATGTCGTGACGGCCAACGTGCGCACCATCCGCACGCTGCCGCTGCACCTGCACGACGGCTTTCCGACCGATGTAGAAGTGCGCGGCGAAGTCTTCATGCCCAACCAGGTTTTCAACGACCTCAATCAGGAGCGCGAGCAAAACGGCGAAGCCCTGCTCGCCAACCCCCGCAACGCCGCCAGCGGCGCGCTCAAGCTCCAGGATTCGGCCGCCGTGGCGGCGCGGCGACTGCGCTTCTACGCCTACTCGGTGCTCACGCCGGGCCGACACTTTACCAGCCACAGCGAAAGCCTGGAGGCGGCCACCGCATGGGGCCTGCCGATATCGCCGACGTGGCGGCGCTGCGCTAATATCGAGGAAGTACTTGCCTACGTGCACGAGTGGGCGCAGCAACGGTTTGAGCTGCCAGTGAATACCGATGGCATTGTCATTAAGGTAGATAACCTCCGCCAGCAAGACCAGCTCGGCCTCACCGCCAAAAGCCCGCGCTGGGCCATTGCCTACAAATACCCCACGGCAGCGGCCCGCACCGAGCTGCTGCGCATCGAGTACAACGTGGGCCGCACCGGGGCCGTGACGCCTGTGGCGCACCTCACGCCGGTGCCACTGGCCGGCACCATTGTGAAGCGCGCCAGCGTGCACAATGCCAATCAGATAGCGCTGCTGGACCTCCGTATCGGCGACTTCGTTTTCGTAGAAAAAGGTGGCGAAATCATCCCCAAAATAACCGGCGTAGACTTCGCCGCCCGGCCCGAAGGCTCCGAGCCAGTGCGCTTTCCCACGGAGTGCCCGGCCTGCGGCACCCCACTGGTGCGCCCCGAGGGTGAGGCCCACTACCGCTGCCCCAATGAGCGCGGCTGTCCGCCCCAGCTCAAAGCGCGCCTAGAGCACTACGTATCGCGCAAGGCACTGAATATCGACGGCCTGGGAGCCGAAACTGTAGGCCGTTTCTTCGACCTGGGTCTGGTAGCCACGCCCGCCGACATCTACGACCTGCCCCAGCGCCGCGCCGAATTAATCGTGCTGGACCGCCTGGGTGAAAAGTCGATTGACAACCTCATCGCAGGCATCGAAAAAAGCAAAACAGTGCCCTTCGAGCGGGTGCTTTTTGGCCTCGGCATTCGCTACGTGGGCGAGGGCGGCGCGCAACGCCTGGCCCAGCACTACCGCGCTATGGCCGCCATCATGATGGCCCCGGCTGCCGAGTTGGCCGCCGTGCCCGACGTAGGCGGCGTCACCGCCGACGCGGTGGCCCTCTGGTGCCAGCAGCCCGAAAACCAGGAGCAGGTGCAGCGCTTGCAAGCGGCCGGCGTGCAATTTGAGTCCAGCGGCGAGCTGCCGCAGGCTGTGAGCGACCGGTTTGCGGGCCTCACGTTCGTGCTCTCGGGGGTGTTTGAGAACTGCAGCCGCGAGCAGTTGCAGGAGCTGATTCAGCAGCACGGCGGCAAAATCACGGGCTCTATTTCTAAGAAATTGAGCTACTTAGTGGCGGGCGAAAATATGGGGCCGGCCAAGCGTGAGAAAGCTACTACGCTGAAGGTGCCGATTATTTCGGAGAACGAACTGCTCGCATTGCTTCCGGTGGCAGAGGCAGACTAAAATCGGCAGGATGCGCTAACAACGGCAGCCAGGCTGACGAAGGAAGCATCTTGTCAGAGTTAAAACCGACCTGACAAGATGCTTCCTTCGTC
>CAXUKA010000409.1:0-5415 GCA_964251335.1 uncultured Hymenobacter sp.
TTTGGTGGCAGGGGCTTCTTCCTTCGTATCGGCGGGCTTGGAGCACGCGCCGAGGCCAAGGGTCAGGAGAAAAAAAAGCGCAGAACGATTCATAAAAGAAGTAAGTAGCAAAGGGAGCCGCCAACCAGTAACTGGTGAAGCGAGAAGGCCATTTTTTGGATTAATGACCAGGCAATAAACTGAAATTCAGACCGGGATAACCAGCCCATTTACTAGGCAACAACTATGCCTTATTCGGCCCGAAGCACGGTGCGACCGACCGAAAGATTGATGCTTTCAAAAGCTCGCATCCGGTTGGCGCGCAGCGTGTTGAGCTGAAGCACGTTGTTCTTGTAAGCCTCATAAAAGTCGAGATACTCCACGATGCTAATAAGGCGCTTGGTGTAGCTCTGCTCGATGTTATCGATGAGGCGCGAGAAGGGCGTAGTATCGCGGCTAGTGTGCTGATATAGCTCGTCCTGGCGCTGGGCCACCTGGTAGGCTTCGTGCACGTCGCGGCGCACGGTCAGCTGCTGCTGTTGGGCCTGGGCCTGGGCGTTGCTAATCTGGGCTTTAGCCGCCTGAATGTTGCCCTGATTGCGGTTGAAAATAGGCACCGCAATGCCGAGCGTCAGCGAGTTGTAGTTGTCGAAATACGAGCCCAGACGGTCGTAGCTGTAACCCACGGCCAGGTCGGGCGAGGCAATAGCCTTTTGCAGACGCAGGTTCAGCTCTTGGCGCTGCACTTCGGCGCGGCGGCTCAGCAGGTCGGCGCGGCGCACGAGGGCCGTGTCGAGAAGCTGCTGCTCGGGGTAAGCGGCCAGCGACAAGTCGCGGATGCGCGCGGCATTCACCACCGGCAGGTACGACGTATTAGCCGAGTCGCGCAGCAAAATGTGCAGGTCGGCCTGCGAATTAGCCTGGTCAGTCACCAGCCCTACGCGCTCGCTTTCCAGCGTAAACAAGAAGGCTTTCAGGCGAATAACTTCCTTCAAGGCAATATTGCCCTTGTCGTACTGGCTCTGGTAGAGGTCCACGGTGCGGCGCAGCTGCGGAATCTCGGTATCGTACACGCGCAACGTTTGCTGGCGGTAGTGGATATCGTAGAAGGTGGTGCGCAGCTGAAAGCGCAGGGTGCGAATCAGGTCCTCCAGATTGTAGGTTTCGACCACGGCGGCCTGCTGGCCCACCCGGCCCGCCGCCTTGCGCCGACCGGCCAGTGCAAACAGCTGCTGCACCTGCACGGCCACCTGGTTGCGGGCTCTGGTGCCATCGATGTCAGTGCGATGAATACTCTGCTGGAGAACGTTTTGGTCCACCAAAATGGTGGGGTTATCGATAAGGCGGGCCTGAATGGCCAGCGCCTGCTGCGCCGTGATATTGTAGCGCTGGGCCAGCACTTGCAGGTTGTTTTGCACGAAGCGAACCTCAGCGTCGGGCAGCGTCAGGCGCACCGTATCGGCGGAAAGCGAGTTTCCGGCCGTGGGCACCTGGGCATGGGCCGCCGGGGCTAGCCCCAGGCTGAAAACGGTTAGCGCCAAGCCTACGCGGCTTATTGTCCGGCTGGAAATGTTGGCTACGGCAACGGCCGCGTGGGCCAACAGGCTCTTATTAGTAGAACCTAAAAATCTTTGTAAAACCACTTTTTTGCTTTAATACCTAGTCAGGCAACTCAGCAAAGCTAACAAGCAGTTTGGGTACTTCATTCACTCGTTTTCATTATTCATTAACCCCTCATTAAAAACAGATTAGAAACACATTAGAGACGTATTAGAACCACGCCCGAAAGCCCCCGACCTATCCGACCGGGGACTTTGGTTATTGGCTAAAGGCCAACTTTTTACTTGTGGCGTTCGCGCTCCTGGCGGCTGCTATAAACCCATTCGTAAACAGTAGGTAAAATAAGTAGCGACAGCAGCGTAGCCGTGATAAGCCCGCCGATAACGACGATGGCCAATGGCTTCTGCGTCTCAGAGCCGATGCCGGTGCTAATGGCGGCCGGCAAAAGTCCAAGTGAGGCCATGAGGGCGGTCATTACCACCGGGCGCAGGCGCGACTTGGCGCCGTCTTTAATAGCGGCGACGAGCGGCATCCCTTCGCGCATATTCTGGCGGAATTTATTGACCAGAATAACGCCATCCTGCGTGGCGACGCCGAAGAGCGCAATGAAGCCCACGCCGGCCGAAATCGAAAAGTTGACGCCCGTGAGCAGCAGCGCCGCAATGCCGCCGATGAGGGCAAACGGCACGTTCAAGAGCACCAGTATCGAATCGAGCACGTTGCCAAACGATACGAACAAGATAAAGAAGATAGCCAAGATACTGATGGGCACCACGATAGCCAGCTGGTGCTGCGCCCGTTCCTGGTTTTCAAACTCGCCGTTCCACTGGATGCTGTAGCCCTTGGGCAGCTTTACCTGGGCGGCTACGCGCTGCTGGGCATCCTTGATGGTAGAGCCCAGGTCGCGGCCCCGCACCGAGAATTTCACGGCGATGAAGCGCGAGTTGTTTTCGCGGTAAATGAAGGCCGGACCGGCCACGTTGCCGATGGTCGCGATTTCCTGGAGCTTCACCTGGCCGCCGTTGAGGTTGGGCACCAGCAGGTCGCCGATTTTGTCGGGCGTCGAGCGGTAAGGCAGGTCGTAGCGCAGGCGCATATCGAACTTCTTTTCGCCCTCATACACCTGGCTCACGGCCTTGCCGCCGATGGCCATTTCGATAACCGCGTTGGCATCGGCGGCGCTCACGCCGTACTGGGCCATTTTGTCGGGGTCGAGGGTGATGTGTAGCTCGGGCTGGCCGAGGTTGCGGAACACGCCGAGGTCTTCCACGCCGGGCACTTTCTTGAGAATGGCAAAGACGGTATCGGCCTTTTTATCGAGGAAGTTGAGGTCGTCGCCATTGATTTTTACGGCCATCGAGCCTTTCACGCCCGACACGGCTTCCTCCACGTTGTCGGAAATTGGCTGCGAGAAGTTGAAGTCAACGCCCCGAAACTGCTTAAGCTCCTGCTGCATCTGGGCAATGAGCTCGTCCTTCGTGATTTTGCGCTTCCACTCATCGGCCGGCTTGAGGTCCACAAAAAACTCCTGGTTGAAGAAGCCCGTGGCATCGGTGCCATCGTTGGGGCGGCCGGTCTGCGAAATCACGCCGCGCACCTCCGGGAATTTCACCGAGTCGTCGAACACTTGCCGGAAGCGCTTGGTGTAGTAATACGAGTCTTCCAGACTCACGCTCAGCGGCAGCGAAGCCCGCACGTAAATCGAGCCTTCGTTGAGGTGGGGCAAAAACTCGGTGCCCACGAAGTGGAAGGCCCCAACGCCCACGAACAGCGCCACCAATGCGCCCAGCATCGAGCGGCGCGGGTTGTTCATAAAGAGGTTGAGCAACGGCGCGTAGCCCTTGTTAAGCGCTTCAATCAGGGGGTTATGCCGTTCGCGCACATTCTTTTTCAGCAAAATGCTCGACAGCACCGGCACCAGCGTGAGCGCCAGCAGCAACGCGCCCAGCAGGGCAAAGCCCAGCGTATACGCCAGCGGCGAAAACAATTTCCCTTCCACTTTCTGGAACGAGAAAATCGGAATCAGCGCCGTGACAATGATGAGCTTAGAGGTGAAGATGGATTTGCCCATCTCGGTGCCCGTGTGCAGGATTTTGCTGAGCTTGGCACGTTTATTAAAGTTCTCCATACCCTCGTGCTCGGCCCAGTGGGCCAGCATCACGAAGAGGCCTTCCACCATCACCACCGCCCCGTCGATGATAATACCGAAGTCGATGGCCCCGATGCTCAACAAATTGGCCGTCATACCTTTCCAGCGCATCAGGATGAAGGCGAACAGCAGCGCCAGCGGAATAACCATCGCCACGGTCACCGTGGTGCGCCAGTCGGCCAGAAAAAGCAGTAGAATAATGGTTACCAGCGTAATACCCATCAGCACGTTCTCCCCTACTGTGTGCAGGGTGTGCTGGTTGAGCTCCGAGCGGTCGTAGAATACCTTGATGCGCACGTCGCCGGGCAGCACGGTCGTGTTCAGGTAATCGACTTTAGCCTCCAGCAGCGGCAGCACTGCGCCGGGGTTTTCGCCCTTGCGCATCAGCACGATGCCCTCTACCACGTCGTCGTGGGTATCGCGGCCCACGATGCCGAGTTGCGGCAGCGAGCCCTTGCGCACGGTACCGATGTTGCGCACCAGCACGGGCACGCCGTTCACGTTCTTAATCAGCACCTTCTCGATATCGGCCACGTTTTTCACGATGCCGATGCCACGCACCACAAACGCCTGCTGGCCTTCGCGCACGATGTCGCCGCCCACGTTCACGTTGGCGCGTTGCAGAGCGGTATACACGTCGAGGGCGGTGAGGCCGTACTTGGCCAGCAGCGGCGGCGTCACGGCCACTTCGTAAGTGCGCACGCGGCCGCCGAAGCTTACTACGTCGCCCACGCCGGGCACGGCCTTCAGATTCTTTTCGATTACCCAGTCCTCCAGCGTTTTAAGCTCGGTGGCCGATTTGGTTTTGCTGGTCAGCGTGAAGCGGTAAATCTCGCCGGTCGGGCCGGTGGGCGGCTGCACTTCGGGGTCCACGCCTTCGGGCAGGTTCACGTTGGCCAGCTTTTGGGCGGCTTCCATGCGGGCATTGAAGTTGTCGGTGCCGTCCTCAAACACGATTTTGATGAACGAAAGCCCGAAGAGGTTGATGCTGCGAATCACCGTTTTGTGGCTTATCGAGTTCATCTCCGTCTCGATGGGCACCGAGATGAAACGCTCTACTTCCTCGGCCGAGCGGCCGGGCCACTGCGTGATAATCACGACTTCGGTGTTCGTGACATCGGGATACGCCTCTACCGGGGTGTAGTAGAAGCTGAACGCCCCAGCCACCACCACCAGCGCCGTCACGAAGAACACGACGTAGGGGTGGCGCAGGGAAAAGCCAATGAGGCCTTTGATTATCTTATTCATTGCTAGATGCTTAAATAGTACCGTGGGCTCTGCGAGTCCGCGCGTGAGCAGGATGCACACGGCCGAGCCACGCCCGTCAGACGCAGCTACTCGCTGGCGCTCGTTGGCGGACTCGCAGAGTCCACCCTACATCGTTAGTCGCTCAAATCATTGAATAGCAGCAGGCTGCCTTCCGTCACTACCTGGTCGCCTTGCTTGAGCTGGTCGGGCTTGGTATTCACGTAGGTATAGTTCGAGGTCGAGCTAACCACCGTCACGGGCACAATTTCATACTTACCTGCGCCGGTTTGCTTGATAACGAAGTACTTATCCTGGCTGAAAATCACCGACTTGGGGTTCACAGCCAGCTGCTTGCCCGAAGTGGTATTGTTCAAGCTCAAGCTCACCGTGCAGAACATATCGGGCTTGAGCAGGCCGTCGGGGTTAGCCAGCTCCACACGGGCTTCCGGAATGCGCGTGTGGGGGTCTACCGCGCGGCA
>CAXUKA010000410.1:0-5400 GCA_964251335.1 uncultured Hymenobacter sp.
AGCCGTGGGCGGCCACGCCGCGGGCGTGCACCACGCGCTCCGGAATGCGCTCGTGGTCGAAGTGCGTCATCTTCTCGCGGAAGAGAAAGTCTTCGAGCAGCGTGGGGCCGCGCTCGCCGCCCTTCAGCGAGTCCTGGTCGTTGTTGACGCGCAGGCCTTGGTTGGAAGTCAGGAACTCGCCGTAGCCGTCTTCGCGGTTTTGGGCTAATTCTTCGGTTTTGGCCGTGCTTACCTTGTCTTGGTGGGTTTGCTTGGACAGTGGTTTGTCGCTCATGGGTAATTGTGGTGCTAGTGGTGAGGCTACTGCCCGCCTAAACGGCCCGCTGGGGGTATAGTTGGGTTAATGCAGCCAGAAATACGCTTTTTAAAAGCAGCCTGTAGCGCCGTAGCGGCGTCTATTTAATTAAGTCTGGGGTAATTTCAGCCTCTTAAACATCAGCTTCTTTTTTTACATGACCCAATACGTTGCCCGCCGCACGGGCCTCGCCGTGGCGTTTTCGCTGCTTTCGGCGGCCGCCTGGGCGCAAAGCGCCGGCACCCAATGGACCAAGGACGGCTACGGCTACCTCGAAGTCCGCAAAGATTCGGTGGTGCAGCTCGATGCGCGCCAGCCCAAGCAAGTGCGCACCATGCTCAGCAAAAAGCAGCTCACGCCCGCCGGCCAAAGCGCCCCGCTCGGCGTGCGCCGCGTGGCCTTGTCCGACGATGGCCGCCTTATCCTGCTGAACACCAACACCAAGCGCGTGTGGCGCTACGACACGCGGGGCGACTACTGGCTGTACGACACCGGCACCAAGCAGCTCACGCAGCTCGGCAAAGGCCGCCCCGAGTCGTCGCTGATGTTCGCCAAGTTCTCGCCCGATGGCACCCGCGTGGCCTACGTGAGCGAGCACAATCTGTTTGTCGAAAACCTGGCCGACCACCGCATCACCCAGCTCACCACCGATGGCACCGACAAGCTCATCAACGGCACCTTCGACTGGGTGTACGAGGAAGAGCTGGATTGCCGCGATGGCTTCCGCTGGAGCCCCGACGGGCGCAGCCTGGCCTACTGGCAACTCGACGCCCGAAAGACGCCCAACTTTTTGATGCTGAACACGACGGATAAGCTTTATCCGTTCACAATACCCGTCGAATACCCCGTGGTGGGCGAGGACCCCAGCCGCTGCCGCGTAGGCGTAATCGCGGCCACGGGCGGCGAAACCAAGTGGATGGACGTGCCCGGCGATGCCGTGCAGCACTACATTCCGCGCATGGAGTGGGCCGGGGCCAGCGAACTGATTATTCAGCAGTTGAACCGCCGCCAAAACGAAAGCAAGCTCATGCTTTGTACAGCCGCCACAGGCGCGGTAAAATCCATCTACAACGAAACCGACAAGGCCTGGATTGATGCCAAAGCCGAGCCCGTGGGATGGAACTGGATTGAGGGCGGCAAAAGCTTTGTGTGGAGCAGCGAAAAAGACGGCTGGCGCCACCTCTACAAAATAGACCGCACCGGCAAGGAAACCTTGCTAACCCCCGGCGACTACGACGTGGTCAGTCTCGAAAGCATTGACGAGAAGGGCGGCACGATTTACTTCCTGGCCTCGCCCACCAATGCCACCCAGCGCTACCTCTACAAAGTGGCCCTGAAAGGCGGCAAAGCCGAGCGCGTGACCCCCGCCAACCTCAGCGGCACCAATGGCTACGATATTTCGCCCAACGGCAAAATCGCGTTGCACAACTACTCCAGCGCCAGCAGCTTCCCGATTTCTGATGTGGTGAGCCTACCCGCCCACCAGCGCCTAAATGGTGGCGAAGTGCCCCCGCAAGCCGCCAAAATGAAGCTGCCTAAAGCCGAGTTCTTCCAGGTGAAAACCGTGGATGGCGTAACCCTCGACGGCTGGATGGTGAAGCCCACCAACTTCGACCCCGCCAAGAAATACCCCATCGTGTTCATGGTCTACGGCGAGCCCGCCAGCCAAACGGTAACCGACCGCTTCGGCACCGGCTTCAACCGCCTTTACCAGGGCAGCATGGCCGATGATGGCTACATATACGCCTCGCTCGAAAACCGAGGCGCGCCCGCCCCGCGCGGCCGCGAGTTCCGCAAGGCCATCTACCACAATATCGGCGCGTTGAATATCCGCGACCAAGCGATGGGCGCGAAGGAAGTGCTCAAAAACGCCTACGTCGACACCAGCCGCGTGGCCGTGTGGGGCTGGAGCGGCGGCGGCTCGTCCACACTCAGCCTCATGTTCCAGTATCCGCAGATTTACAAGACCGGCATCAGCATCGCGGCCGTGGATAATCAGCTCAACTACGACAACATCTACCAGGAACGCTACATGGGTTTGCTGCCCGAAGACAAGCACTACTTCGTCGATAATTCGCCGCTGGCCCACGCCAAAAACCTGCGCGGCAACCTGCTGCTCATCCACGGCACCGGCGACGACAACGTGCACTACAACAACGCCGAGCAGATGATAAATGAGCTGATAAAGTACGGCAAAACCTTCCAGATGATGGCCTACCCCAACCGCACGCACGGCATTTCGGAAGGCGAGGGTACGAGCAAGCATTTGGCGGCTACGTATACCAAGTTCTTGAAGCAGTATTGCCCGCCCGGCGGGCGCTAGGCCGCACTATTGTAATAGAAAAAACCGCCTCCGGTACTGCACCGGAGGCGGTTTTTTGTGCACTGTACCGAAAGCGATACAGCTTTACTGTGTCCACCCGTTTTCTGCCTTGACGGCGGTGCGTCGGCGCTGCCAGGGTAAGGCCTGTAGCCATCACTATCACATGCCTTGAAAACGATTGTTTCTTGGGGCGCTGTTGCATAACCTTTGCTAAATGCCTCGCACGGGACACCTCATGGACTCATGTAAGTAATTTATCGCCCATTCGCCACTAGGTCTTCTTGAATACTTTTTATCGTCTCCTGCTAATCGCTTGGTTTGTGCTGCTCGCTCAGGCAAGCCGCGCCGACCAGCCGCGCCTTAGAACCAGCTTCAGCAGCCGCAATGGCCACTATACCCTGCGAGTAGTGCTGACCAGAACCGATACGGTGCAGCTACCGGATAATGGGCAACGAGTACCCTTTCGGTTCACCAGTTGGGGGCTCTTTGATAACACGACAGGAAGCCAGCTTTACTGGCTAGAGACGCGTGACCTAATTCAAACTAAGACGGCGCTCCTCTCCGATGATGGGGAGGTAATTGTGGTAGTAGATGATTGGAGTGCAGGGGTGCCCGCTGATATTTGGCCCGTCCTAAGCTTCTACCAGCATGGGCGCGAAACCCACACCTATACGCTGGGGCAGTTGTTGGGTCCTACTTATCCCGTGAGCGAATCAGTTAGCCATTTTAGCTGGTTTGAGCACTACCATTTTTCCCCCGCCACGGCGACATTCACTTTGCTAACCTTCACGCAGCAGGAGCTAGCCTTTGAGGGCCGGTCGGGCCAGCGGCTGTCGACAAAATACCAAGGATTGGTAACACCCGGCTCTCTTTTGGCTTACGGGCGAATAGAGAAAGTAGGCACTCATCAGTATGAGCTAGTGGTCTGCCGACCCTATTATGGGTTAGTGCGAGCCGGAGAACGAGTCCGGTTTCGAAGCCAGTATACGATGCGAACCGGCGACTTAGTACTGGTGCTGCTGGAAGATGGACAAAGTAAGCACCTCGTACAACGCATCAATGCGTGGTGGGGAGAACAGGCTGATTGTAAGTAAGTAGTCTCTCCCAGATGAAGTGCTGCTAAGAAAGTTTCTACCCGCATAGGTATGGCCATTCAGAGCGACGAGCTATGTAGGTAATGAGGCATGCCTTAACGTAAGCTTCAATAAATGCTTAAAGCGCACTGGGCTCTGAAAGGTTAACCTGTAGTGGTCGAGTAAAATACAGACGGTGGAAGGTAAGACTTCGTACTATTTGTTTTTATTCAGCTACTCCAGGACGCGAGGGCCCGAAAATAGATGCCATCATACTCCCAATAGCCCGGAAATACCTTTCACGTTTAGGCGAGCGAAGTTACGTACACGCTCAAATCGGGCCTGGGTAGCTTCAAGTTCTTCATCCTTCGGTAGTTTGGAAGGTATCTGTACACGCAGCCGCTCGAAGACTGAGGCCGCGATATCTATATAGCCCAGCAGCAACAGATAGAGCTGTTTCTTTTCATCTGCTGTATAGCCTTTCGTGCGGATGGCCTTGGTCAGGGTGTCTAGCTGGGCCGTTTCGTCGGTGAAAAGGTCCCGCAGGGCATTGCGCTGCTGATTATATTCAGCTAACTGCTCCGCTTCAACTGAAGCGGGCGAAAACGGGAAAGAATCAGCAAAAGCTACGGCCTTGCTAAATGCGCTTTCGGCTTGGTAAATCAAGGCCAGATGCTTTTGTAAGCTCACCCAAAGTCCGGTTCTGGCCCGTTCAAAGGCGCTAAGGGTATCGGCGCTGTTTGTTGTCATAAGTGCTCGTTTAGGCCGCAAAGGTACCGGGCCTGCGGATGTATGCCCGCTGGGCTGCATGAAGAGTGAGGATGCTATCCGGCAGCGTCTATTTCAATAAACCGCACTTTCAACTCCTCAAAATAGCCGGCCAGGGCATCAATAAATACCTTGGCGTCCTGATTGCCTTCAATGCTACCCGACTCAAACATCTGCTGTAGACGCAGTAGGGCATGGCCAACGCTTTCGAGTTCATACACTACACTGTCTACCTGTTTATACGAGCCATACGTAGCAGTTAATTCGGCTTTTATGTTCGCATAGTAAGCTGCAATCGCTGCTAGGTTCGTTTGGGCCAGTCCGTCACCACTCCAGTACCCTTCATACAGCTTGCTGAAGCAGTAGACGAGGTCGCGGGGAAGAAGGTCTTGCAGGGGCATGATGCTAGCGGTAATGAGCGAATACAAGCTGATTGTCGGGGCTCAGGTTTCGGCAACAGTGTAGCTATACACTAATGCATACAGCCAATGTACACGGTAGTACGCTTGGTATAAGCATCAGTATACCAGCGCCGGGAAGCGGTGCTGGCTTGGCTCAAGGCCGCAGAACCGGGCTCACCTACAGCCGCCACTACCAAGTAATAACCCTTGGCAAAGCCGTCGTAGCCATTGGAGTATTCGATGGATACAAAAGCGCTGTCAGCCACAAGGCCATAACCACGAGGTATATATGTCGGATACTCAAAGCCATTATTCGCACAATCAGTTTTGCTGAGAGTAAGCCCTTCGCTTGCATGAGGCCGATAGCCTTCCAAATCCAGCGGAATATGTAAGCGGCTGGCGGCCTGACGGGCAGTTTGCAAAGCAACCTGGTAGCTTTTGGTGCTTTGAAGAATGACTACATCCTTTTTGACCAGCTTGGCAGCCTCATCTTGTGCCCACACTTGTTGGGTGCGAGCGAGAATGACGAGCAGGCAAAAC
>CAXUKA010000411.1:0-5397 GCA_964251335.1 uncultured Hymenobacter sp.
TTCCACGTCCATGCCGGGTGTGTGGGGCCCCGTGCCGCAACCCGTGTCGAGGTGTGTCACTTTCTTGAAGCGCTTGGCAAAGAGGATATCCATCTTTGCTTTCACGCCATCGGTGATGGTGAGCAGCTGCGTTAAGTCCGGGGCCTCCATGACGGGCTCCAGAATAAGCTCACGGAAATTCTCAGGGCCGTAGAGTAACCCTTGGCCCTGAATAGCGCCGGTGATGATGGTGGACATAGAAAAATTAAGCAGAAAAAAGGCGAGAGTGGAAAGCAGTCAGGCCGGGCTACTTTTTGAACTTGGCTTCGCGGCGGGCCCTGCGGGCCTCACCAGCGGTTTTCACCGGGTCGACATCGGCATCTTTGCCTTCGTCGTTGGCAGCCGAGGCGCGGGCTGGGGCGGCTTTGCTACCAATGCCAGCCGCCGCACGGGTGGCTAGGTTGGTGGCAGCGGTCACGCGTGTCTCCATTTGACCAACACGGCCCGCTAGGGCAGTCACAGCTTCAGCTAGTTGGATGATGGCTGCGTCGCTGTCGGCAGAGGCTGTGCTATCGGTGGTGTCGGCTGGGGTGATAGCGGTAATTGCGCCACTGGCCACGCCGATAGTGTTGCCATCGGTGAGCGCGTAATCAGCATCAGCAGCAGGGTTGCCATCGCTATCGGTCACGGCATCGCTTACCCCGTAGGTAGTACGGTCACCAGTATCAATGCTGAGCGTAGCGCCACCATCGGTGGTGACATCGAGCGCAGTAGCTGCATCCGTTGTGGGCGCTTGCGCTTTGGTAGGCGTCTTACTGAGGTTGGTCATCGCCGTCTGGAGAGCGGCTAGGCCCATAGTGAATTTGGACATGAGTTGTTGAGCCCAGCCGGGCGTTTGGTCGGCAGCAGCCGAAGTGGTGACAGTGGTAGGCATGATGGCCAGCGCGGTAGCTGGCTGCACGATTTGCGTGGCAAAGCCGTAGTCGAGCATCTGCTGCGCCGTGAGTTTGGTTTCGGCCCGCATGATGTCAGTGAAAGTGGCCGGGTCTACACCAGCGCGCTCCGTGTAGAGGGCCAGCAGGTCAGCCTCGCAGCGGGCCATGGCATCGGCCCAGGCCTGCGCCTGCTCGGCATTGGCCCCGTTAATGCCGCCCGTGGGCAGGTGCACCAGGCTCTCGGTGTTGGGGTGGATGATGCGCTCGCTACCAGCCAGGAATACGGCCGTGGCAATGCTGCTGCACTGGCCGATAGCCTCCGTGATGATGGTCACGCCAGGCAGCGAGCGCAGCTTGTCATACACGCCCATGCCCTTATCCACCCGTCCGCCGGGCGAGTTGATAATGACGCGCACCACATCGAAGGGCTTCTGGTACTCCAGCTGCATCATCACGTCTTCGACCGTGCAGTACGGGTACGTGTTGCCCGCTTCGCTGCTATCAGCGACAATTGGCCCCGAGATATAGACTTTCGCTTCCGCCATGTACAAAGTTTCCGGCAGGAAGGGGGCGTAAACAGGGTGTTTTTATATGCAGAATTGGACGCAAACCAAATCGCGTTACGCTTTTGCCAACTTAGTTACGCTTTTGGGCGGGGGCGTTTGCAGACCGCCTAAGCTGGTCGGGAACTTCGGGACACTATGGCCGACCAAACCACCGAAAGCATCCTCTTTGAAATCAAAATAGGAGCCGAGCAATATAAAAGCGAGCAAGCCCTTATCAGAAGTTCGCTCCAACAGCTTACCCTTGACATCGAGAAGACCAAGGCCGCTCAAACAGCCCTTAAAAAAGAGCGCGACGCTGGTAAACTCACTGATAAGCAGTATGCTGAACAATCCGTAAAGCTGCGCGAAGAGTTAAGGGGCCAGACAGCCGACCAGCGCGAGCTGGAAAAGGGTCTGGCCATGAGTCAGCAGGCCTACAATGCGGCGGCGGGCTCGGCCGACATGCTCAAGGCACAGCTGTATGAGTTGCGCACTGCCTACTATGCCATGTCGGAGGCGGAGCGTAAGTCAACCGAGGGGCAGGCACTGGAAAAGCAGGCGCTTGCCGTGTCAAATGCGCTGAAAGATATTGAGTTACGCACGGGCAGCACGGGCCGCAACGTCGGCAACTACGCGGCCAGCTTCAAACAGGGGCTAGCGCCCATCGTGGCTGAGCTGGTAAAGATTCAGGCAGCCCAAAAGGGGGTTGATGCTCAGAGTGAAGCAGGAGCAAATCTGGAGCGCAAGCGGATTGGCTATGTAACGGCTGCCCAGCGCGCAGCCGCTGAGCAAGGTATTAATGACTTTGCCCAGGCTAAGGCTACTATTGACCAGTACACGCAAGCCTTCACGCCGGCGGTGGAGAATCTGGTTAAGATTCAGCAGGAGCAACAGCAGGTTGGCCAGACGGTGGGCGAAAACTCGCAGCAGTACCAGGAACTAGGCTTCAAGATGGCCGGCGCACAGAAGGCGCTCGATGATTTAGTTGCGGCTCAGGTAAAAGCCGAGCAGGCAGCCCAGGGCGGAGCAGCAGCAGCCCAGGGCCAGGCTGCTGCCACCACCGTAGCGGCCAATTCGCTCGCTGGCCTACGTCAGCAGCTCATTGCACTGAAAGAGCAGCGTGAGGCGCTTGACCCTACCACGAAAGAGGCCGAGGAGTTGAACACCCAAATCCTGGAGCTGGATACGACCATTCAGCAAGCCAGTGGGAAAATCGACCAGTTCGGTGAGCGGGTGCAGAAGAACATCAAAAAGGAAAACTTCGACACCGTCAGCGACGCCATTCAAGGCATGGTGGGCGCGTTGTCGGTAGCAACGCTGGTATTCGGCGATAACACCGACGCGGCCGCGGCCCAGGCCAAGGCCTTGCAGTTGATGGCCATCGCGCAGAATGCCCGGGCTATAGCAATCGGATTAGATTCGGCGAAGGATGCCGCGCAAATCGTGCTGCTGAAGGCCAAGAGCCTGTTTATCAAAGAAGAGGCGACCCTGACAGCTGCCGCTGCCGTGAGCACCGAGGCGCATGCTGCTGTGGCGGCCGTTGATGCCGTGGCCATCGAGGCGCAGGCCGCTGCGGCTGCTGAGCTAGCCGAGGCGCAGGGCGCCAGCACTGGTGCGACGGCAGCCAGCACCGTGGCCACCGAGGCGCAGGTAGTCGTGACCGAGGGCGCGACCATTGCCCAGCGGGCGTTCAACCTGGCCATGAAGCTCAACCCCATCGGGCTGGTGATTATCGCCATCACCGCACTGGTCGGGCTATTTGCCATTTACCGCAATAGTAGCGAGGCGACCCAGCAGAAGATAAAAAACTTCGCTGAGACGCTGCTGCGCTTCACGACACCCGTGGGGCTGGTCTACACGGCGGTGGAAGCCTTGTACAAGCGCTTCGAGTCAGTTCGCAAAGTGCTTGACCCACTGATTAATGGATTCAACGCCGTAGCTGGGGCAGTCGGCACGCAGCTGCGCAGCTTTGGGGAGTACATTGGCCTGCTCGATACCGCTCAAGAAAAGGCAGCCAAGCTGGCCGCGGCTGAGTTGGAGCGGGCCACGGCATTACGGCAGCAGGCCGATGCGGAAATCAAATTAGCTGAGGCTACGGGAGCCTCGGCGCGGCAGGCAACCGAGCAGAAACTAGCCGAAATAGCCAAGCAGTTGAAAGCTGCCGAAGCTAATGACCAGGCTCAGCAGGTGCTTCACCAAAAAGACCTCAAGCGCATTGCCGAGCAGCAGGCAGCCGGAAAAATAGCATCGGACAAAGACAAGAAAATACTGGAAGACGTAGCCAAGGCCGCCGAAACTGTCACAGCCCTGCGCACGGAGCAAGCCAACGTTGTGGCAGAAGCGGTGGAGCGCGACCGGGCGGCCCGTCAGCAGGAGGCCGCCGATATCCAAACCAATGCGCAACGAGCGGTGCAGAGCTTGCAGCTGCGCATCGAGCAGCAGGACGCGGCCGAAAATGCCGCGCTACAACGCAACCTGTCGCGCATCGCCCTGCGCCTGAGCGCCGTGCAAAAGGGCACGCTGGAAGAGTTGCGCTTGCAGCAACAGCAGGGGCAGGCCCAGACGGCGCTGGAAATCAAACAGGCGACCGACACCCTTGCCGAGAAGACGCGCTTGCGCGCTGCTGGCTACGCCCAGGAACTGAGCAGCCTGAAACAGCAGATGACCCAGGCACTCGATGCGCAGGGGCTGACCGAGCAGCAGAAAACCGAAATCACGGCCGACTACGCGCAGAAGCGCGTCGAGGTCGAGCAGAAGTATAGCTTGGTTGCAGCCCGACAGGCAGTGGCGCAAATTCCGCTGTTACGGGCGCAGTCCAATGCTGCCCAACTGAAGCTGACAGTAGACTTTGAGCGCCAGGCTAGCGTGGTTGCATTGCAGGCCTTGGCTGAGCGCAATGCCCAAGAGCTAAGCTTAGCAAAGGCGGGTACCGTCGCGCGCCACGACTTGCAATTACAGGAAATCGACCTGGAGCAGGAACTGGCCATTGCCAGCCTCAATAAGCAGGCGATGTCGAACCTGGAGTATGAAACCAAGGTGACAGCCATCCGGCGTGCGGCAGTTGAGCAGCGCCAGGCATTGAGCCAGCAAGATACCCAGGATGCCATCACGGAGCTACAGGCCCAGCAGCAGGGGGCTGAACTCAATCAGCAAAAGCTCTTGGCTGGCCAGAACGAAGGGCAGCAGCTACGTACGAAGGCTAGCCACGAATTTTATAATGAGCAGATTAGGGCAGAAACCGACAATTATGCGGCTGGGCTAGCTACCACTAAGGCCGGCACCACTGAGCGTGAGAATGTTGAAAAAAGCCACGCCATTAACCTGGCCAACATCGAGCGCGATAGCAATAAGGCGCAGATTGACCTCGTTGCGGCCAAATTTGAGAAGATTGCCTCTATTACGACCTCGGCGCTTAACTCGCTGTCAACGATTCAGGACGCGGCTAGCCAGCAGCGCATCAGCCAGATTGAAGCTGAAATAAATGCTGATACTACCAGCACTGCAAAAAAGGCAGTATTGGAAAAGCAAAAGGCTCGCCTTGAGGCCCAAGCCGCCGAGCAGCGCCGCAAGATTGCCAAGGCCCAAGCTATCATTTCATTAGGTTCGGCTGTCATGCAGATTTTGCAGGCACCTACTGCGCCTTTCATCGAGCCAGCTGCTACCGTTGTCCGCATTGCCGAAATAGCTGCCGTCACGGCTACTGCGTTCGCGCAGTTCCGGGCGATTGACAGTCAAAAGTTTGCCCAGGGCGGTGTCGCTGTCGGCCCGTCGCACGCCCAGGGCGGCATTCAGCTGCATCGCCGAGGCCAACCTGTTGGTATCGAAATAGAAGGTGGCGAGCCCATTTTGACTGCTGCGGTTTCTCGCTCGCCCGTGCTGCTAGGCATGGCCAGCATGATTAACCAGTTGGCTGGCGGCCGGCCGCTATACGCGGACCC
>CAXUKA010000412.1:0-5373 GCA_964251335.1 uncultured Hymenobacter sp.
GAGTATGTCGAGCTTGCCATCGCCGTTGATGTCGGCGGCTACTAGATTGCCCGGAGCCGTACCTACGGCGTAATCTGCCTTCAGCGCAAAGCTCACGAGACCAGGGAGAAGAGTGGTATTGAGCAGCACGCTCACCGTGTTGCTTTTTTCGTTAGCGACCAGCAAATCGAGGCGGCCATCGCCATCCACATCGCTCAGAGCCACGCCATTCGGCGCCGTACCCACCGTATAATCTGACTTGGGGGCAAAGCTGAGCGTGGTGGCCCCGGCCGTTGTGGTGTTGCGCAGTACGCTGACCGTAGTGCCATTGCCACTGGCATAATTGCCCACCACGATGTCCAGGCGGCCATCGCCATCCACATCGCCGAGGGCAATGCCGTAGGGAGCTGCGCCGGTAGTGAAGGCCTGGCGGGTGGCAAAGCTGACGGTAGTACCAGCACTAGTATTGAGCAGCACGCTCGCGGTGCTGCCCGCGTTGTTGCCATAGTCGGCCGTCACCAGGTCAAGCAGGCCATCGCCGTTCAGGTCGCCCACGGCAGTGTTGGCAGAGTTGCCGCCCGCCGTTGGGTTGAGCGTGCCCGAGAAAACGCCCGTGCTAGGCACTACGTTGGTCGTAAACTGGTACACCTGGGGGTTGCTCACCGACTCGCCGCCGAGCAGGCTTAGGATGGTGCGGGGCACTACGACGGTGGCCACCTCCCCCACCCGGAAGAACGAGCCCGAGGCCAGGGTTACCGTATTGCCACTCATGGAAGGAGTGGTAGCGAGCTTGCCCCCACTTTGGGCGCTGAAGACGCTGATAGCGGCCGCCGAAAGACTCGAAACCAGCCGGTCGAAGGTCACAGCTACTTTCGCCGTGCGGTCGGCGGCTACCACGTTGGCCGTGGGCCAAACGCTGGATACGCTCAGGGCCGTCACGGTAAACGGCGCACTGACGAATGTGTCGTAGCCCGTCGTGTTGGTGGACTGCACCGTGCCAATTTCGACCCCATCGAGTTGGATGCTTAGTTTCTGATTGTTGGTGCCGCTACAGCAGGCCCGCTGCGACACTCGAAAGCTGAGGCGATATGTGCCGGGCACCAATACCAGCTGCTGCTGGATGCTGCCCGTCATCTGAACAAAGGCCACGCGGGTACCATCAGGGGCTGTGGCGGGCGAAAAGGCACTGCCATTACCCGCAATGCCCGCATAGCTGTTGAACGTCCAGGAAGCGCCCGTTGGGGTGTAGCCGTAGTTGGTATTGGCCAGGGCATCCGAGGTTTCGAAGCTGCCGTTGACTACGGCCCCCGCAACGACCGTGGTGCCAGTAGTGCCTGAGTACACCTGGACTTGGTCTACAAAAGCCGTGTTGTCACCGCCACTGGGATTGAGGCCCACCAGCGTCAGCACGGGGTTGTTGGCGTAGGTGGTGGTGCAGGCCAGTAGCAAGCCCAGCAGCAATGAATAGGATATATTTTTTCTCATGTAGATGAAGGAAGTGAATAGGATTTAATAAATAAAATAAATAATTATTTTAACGTAACGTATTTTTAATCAACCAGTTAACTTGTGCAAAATTAAAACTATTCAGCTTACCCTGCAACTACTTGGCCTGCTGGCCAGCGCATGAGGTCCAAGCACGGAGCTACTAATGAGCAGGTTATCCGCGCTCAATTTGCTGGCTAGCGTGCTGTGCAACGAGCCAAAAACAGGGCCATCGAGCCTGGGTAGGGGCACAAAAAAGCCCCGCTGATGGGCGGGGCCGGCGTTACCGCAACAGGTATTACTGCGCGCACAGCCTGCTAGCTGGCAAGTGGAGCGAACTCTGCGCAGTGCAGCAGCCAGTCATAGGCAGTAGCCACCTCGTCGAAGATACCCGCGACGGGGGTTGCCGTCTGGCGAAGTACCCGCTCCATCGAGAGGCGATTATCGTAGTCGAGCGAGCGTACCCAGGCGAAGTACGCGATGCCCTAGGGGCCGAGGAGGTGGATATTTTGCTGCATGGCCGGTGCCATAGTGGCTGGCCAGTAAAGCAGTAGTGAAGTATAACAGAGAATTATATCAATAATAGCTCAGCCTACAGTGGGGAGTGAGATTATACACGCAGGCCCCGCTACTGGTCCGCCTCAAATACTTCTACTTTAGCCAGGCTGCCCTTCCAGGAAAGATGCGCAAACACCTCGTGGGGCAACAGCAGCGCACCGTAGAGCAGGTGGGTGCGCTGGGGCGATTTGGTGCGCCAGTACGCACCTAGCCACGCTATTTCTTCCGACGTAAACGCGGGCATGGTTGCTTGCGGGCTCAGCAGCTTATCCCAGCCCCAACGGGCTATCAGCTCGCCCGCATGGGTGAGAAAAGCCTGCAACTCATGCAGCTGGCGCGGGCCGTGATGATACTCGACAGCAATGTAATGACCTGCTGGGTGCGCGAGTAGTCGCCCAACTGCATTTTCAAAGTACGTATGAGAAGCCGGCCCAGAAGTAGCACTAAACATAGAAATGATTAAAATCAATTAATGAGCATAATTTGCCTAATTCAAAGATATTTAACTATAATTCACAGTTGTGCTAAACGATTAATTAAGTAGCGTAATTATTATACCACCCCTCATTCCTTATGCTGATAGTCAGAGCGATATCCACAAAAAAGCCCCGCATCAACGGGGCTTTTTTGTGGCTTCTTCCCTACTCGCAGGGCTTGCGGGTGGTGAGGTTGCGGGCGGGCCTTACTCAGCCAGCGCGGCGCAGAGTTGTGGCAATTCGGCTTGCAGTTGAGGCAAAATCTGCGTTAGCCCCTGCCGAACGGCCTGCAAGTAGGCCACGCGGGGCATCGCCTTTTCCGAGTACCAGGGGCGGTAGTACAGGCCCAGGCACTGCTGCCATTTGCCCTGGGCATAGTAGGTGCCCAGCAGCTCGTAGCGGCGGTTGCGAATGTCGAGCTGCACATCGGCGGTGCAGTGATACCGGGCAATGGGCAGGCCCAGCAGGTTCAGACTGCAAAAGCTGAAGCCGGAAAGGGCGGTGTACCCCTGCCCTCCCCCATAGCGGACACAGCGCACATTGAGCACGGCCAGGCCCCGGGTGGAGTCGGCCG
The DNA here is from genome assembly GCA_964251335.1 of uncultured Hymenobacter sp. Lineage (GTDB taxonomy): Bacteria > Bacteroidota > Bacteroidia > Cytophagales > Hymenobacteraceae > Hymenobacter. The sequence goes on from CAXUKA010000412.1 coordinate 3,073, forward strand.
GGGTGGTAAGCACCTCGCGCAACTCCCGGTCAAACAACTGGTGGATATCCTGGGCAATGGTGGCCGAATCGGCGCGGGGGCGCACCTGCTGCAAGCTTACTTCTGCCATGAGGGCCGGTAGGCGCAGCGGCATGTGGGCGGCGGCAGGTGCAAGCAAGGTGGGGGCGAGGGCGCGGCAGCCTGGTAGTAGCAATACCCCGACCCCGGCTAAAAATAGTCTCATGGAAATCAGCAAGTGAAATGCCTGGACAGAAAAAGCCCCGTGTTAGACGGGGCTTCTTGCTAATAAGGTGCTCGACACCTACGACGAAGTCAGTTGGGGTACTTAGCTCCCGACTCCAAACAAGTACGTAAGCGAAGCCTGAAAGGCGCGATTGCGGTAGGCTGGATTGCCCGTATCATACGTCAGCTGAACACCTCCAACGGTATAGCGCTCAGCAGTAGCTACGTTGCGCAACCCTAGGCTGTAGCTGACTTGCAGCAGCGCCCCACCCAGGCGGTAGCCAAGGCCCGCCTGCGCGCCCAGGTCGAGGCGGCGCGCGTAATAAGTATAGTCGGGTCTTTGGAGGGAAGAGGGGTCAATATTCGTCGTGTGGACATCAGCGGCGGCAACGGTGCTTTCTTGCTGTAGCGAGCCATAGCCCGAATACTGGTAATCGGCCACGCTCTTGCCCCCTACTAAGAAGCTCACGTAAGGCCCGGCTGATACCTGAAAACCTTGCCCATCGGTGTGCTGGGTATAAGCCACTTGCAGCGGAATGGCTAGGTAGTGGAGACGGACGCTGGTTTGGGTGAGGCCGCCGAAGCCTACATCATAGAAAGAAGGCTTGCTCGTGAAGCCCCGCTGCGCAAACAGCACGGCCGGCTGCACAGCAACGTGGCCAAGCTGGAGTACCCCCCTTATGCCGGCTTCGAAGCCCAGGCGCGTTGAAGTGGTGGTCTCATCGGCAAAGTGCGCGGTAGACACGTTGCCCCCAAGGCAAGGGCCAATGCTAAAGGTGGCCTGGGCGTGGGCCGTACCGGCCAGCAGCAAGCTGCCCGCAACGAACGCAGGAAAGTACTTCATCAGGAAAAGAGGTAGGGTAACCTCCTGGTGAGTCGTATCCTGCACAATACGTTGCAGCCGTCAAGCGCAAAAAGCCCCGGGGCCGACGGGGCTTTTCTGCTAACCTACTGGTTTTACGGGTGATGAAGCGGCTGGCGACGCTCAGCTGGCACCGTAGCAATAGATATCCACGTCGAATGTTGCCTGCAAAAGGGTCAGCAGCTCAACGTGCCGATGTCTTAGGAACACAGCGGGGATGCTTCGTTATGTTGGACGTAAATTATTACGGCGCATTTGATGGCGAACTTGCAGTGCGGGGCCAGTTGCTGAAAGTCTGCCCGGCGGGGGGTAATCAGGGCATTATGTTGGACGTAAATTATTACGGCGCATTTGATGGCGAACTTGCAGTGCGGGGCCAGTTGCTGAAAGTCTGCCCGGCGGGGGGTAATCAGGGCAAGCAGTTCATCGAACTGCTCCTCGATGTTGAGCCAGGGACCTTCTTTGGTGCACATCTGGAGCGGTAGCTGGCTTGTTTGCAAGAACGGGGAAGATGAAGCAAGCGCAGGCTACGGGCGGTGCCTGGGTGCGAGGCTAATGCAAGAGCACCGACTTGGTCATAATCGCGAAATCCTCCTTAGCTATGTCAGTGTAGCGAATGAGCACATAGCCCGCGTGGGCGCTGTCGCGGGCTATGGGCACAACATCGTTCTCCCACTGATTGCAATGCGTGGAGAAGGGGCGCACACCGTCCTGCCACCCACCGGGCCGGTAGGTAAGCACATGGTAGTCGCTCCAGCAACTGGTGAACCACGACGGCAGAATACCCACGTAGTCGCGCCGGCCAGCCCCCAGGTGGTGGAAGGTGGTCAACTCTCCCCCCAAGGATTGGTTGAGGGCATAGGGCTTCAGGGCGGGGTTGGAGCTGGTGAGGTAGCTCACGCACTGGCCCACGCAACTTTCCCCGGTCGAGTCCACCTTGGGTGGCACGAGCCACACGTATTCGGGGGTGCCGTCGCCGTCGAAATCACCCTGCACGGCCCCTTCCGGGATGGCTACCCGCTTAGCGGGCTTAGCTGGCGCACGGGGAGCAGGCGAGGTAGTAGCTTGCTGCGGGGCAGACTGCTGCTCACACCCGGCGCCCAGGCTAAGTAGGCAGCCAAGTAAAATGGCGCGTTTCATACGAGCGAAGATAGAAAAAGCCCCGTGGTAAGCATGGCTTTTGCTTACGTATCGTATGGAGTGGTGCAGTAGTGTAC
>CAXUKA010000413.1:0-5360 GCA_964251335.1 uncultured Hymenobacter sp.
GTGCTTTACTGGGGGCGAAAGGATTGGTAAGTCGTGATGGGTATGCGCGTTTTGTGTTGGAGCGCATAGGAGTAAGTGCCATAACGGCCCGCGTCGATGGCGTCGTCGTTGACTTTCACGGGCTCGTCGAGCACCACGCCAGTGCGCAGTGTCTTCCACTTGTAGGCCCGTAATTCTTTGATGAGGTCCACGCTGTCGGCCGTGACGAGTAGCAGCTTGCTTTTGACCTCATCGATGCCTGCCTTCACGGCTTTGTCAGCCTCCCGGATGTTGAATCCTGCTCGGCGGATGTCTTCAATAATTTCGGGGCGGGCGTGGTCGGCGTAAATGAGGTCGCGCCGGTTGGGCACCAGTTGCTTTAGGTGCTCAATCAGCTCGGGCGTCGTCAGATGCGACTGGTACAGCCGCTGCTGCCAGTAGCGGGCGGCGTCCGTCTCGCTCACCTCGACCAGGGAGGTGGGGTGATTGTAGCCAAAATCGAGGCCGTAGCGACGGTGGCTGGCATTAGCCGGCACGGCAGCTACCTGGTTCCAGTGGGTGAAGATGGTGGTGCCCGCTACGCCTCGCTCGCCCAGGCCGTAGATGCGCCAGTAGTTGGGGTCGGCGGCTTCCAGCAGCTGGATTTCGTGCAGGATGGTGGCCGGCAGAAACGGGTTGTCGCGGTAGGTGCTTTGGATGAACACGCAGTCGGGGCGCGGTAGAACCTCGTCGTATATCCAGTGGAACTCCTCACTGGGGTTGTAGTCGATGAACAGCACCCGGCTGGTGCGGAAGATGAGCTGTCGCCAGTCGTCGAGGTGCAGTTCGTTGGCTTCGTTAGCCAGCAGGTAGTCGCGCTTGCGGCCCCGAATTTTCTGGGCGTCATCGATGCTGAAGTACTCGACTTGGCTGCCGTTGGGGAAGGTATAAAGGTGGTCCTTCTTGTTGTGGCTGTCGAGTACCTGATGCAGCCCGAGTACTATGAGTTGCTCCTCAAAATCGCGCAGCACGGTGGCCGTGAGGGCGGGCAGCGTCTCGCGTACGATGCTGAACAAAATACCCGACTCGGTCAGGCACAAGTAAATGGCCAGCTGCACCAGGCTTACAGTCTTGCTGGAGCGTGTACCGCCCTGGTTGACTACGATGCGGACACCGGGCGTCTGACAAGCATCGAGATTGCGGCTGAAGACGCTGGTGTGGCGAATGTCGAGGGTGCTCATGGCTGGCCCTCCCGCTTTACCTCCGTCAGGCGGATGGTTTGAATCTGAATTGGGCCGCCCCCTTCGCCCGTGTGCTCCTTGCGGCTAAGCTTGGGCCGCACGTACTCCTGCAATTGTAGAAAAGCATCGACGCGGCGGGCGGGGCTTAGGGCTTCCAGGTCTTCCAGCAGCGTTTCATCGAGCTTGGCCAATACGTCCTCAATCCGCTCCGTGAGAGCGGTCGTGAATTTGTTCTTAGCGCCTTTTCTGCGGCCGCCCTGACCTGATTTGAACGAGGTGGAATTCTTCGGCATGTGCCCTAGATTGCCCTATTTTAGGGCGCACCCCGAAGTTCCAGCCTTGCTTAGGTGCCCCGCAAACGCGAGGGGCTAAAAGCGTAACGGACTTGCAAAAAGCGTAACGCGATTTCATTTTGTCGCCTGTCGGAGCAGGTATCGCAGCTGCACAGTGCTTACATTCAACTCCCGCGCTACGGTAGCACGCACGCGGCTGGTGGGCCAGGAGGGGTGTTTCTGGCTCAGCTCAGTGACGCGGGTGCTGGCCTTGGTCACATCGCTGGCCAGGAAGGTGCGGGGTAGGATAGGGGTAGCAGAGCAGGTGGTGGGAAGGATATACATGGGCAGAAATCAGGTGGGGTTAGTGAGATTCGCTTTGCTTGATAAATCGGCTGGTATCAGTTGGGCGGTGGCCATGCTTGCGGGCCACGGCGCAGAGCTCCTTCACGCAGTCGGGTGAGGCGGCCCAGGCTACGAAGCGCAGGCCGCGGCCATCGGTGGGCTCTACCACGCCGTAGCCGGCATCGCGGTGAGGCGGTGTCGGCTGGGGTTGAGTGGGTTGGTCGGGTATATTCGTAGCCATGAAAAAACTCTTATTCTTGGGAGCGTGCCTGGTGGCATTAGCCTCTCAGCCAGTAATGGCGCAGGCGGGTGGGGCACAAGTGGTCGTGATGCAGGTGTATTACACGGGGCTAGGTGCTGGGCACGTTATGATTACCCGAGGACCGGGCAAACCGGAGATTACTGACTTTGCTGGCAGGGACTTTGAACAAAATGGGGCCGCTGTCCAAGCCGCCATTGCCAAGCTCTACCAAGAGGGCTATGTGCTAAAGAGTACCTTCAGCCCTGGTGCAGGCCCCAGTTCTACCCTGGTATTCACGAAGGAGAAATAGTCTAGTTGGCATCAACTCGGAAGGCGGTGCGCAGCAGTAGGCTGTGTACTTTTGGGTTATGCTGTTGACGTTGCCATATGTAGCACCTCCCGTTTGGTTCTGGCCGGTCTTGGTGCCTACCATGGTGCTGCTATTTTGGGGGTTGAGGCGTTTGGAAATCTGGGGAGAGCAAAAAGACAAGCAACAAGAGGCTCGACGGGAACGGATTCAGGCGCAGAGTCGGCAGCGGCGAGCAGACAGGCGGTGAAGTAGTTTTGAGGTATGCTACTAACCTTGCTGTTATCTCACATGCCGACGGAAGCAGAATTCCGGCTGATTGCCATTGAGCGAGGAGGCGGTTTGCTACTGTTCTGGGCCACTGGGTTACTGGTGCTAAAGCGGAGCGCAACGTTGCTGGGTGACGGGCACAGCCGACGGGGTGGCTGGCTCCTGGTTTGTGCAGCAATGCTGTTGTGGGTGGGCTGGGGTCTGTGTAGCAGGATTGACTAAAAGGGCGGGTTGAGGCGTGAGGTGAAAGGGTGAGGTAATTGCTTAGTTTTGGCTATGCTCTTAGCAGTTGTCGTTACTACAGACTTCAGCCGGCCGCTGATGGCTCGCTTACTAGCCGGAGTATTGTTCGGCACGCTGCTGAGTGCTCGGTTTGCATTTTTATACTTGCGTAGCCACCAGTATAATATTGTGCAGAAAGGCAGGTATTTAGCAGTAATGACAGTGCTTGGTATTGGGCTATTAGTGTACTTGGTGCGCCACTTGTAATCGAGTGCCAGGGCAGTCCATACCGCCGTTTAGCGTAGCCTAGGGCTGGAGTAAGGAAATGGCTTTCATGGGATTGGGTGTAGTTTTGAGGATGCTGTTGTATGTGTATATCTCACACGGCCCTTACCCGCCAGGTACGGGGCTGGTAATGCTCGTCGTGTCACTGCTGATAGGCATCGCCTGGGCGGTGGCGTATAAGCGTGGGCACCGAGCGGCTGAGGAAGACCATGCTCGACGGGAGCGGATTGAGGCGCAGAGTCGGCAGCGGCGAGCAAACAGGCGGTGAAGTAGTTTTGAGGTATGGGCTTGTTTCTGATGCTGGTGGGCGGTGGCCCACACCCACCCGTCTGGCTGTTGATAACCCTGATAGGTGGGTGTACTATCTGGATACTAGTGTGGCGGCTATTGCGCCAGCGACGGCCCTAGTCAGGCAGCAGGATTACTTTTAGGACATGCTTGACCTGTATATATTTCTGCTGCCTCTGCCGGTGGGTCTGGGGCTACTGTGGTGGGGCGTTCGCCTGTTGCGGGGGGAAGTCAAGTGGACAGGAGTGCTCGTAGTAGGAGTTGGCTTGGTGTGCCTCGGGTTATTTGTGGAGATAGTCCGACGGCTGTTAAGCATTCAGTGTTAGCAAGACGAAGTGCGCTGCCAGTTGCGCAGGCAGTTGATTCAGAAATAAGGGGTAGGTGTAGCTGGCCGCCGTGAGCTCGCTGATGAGGAACGTATGACGCTTTGCCGACTGTCGGCTGGTTGGCATCGGCTCGGGAGGCAGACAGTTGTTGTGAGTAGCTACCCACTTGTCAGCTGCTTGCCGTATAAGGCAGGTAGCCGCTGCCAGGTGGCTAGCAGTTGCTTTCTTTTCCCCTGCCTGTTTCCAACTCCACAGTATCATGCAAACCACCAAGATTCTCGTTGCCGCCGCTTGTGCCTTCTTCCTGAACACAGCCGCCTTTGCCCAGACTACGCCTTCGCCTTCGGGCAACAACACCCCTGAAGCCATGCGTAGCAGCGTCAATACGCAGCCGCAGCGGGGTACCGGCATTCGAAAGGATGGGACGGTAGAGAGCACTAATGCGGATAACAATTCCATGAATGGCAACACAGACCGTAAGAGTAAGATGAACAGCCACAAAGGCAGCAAAAAAACCAAGACTTCGACGACGTCCAGCAGCACGGGCAGTATGTAAACAGCGGTGGCCCGCGCAGCTTCGGCTGCGGATAAGCTAACTAAAAAGCCAGTCAGCCTGCTCGGGTTGGGTGGCTTTTTAGTTGGTTGGGCTAGCATGAATCAAGTCCGGGTCCATAGTTCGGCGTGGGCGTTAAGCACCCGCACGAGTTCGGCGGGCAATAGCTGGTGCTTGTCACACAGGCGCAGCAGTTTCGGGGGCTCCAGTAGGGGGCAGTGGCGGGCCTCATCCAGCACGGCGCGCAGTTTGGGTAGGCTCAGCAGCAAGTCCATCCCGTCACGCAGTAACCTTCCCCGTGGGCGTCCTCGACCGACGTAGCGGTTACCGGGCCTGTGGATGGTGGTGTGCAATTGGAGCACGGCCGCGAAGTCCGATTCGGAGAGCGCGTACTGCTGACATAAGACGTGGCGAGCGCTGGGCGGGTAGGTGTAGCCCTTGAGCGCGTCGAAGGTGGCCCGCAGGCCGGGCCGGTCAAGCAGCAAGTTCCAGAGATGTGTTTTTACAGGCATGTTAAAAAGCCGCTTCTTCGACGGGCACTGGGCCAATCAGTTCGAGTATCTCGGTAAGGCTGCCGCGCTCAGCCACCAGCTGCCGCAAGCGGGCCATGTCCTCGTTAAAGCCCACGGTGAATAAGCAGTCGTCCATCACCTGATTTGATTCACGGCGAGAGTAGCGCGTGATTTCCTCGCTCGTCATGGGTCGCCATTCGCCCTCGTCAGAGTCGCGCGTCACCAGTTCCATTCCCTGCCCCTCAGCGTAGGTTTTCAGGGTGGATTTTGAGGTTATCAACGAGCCTACCGCATCGAGTGCCGACTGACTTAAATCCAGCCCTAAGCCGTGCGGGGTGTAGTCTACGGCTATGTAATAGCCCATTTCTACGTAGGCATCGTAGGGGCGCGGCTCATCCAGCGGCGGGTTGCCGTCGCCATCAAAGAGAGGGTCGTACTCTTCGGGTATGGTGCTGGCAATACCGTGCAGGCACTCGGCGCGCATTAAGCCCAGCGCCCAGCCGATATCGTGGCATTCCTTCGCTACCAGCATCGCCAGTG
>CAXUKA010000414.1:0-5345 GCA_964251335.1 uncultured Hymenobacter sp.
GCCAGTAGGCAAAATTTCGGCCTGCCCGACTAATAATTCTCCGTAGTATTTCTCGCGGATAACGCGCTGCAAGTCCTTTTCCAGATGCCAGCCCAGGTGCTTGGAAATGGCGAAATCAATACCGCCATTCATGTAGCCAAAGCTATTGGCGGGGCTAACGAGGGCATCGGCTGGATAGTCGAAAATTGAGCCGTGACGAACGGTGACCTGCGGCACATCGGCGAATACTTGCTGCCAGGCAGCGACGATTTCTGTATTGGTATCAATCAGGGTTAAATGCATGAAATAAGATTAGATAAGCAAGGTAATATTCATGGGCTTATCAAACGCAAATGGGCCGCTCTACCCAGCAGTAGAACGGCCCATTCAATTTCTGTATCCGGCTACTAGGTTACTCAGCAGCTGGCGCGGCGCTCATCTTATCAAGCGCGTCCATTACTTCTTTCACGTGGCCCCGCGAGGTTTCGAGCAACGCTTTTTCCTCGTCGTTGAGCTGCAATTCAATTACGCGCTCCACGCCGTTTTTGCCCAGGATAACCGGGGCACCGAGGTACACACCGTTGATGCCGTACTCGCCTTGCAACTCCAGGCACACCGGGAACACGCGACGCTGGTCGCGCACGATAGCTTCTACCATTTGGGCAGCGGCTGCGCCGGGTGCGTACCAAGCCGAAGTACCCATGAGTTTTACCAGCTCGCCGCCGCCTACGGCGGTGCGCTGCACGATGGCATCAAGCTCGGCTTTGCCGATAAGCTCGGTAACCGGGATGCCGCCTACGGTGGTGTAGCGGGGCAGCGGTACCATGGTGTCGCCGTGGCCACCCATGAGCACGGCCTGAATATCTTTGGGGCTCACGTTCAGCGCTTCAGCCAGGAAGGCGCGGTAGCGGGCCGTGTCGAGGATGCCGGCCATGCCGAATACCTTTTCGCGGGGCAGCTTGGCAGTGAGGTGCGCCTGGTAGGTCATCACGTCGAGCGGGTTGCTCACCACAATGATGATGGCGTTGGGCGAGTGGGCCACCACCTGCTCGGTCACCGATTTCACGATGCCCGCGTTGGTCGCGATAAGGTCGTCGCGGCTCATGCCGGGCTTGCGGGGTAGGCCTGAGGTAATAACTACCACTTCTGAGCCGGCGGTGCGGCTGTAGTCGTTGGTGACACCTACGGTGCGGGTGTCGTAGCCGATAATGGGCGCTTTCTGCCAGATATCGAGGGCTTTGCCTTCGGCAATACCTTCCTTGATATCTACCAGCACTACTTCGTTGGCGATTTCACGGGTAGCGAGCACATCGGCGCAGGTAGCGCCCACGTTGCCAGCCCCAACTACGGTGACTTTCATGGGGTGAAAATATGGGTGGGAAAAACAACGCCGGCCCCGGCCGACGCGGTAAAAGTACACCCAAAACCCAACCGCTAACTACCCAAATGTGGCATAAGCGTTAGCTTGGGTGTACTAGCAACGCCCAAGCTAACGCTTATGCCACTCTACCCCTCGAAGCTAGCATCAACGTGCAGCCGGATTTCGTCCCGAATCTGCTCGGCCGACAGCCACTCGCTGTTGTTAGCCGAGTCGTAATGGAAATTCTCCGGCACGCGCTGGCCATCGAAATGCGTGATGAACTTCTCCACATCCCACGGCGGCGTGGCGGGCAGAATTACGTAGTAGCGCGGCAGCTCCACGGTGCTCAGTGCGTCGGTCTGGGTTATCATTTCCTCGTGCAGCTTCTCACCGGGGCGGATGCCCACTATCTTCTGTTCGCAGTCGGGGCCAATGGCGCGGGCTACCTCCGTGATTTTGTACGACGGAATTTTGGGCACGAAAATCTCGCCGCCCCAGGCATTTTCCAGCGCATAGAGCACAAGGTCTACACCTTCTTCGAGCGAGATGTTGAAGCGCGTCATGTCGGGGTGCGTGATGGGGAGCACGCCCGTGCTGCGCTGCTGCAAGAAGAACGGCACCACCGAGCCCCGCGAGCCTATTACGTTGCCGTAGCGCACCACCGAGAGGCGTAAATCGCGCGCGCCCTTCATGTTATTAGCCGCTACGAAGAGCTTATCTGAGCAAAGCTTGGTCGCACCATAGAGGTTAATGGGCGCGGCGGCTTTGTCGGTGCTGAGGGCCACTACGTCTTTCACGCCGCAGTCGAGGGCGGCGTTTATCACGTTTTCGGCTCCGAAAATGTTGGTTTTGATACACTCCATCGGGTTATACTCGGCGGCGGGCACCTGCTTGAGGGCGGCGGCGTGCACGATGATATCGACGCCTTCGCAGGCGCGGTGCAGGCGCTGGGCATCGCGCACATCACCGATGAAAAACCGAATGGCTGGGTATTTACTATGCGGAAACTCCTGGCTCATCTCGTACTGTTTCAGCTCATCGCGCGAGAACACGATAACCCGCCGCACCTGCGGAAATTGCTTGAATACCGTGCGAACAAACTGCTTGCCGAAGGAGCCGGTGCCGCCCGTGATGAGCAGCGACTTGCCATTGAGGTCGAGGGCCATTGAAAAATCTAACTAGGAAACCACAAAAATAGGCAGCACCTCAACAAGGCGCTTACAAACACCCGTCATGCAGAGCGCAGCGAAGCATCTCGCGTGTTGACGTCTGCGAACAATAGAGGTTACTGCACCACGCGAGATGCTTCCCTTCGGTCTGCATGACAACGATTAAACACTCAGCGCCCGCACCAGCTCGGCCAGACGCGCCGCCTGCCCCCGGCGCGAATACTGCGCCGGGGTAGTATCGCGCAGGTCGAGGTCGGGGCTTTGCATCCACTGCTGGGCCAGCTGCTCCACGGTGCTGAGCATCAGGGCAAAATCATCGTAAGGCAGTATTTGCCCCGCGCCAGCTTCACGCAAGATATCGTCGGCATCGGAGCCAACCGGCCCTACGCAGAGCACGGGCTTGCGGGCCGCCAGGTACTCAAAAACCTTCCCCGGCAAAATACCCCGATTTAGCGCCACGTCAGGAATAGCCATCAACAAAACGCTACTAGTCATCAAATAAGCCACCGACTGCTGGTGCGGCACAAAGGGCAAAAACTCCGTCACGTCACCCAATCCGGCCGCTGCTACCTGCTCCCGAATGCCCGCATCTACTTGCCCCACAAAGCGCAGCCGCCACGGTACCTGCGGGTAGCGCTGCTGACACTCGGTAATGGCTTTAAATAAGTTTTCAACGCGGTAGCGGGCCGTAATAGTGCCGGTGTGCGTGAGGCGCAGGCAGTCGGCAGGTTGAGCCGACTGCTGCTGAAAATCAGGCTCATCGTAGCCATTGGGCAGCACCACTATTTTGCCTTTGGCGAGGTCGGGCAGCTTGCGGCGGAAGAGGCGCTCCGTCTCGGGACTGGTTACGAGCACGGCATCGGCGCGGGTGAGCACCTGGCGCTCGTAGCGGGCATCGAGCCAGGCGGCGGGCGGCGTGCGGTGCAGGTCTTTGGTATAATAAATATCTGTCCAGGGGTCGCGCAGGTCGGCCAGCCAGCGCAGGCCGTGCTTCTTTTGAATCTCTAGGCCAATGAGTTGGGTCGAGTGCGGTGGCGACGATGTGAGTACGGCATCAAATTTTTCTCCGGCGGCCAGCAGCTTGTCTACCGCCGCCAGCGCGTAGCGGTTCCAGCCTCGGCGCGGGTCGGGCAGAAAGAAATTGCCCCGCACAAAGCGCATGGCCTGCTGCGTAAAACTGGGCTTGCCCTCGTTGGCAAAGCCGCCGTGGGGCACCGCCCGCCCCGTTAGCTTTTGGTAGGACTCGAAGGGCTCCAGTGTGGGCGTGCGGATGACGCGCACGCTCGGCGGCACTTCGTGCAGCAGGCTTTCGTCGCGCACGGGGTAGCTGGCCTGGTCGGGGTCAACGGTGATTACTGTAGGCTCCACGCCGAGCTCGGGCAGGTATTTCACCCATTTCAGGCAGCGCTGCACGCCGGCTCCACCCGAGGGCGGCCAGTAATAAGTAAGTACGAGCAGGCGAAGCGGGGAAGTAGACACAGAAACAGGTGTTAAATTCAGCCCACAAAACTACGCCTAGGCTACAGCCGCGCTGGTCGTAACTTTGGAAATTCAAATAGGCGCTTTGGTGTTAATTCATCAAAAAGCAAGCCCCTGCGGCAGATTGGTATAAGCCAAACCCTAGCCTCCAACTGTACTACTATGTTCGATAATCTCTCCTCCAAGCTCGACAAAGCCATTAAGACCCTCAAAGGGCAGGGCTCCATCTCGGAAATTAACGTGGCCGCCACCATCAAGGAAATTCGGCGGGCGTTGGTTGATGCCGACGTTAACTACAAGGTTGCCAAAGAAGTAACCGATAAAATTAAGGAAGAGGCCATGGGCCGCGACGTGCTCACGACGGTGTCGCCGGGCCAGCTCATGGTCAAAATCGTGTACGACGAGCTGACCCAGCTCATGGGCGGCGAGAAGAAGGATATCACCATCAAAGGCGACCCGGCCGTGGTGCTGCTCTCGGGCCTGCAAGGCTCGGGCAAAACGACCTTTGCCGGCAAGCTCGCCAGCTTCATTAAGAAGCAAAACCGCAACGTGTTGCTGGTAGCCTGCGACGTGTATCGCCCCGCTGCTATCGACCAGCTCAAAGTGCTCGGCGAGCAAATTGGCGTGGAAGTGTACTCGGAGCCGGAAAACAAAAATCCGGTCGAGATTTCGCAGAACGCCATCGCCTACGCCAAGAAAAACAACAAAAAAGTAGTCATCATCGACACCGCCGGCCGCTTGGCCGTGGACGAGCAGATGATGCGCGAAATTGAAGCCGTCAAAAAGGCTATCAACCCCAGCGAAACGCTGTTTGTGGTGGACTCGATGACCGGCCAGGATGCCGTAAACACCGCCAAAACCTTCAACGACCGCCTCAATTTCGACGGCGTGGTGCTCACCAAGCTCGACGGCGACAGCCGCGGCGGCGCGGCCCTCTCGATTCGGGCCGTAGTGGAGAAGCCCATCAAATTCATCTCGACGGGCGAGAAAATGGAGGCGCTCGACCTCTTCTACCCCGACCGCATGGCCCAGCGCATCCTGGGCATGGGCGATGTGATTTCGCTCGTAGAACGCGCTCAGCAGCAGTTCGATGAGGACGAGGCCAAGCGCATCAACGCCAAGATTCGCAAAAACCAGTTCGACTTCAACGACTTCCTCGGTCAGCTCGAGCAAATCAAGAAGATGGGCAACCTGAAGGACTTGGTCGGCATGATTCCGGGCGCCTCAAAAATGATGAAGGACGTTGAAATCGACGACGACGCCTTCAAGCCTGTCGAAAGCATCATCCGCTCGATGACCAAGCAGGAGCGCGCCCAGCCCGACCTCATCAACGGCTCGCGCCGCCGCCGCCTCGCGGA
>CAXUKA010000415.1:0-5334 GCA_964251335.1 uncultured Hymenobacter sp.
GTTCAAGCTATTCAACGGTGCGGTAGAGATGCTTCGACAAGCTCAGCATGACGAGCGTTTGGTTTAACTACCCCAATAAAGTACTACAGCTTCACGCCAAACTTCGCCCCCACGCTTTCCAGGTCCTTTACCACTGCATCTAGCAGCGGCAGACCATCCAGCAATCGGTGTGCGGCCATCTCACGCTCGGGGTCGCCGGGGATGAGGACGTGCTTGCCTTCCACGGCTTTTGCTTCGCGGAAGGTGGTTATCCACTTATCCATGTGTTCCTTAAACTCGTCGGCCGGACGGAAGGCATCGATGCGCATGGCCCCGAAAAAGTGGCCCAATCCCTGGCCCACCGGGTTGGCCGAGGGCTGCAAAAACGCCACGAACGGCGGTACCCACGGCCCGTAATTAGCCCCGCTCAGCACGGCCGAAAAGATATCGACTACCGCGCCCAGGCCATAGCCTTTATGCGAGCCGGTTTCGCCGCCCAGCGGCTGCAAGGCGCCGCCGTTTTTCACGGCGTTGGAGTCGGTGCTGGGGCGGCCTTCGGCGTCCTGCGCCCAGCCCATCGGAATGGGCAGGTTCTTGCGCTGTGCTATTTCGAGCTTGCCATTGGCGGCAGTAGTGGTGGCCATGTCGAGCACAAAATCGGGCTGCTCGCCGGCTGGCACGGCCACGGCGATGGGGTTGGTGCCCAGTAGCCTTTCCAGCGAATAAGTAGGCGCTACCAGCGGCGAGGCGTTGGTCATGGCCACGCCTATCATGTCCTGCGCTAGGGCCAGCATGGCGTGGTAGCCCGCGATGCCGAAGTGGTTGGAGTTCTTCACCGAAACCCAGCCGGTGCCCACTTGCTCGGCCTTTTGCATGGCAATGCGCATGGCCTTCGGCCCTACTACCAAACCCAGCCCACCGTCGCCATCGACCACGGCCGTGCTGGGCGTTTCGTAGGTGACACCTACGCGGGGCGTGGCATTGATGCGGCCGGCTTCCCAGAGGCGCACGTAGCCCGAGAGGCGCGCCACGCCGTGCGAATCGACGCCCCGCAAGTCGGCCGAAAGCAGAGTTTCGGTAGCAAGAGTGGCGTCGGCGGGCGGGCAGCCGATACTCAGAAAAACCTGCTCGGCGAAGGTGAAAAGCTGTTGATAGGAAAACGTCATAGCAAGGGTTGCGCAGCACCTCGAACAGGTTGCAGTAGTGGGTGCAAGCGCGGCTTTGTAAGCCGTAAACCTACTAAGTGGTTGCGAGAGAGATTATAGAAGTCGCAGTTGATAAAAATAATGTATTATTAGTAAGCTGGTTATCTATTTTCAACGTAAAATTTAGTTATAAACTAAATTTTACGTTGAAAACTTCCGTACTTCGCTTTGTCAACCAGTTATACCGTTTATGCAGCCCCCTTTCCCTGAGCTTACCCGCGCCGAAGAGCAGGTGATGCAGATACTCTGGCGGTGTGGCCCCAGCGCCGTGAAAGACGTGCTGGCCGAATTGCCCGCGCCCCAGCCCGCGCTTACTACGGTCTCGACCATCGTGCGCATTTTAGAGCAAAAAGGCTTCGTAGGCTATGAGCCCGTGGGGCGCGGCTACCGCTACCACGCCCTGGTGGCGCAAGACGATTACCGCCGCTTTTCGCTACGCAAACTGCTGCGGGGCTACTTCGGCGGCTCCTTCAGCCAATTGGTATCCTTCTTCGCCCAGGACGAAAACCTCGACGCGGCGCAGCTTGATGCCCTGCTGCGCCACGCCCAGGCTAACCCCGCAGACACCAACGACGAAGCTCCATTGCTTCCTAACAACCCGCAGCCATGAACGCTATTCCACCGTTGTTTAGCTGGCTAGCCAGCACCTTGTTGCCATTAGGCGCGCTGTGGTTGCTATTTCGGGGCGTATTGCGTGCCGAGCAGTGCTTCGGCTACAATCGGGCGTTGCTGCTATTGGCTCCGGTGGTAACGGTAGTGTTGCCACTGCTGCCACATCCCGAATGGCCAGAGTGGTTGTCTAGCACCGCTACCTCTGGCTCGAACCCTGTGGCGATATTGCTGCCCACGCTAAGTGCCACCACCGGTGAACTTGCCGGGGTCTGGCCCGGCTGGGCTTGGCTGATGGGCCTGTACCTCGCCGGCGTAGTGCTGGGCCTGGTGCGGCTGGCCTATCAGGCTGGGCACCTGTATAGGGCCACTCGCCGCCTGCCCCGCGAAGTGCGCCCTGGCTACACGCTGGTATACACTGGTGGGCAGCTGCCCATCAGCTCTTTTGGCAATACTATTTTTTGGGATGAAACGGCCGACTTGACGGCCGCCGAGGCATCATCTGTGCTAAGGCACGAGTTGGCTCATGTGCAGCAAGGGCATACCTACGACATCCTGTGGCTCGAATTGTGGCGCGTCGTGCTGTGGCCCAATCCGTTCGTGCACCTGCTATTGCCCGCAGTGCGGCTTACCCACGAGCTATTAGCCGACCGTGCAGCCGCCCAGCAACCCGCGCCGGCCGTGGCCAACGCAACAGCCGGGTCTTATACCGTACTGCTGGCCCGGTTGGCCACCCGTAGCCTAGCCGGTGGCCAGCATTCAACCCTGCTTCAACCCTTCACTTTTTCCTTCACCCTAATCCGAATTGCCATGTTGCAAAACCAAATTCCCGTGCGCCGCTGGAAGCAGTGGCTGGCCCTTCCCGTACTGGCGGAGTTGCTTTTTGTGGCTGGCCAGTCGGCCAGCGCCCAGTCGGCCCCGCCGCCGCCTATGCCAACGAAGGGTATCCCGGCTACTCCACCAACGGCCTCAGGTGAGCGCAAAGTGTACACCTATGTCGAGCAAATGCCGCAATTGCCCGGCGGGGGTTCTGTGCTTGCTATTACGAAGGCCATTCAGGATAAGCTAGTCTACCCAAAGCTAGAAAAATCGGCTCAGATGAATGGGGCTGTTTTTGCTTCATTTATTGTAGAGGCCGATGGAACCGTGCAAGACCCCAATATTATCAAGGGCTTGAGTACGCCGTATGATGATGCTGTGCTGGCTTCGATACGGCAGCTACCGCGCTTTATACCCGGTAAGCAAAACGGCCGGGCCGTAGCGGTGAGCTTTACTGTGCCAGTGAAATTTCAGCTGGCAACTGATAAGTAAATAGCTGATTAGAAAAGAGGTCACAAAAAAGGGTAATCTATACGACTACCCTTTTTTGTGGCCTAAAGCGAGCCAAAGCTCATGCTCTATTGCTGTTGCTGCTGCTGCTGTTGCTCCCAGGTAATGTACTTGCGGTAGGAGTTCACCGGAGCCACAGCGGCTGCTGGCGACTGCTGCACGTACACCGGCGCTTCGGGCACCTCATTGCCGGGTATCGGCTTGCCATTTTCGATGTGGACTGATACTTCCAGGGTGTGCGCGCCGGTGCCTTTGTAGGTGCCTTTCACGGGCGTGCAGTCGGCAAAATTGCGGCCGATGGCCATGCGCACGTGCCCGTCGTTCACGATGCAGTTATTGGTGGGGTCGAGGCCCAGCCAGCCATAGAAGGGTACGTATACTTCGACCCAGGCGTGGGTCGCGCCCGCGCCGCGCACGCCTTCCTCGCGGGGGCACACATAGCCGCTCACGTAGCGGGCGGGCATGCCCACCATGCGCAGCAGGTAGATAAGTAGGTGCGTAAAATCCTGGCACACACCCGTTCGCAAGCGCCATATTTCTTCCAGGGGCGTTTCAATGCTCGTCACGCCCTGCTGATAATTGAAATTATCGTGGACATACTCCGAAAGCTCGAGCGCCTGCTTCAGTGGCTTGGCCCCGAAGGTGACGATGCCGCCCAGCGCCGCCCGAATCTCGGTTTCCAGCTCCGAATGCGCCACTTTCAAGAAGTCCATAAACTCGACGTCGGTGCGCAGGCCGGCCAGGTTTTCCCACTGCGCGGCGGCAGCTGCCTCATCCATCGGAAACTGAATGGCGTGGGTTTCGACCTCGGCCACCGAGTCAATCACCAGTTCCGAATGCGGCTGAATGAGCGAGAATACGCCAACCTGGTTGCCAAAATAATCGGTGAACAGCGCCACATCGGGTTGTTGCGTGATGCTTACGGTGTGGCTTTTTACCGTCAGCCGCGCATCGGGCAGCGGATAAATCATCAGCTGATTGGCGCAGTCAATCACGGGCGCGGCGTAGGTATAGCGCGTGCGATGCTGAATTTTATAGGAAGGCATAATTTCGAGTATCTATTTAATTCCTTGTGATTGCGAGCGAAGCGAAGCAATCGCACCAAGACGAGCCATTTGGGTTCTATGCAGGTGCGGTTGCTTCGCTTTGCTCGCAATGACAAACTAGCTATTACCAAAATAAGCATTGCTCAGCGCGGCGGTAATTTCTAACAGCTCGCTCCGCACTTGGCTCAGAAACTGGTCTAGCGCGCCATTTTGCTGCGCCTGCAAAGTGCTGTAGGCCACCGTGGTGCGGGCCTTGCCGATGAGAAAGCGCAGGTGTTCGTAGCTCTCGGGCCGGCTTTTATCCTTAAGGCGCTCGCAGTAGCGCTGAAGCTGCCCGAGGCTGTATAGCAGCGAGTGCGGAAAATCGGGGTTGTAGAGCACTAGTTCCAGCACGCTTTGGGCGTCTATCTGGCCCTGGTAGGTTTTGAGGTACAGCTCGTAGCCTAGCAGGCCAAAGAGCACATAGCGCAGCTCGGGCGAGTGCGCTTCGGTGGCCTGGTCGAAGAGGTGCTGGTTGAGGCGCAGTAAATCAATAGTTTGTAGCGAGCGCTCCAAAAATTTGCCCAGCTTCAGGTAGATGTAGCCCTCGTCGCGGGGCATGGTATTTTGCACCGTGCCCACGTAGAGCACGCTTTGCTGGGTCAGCGTATCGAAGCCTGACATGGGGTCTTCGCCCAGCGTCTGGTGCGCCACGTCGTCGCGCCGGATGAGGTGGTAGAAGTCGTTGAGGCTCTGCCACACTTCTTTGGTAATGTGGTCTTGCACGGCGCGGGCATTCTCGCGCCCCCGCACGATGTTATGGTACACCGAAGCCCCGTTTTCGCGGTCGAAAATGAGGTGGTACAGCACCTGCGGCGTGTGCGGAGCGCGCTGTTCCAGCTCCTTGTCGCTAAGGTCGCCGAAGGTGTGCAGCAGCGGCTGCCAACCCCAGTAGTTGGGCTCATCCTGCGAAGCAATGTATTGAATACGAATGACCTGCAACATGGCTTGGGTGCGCTCCATGTAGCGGCCCAGCCAGTAGATAGTATCGGCAACTCTGCTTAGCATAGTGGTTTCTGTTCTGGCGGGGAACCTCACCCCCCAGCCCCCTCTCCAAAAAAGAGGGGGAGCCGGACGATACTGGTAGTGATTTTTCCTAAAATATTCAAAAGAAGGCGGTCGGCTCC
>CAXUKA010000416.1:0-5333 GCA_964251335.1 uncultured Hymenobacter sp.
GAGCGCTGGGCCGCGCTGGACGCAGCTGGGCGTGGTGGTGGCCCTGGTGCTGGTAGTAGGGCTCATTTGCCAATTCGGTATCATCTACTTCACCCGCTGGTACTTGCAGCGCCTCTATGGCCGGCACCTCGACCGGCTCGAAGGCCAGTTGCGCGAGCTGGACGAGCCAATTGAATCAGCCGCCCGCTGATTCAGCTCGGGAGCGTTTTGGGCTGCTTGGGGGCGCGTATTACGCATCTGGCTCCCGATGGCGAGAGGCGTCTGCCCAATTCTGCTACTTTTACCCTGCGTTTTTTCTATATCCTTTTTGTCATGCAAAAACCAACCGCTACGCCTATCCTGGAGGTGCGCGACGTGCGCAAGCAGTACGCTCAGCACACGGCCCTCGACGGGGTGAGCCTGTCCGTGCCCGAGCAAAGCATCTTCGGCCTGCTCGGCCCCAACGGTGCGGGCAAAACTTCGCTCATCCGCATCATCACCCAGATAACTGGGGCCGACTCGGGAGAAGTGTTTTTTCGGGGTGAGAAGCTGAACCCCAGCCACATCGGTGATATTGGCTACCTGCCTGAAGAGCGCGGCCTGTACAAAAAAATGAAAGTGGGCGAGCAGCTCATCTACTTGGCCCAGCTGCGAGGCCTGAGCCGCGCTGATGCTATACAGCGCATCAAAAAATGGCTCGACCGCTTCGATATCAAGGCCTGGGCTGAGAAAAACGTGGAAGACCTGAGTAAGGGCATGCAACAGAAGGTGCAGTTCGTGGCCACCGTACTGCACGAGCCCAAGCTGATTATCCTAGATGAGCCGTTTTCAGGCTTCGACCCGATTAATGCCAACCTCATTAAAGACGAGATTCTGCGGCTGAAAGAAGAGGGCGCGGCCATCATTTTCTCGACGCACCGCATGGAGTCGGTGGAGGAAATGTGCGATAGCATCGCCCTCATCAACCGCTCGCGCAAGGTGCTTGATGGGCCGGTAACGGCCATTCGCAACCAATTCAAGAACAACACCTATGAGGTTGAGGGTCAGGGGCAACTCATTTTAATGCATCCTGATTTTGAGGTAATCGAGCAGAAGGAGCGCGAAAACGGACATTTCTACGCCCGCATTCAGCTGCACGCTGGGACTACGCCCAATGACTTGCTGCGTGCCCTCATTGGGAAAGTGCAGGTGCACGCCTTCCGCGAGCAGATACCGAGCATCAACGACATTTTTATCCGGCGCGTGCGCGAAACCATGCCCGAAACTCTGAACGAAACCGCTAACGCTCTTCTGTAAAACTATGGCTTCCAAATTTTTACTCGTAGCCCAGCGCGAATACCTGACGCGGGTGCGCAAGCGGGCTTTTATCGTACTCACCTTATTGGTGCCGTTTATTATTGCGGGCTTCGGGGTTGTGGTTGGCAAGATTGCGACCTCCGATGAGGGCACCGAAGTCGTGGACGTGCGCGACCTCAGTAACCTAGGTATTGCCACTCGGCTGGCACAGATGTCAACGCCGCAGCTTCAGTTTTTGCCGGTAGCGGGGGAGTTGCCCGAGGCTAAGAAGAGCTTTCAGAAGGACAAGCACGCTGGGTTGCTCTACTTGCCGGCTGGCCTTGATATGCAAGACCCGCAGGGCGTGCAGTTTTTTGGCAAAGGCAACATCAGCCTCGATAAGGAAATGCGGGTGCAAAAGGCGCTCACCGATGCCTTTGCCGAGCTAAAAATGCAGAAATCGGGCCTTACCCAAACCCAGCTCGACCAGCTGCGGGCCAAAGTGTCGCTGAGTGCGGTGAGTGTCGATGAAACTGGCCAAGAGAAGGACAGCAACTCGGGCGTCACGACGGGTATCGCGTCGGTGCTGGCTATTCTGATTTACTTTTTTATCTTCCTTTATGGCGTGCAGATTATGCGCGGCGTGGGCGAAGAAAAGTCGAGCCGCGTGATGGAAGTAATGCTTTCCTCGGTGAAGCCTTTCGACTTGATGATGGGCAAAATCGTGGGTATTGCCGCCGTGGGCCTCACGCAATTTCTGCTGTGGGGGCTGCTTTCGTGGGGCGCTTCGGCCGTAGTAGTACCACTCGTGATGGGCGATGAAATTGAAAAAGCCAAAACCGAGGTAGCCGCTGCTAATACCAGCGCTACGCCCGGCACCACGTCGGTAGCCGCCCAGGCCGCTGCCTCGGCCGAGCAGATGAACCCCGCCAAACGCGCCAATCTTATCGGCAGCGCAGTCGAAAAACTGGGTAAGCTCAATATTCCTATCTGGACGATAGTCTTCGGGTTCATCGCCTACTTCCTGGGCGGCTACCTGCTCTACGGGGCGCTATTCGGGGCCGTGGGCGCGGCCGTGGATGACCAGACCGATACCCAGCAGTTCATGTTCCCGATAACCATGCCGCTGATTTTGAGCTACATCATCGGCTTCTCGGTTATCCTGCGCAATCCTGACGGGCCGGTAGCTTTCTGGATGTCGATGATACCCTTCACCTCGCCGGTGGCCATGGTGATTCGGCTGCCGTTTGGGGTGCCGATGTGGCAGCTAGCCTTGTCGGTATCGCTGCTCATCGTGGGCTTTGTGGGCACGGTATGGGTGGCATCGCGCATCTACCGGGTGGGTATTTTAATGTATGGCAAGAAAGTAACGTATAGAGAGTTGTCGAAGTGGATGTTTTACAAGGGATAGCAGCAGCTCGCGCTACTGCCACAAAAAAGCCCTGCCGCGTGAGTGGCAGGGCTTTTTTGTAACTGAATATTTCTGTGGGTTACTCCACCTTCACCAGGCGCTGGCTACTCGTAACTCCCTCGCAAGTTACCTGCACCATATAAACACCCGCTGCTAAGTCAGCTACTGAGCCCAGCGCCACGGTGTGCGTACCCGCCGCTAGGCTCGGCACCTCGGCCAGCGTGCGCACTCGTTGCCCGGTAAGGTTATATAATGCCACCTGTACGGTGGCTGGTTGGGCCAGCGTGTAGCTCAGGCTGAACTGGCCGGCCGCAGGATTGGGAAATAGCTGCATGGCCGTGGCCGGGCTGGCAGCCGGCGTGGTGGCCAGCGCCGACGTGAGTACTAATTCCACATCGTCGAGACTGCAATAATTGCCGGCGTTGGCTACCGTGCGCAGGCCAATTTCGCACTGGCCGTTGGCGACCACGATGCCGGGCACGCTTATTTGCGTCCAGGTGCTGGCGGTGGGCAGGGCCAGGTTTTTATCGACCCCGCCACTTTGGGCGTAAAGCTGGCAGGTGGTTTGGCCGCCGCCATTCATCACCCAGCCGCGTAAGGTGTAGGTGCCGTTGGGCACGTTGGTAAGGGCTTGGGAAGTACGCACGCTGTACGCCGTGGCCTTGTAGTGCGTGAGGCGAAACTGGCTGCTGTGGCCGTTGTACTCGGTGTAGTCGGCATCGGCATCAGCCGTGGAGGTGGTGGTCCAGCCCAACGGCGTCTGGGTGGCGGCGGTGTACTCGAAGCCGGGGTTATAAATGAGCGTGGCAGGTGGCGCGGCCAGAAAGCCATCCAGCGCCACGGTGGCCGCGTTGTTGCTGCCCCAGGCCCCGAGGGTATAGCCCTGCCAGTTGTACACTTGCGGCTCCCAATAAAGCACGCCCAGGCCTTTATTGCTGGGCACGGACTGCGTTTTGGCGATGAGGTCGAGCAGCATCTGGCGGGTGGCGATGGGCACGTAATTGTCCATGCCGGTTTCGACTACCATCACCTCTTTGCCAGCGTAGCGGCTCACCATGTCATTCATGTTGGCCAGCGCCTGCGTGGTGTACGTATTCCAGGTTGAGGCATTGGGGTAGAGCGACAGGCCGATGACATCCCAGCGGGCACCGTTGGCTTGCAGGCCATCGAAGTTGTAGCGGAAGAGGCTGTTATTCTCGCCATTGGCAATGTGCACAATCACCTTGCTGGTAGGGCTGGCGGCCTTCACGACGGCGTAGCCCTGGTCGACGAAAGCAGCGAAGTTGGCAAAGCCATTGACCGTGACGCGGCCCTCGGGCCAGAGCATGCCGTCGTTGGTTTCGTTACCGACCTGCACCCACTCGGGCGTGATATTGTTGTTGCGCAGCAAGGTGAGCACCGTAGTGGTGTGGTCGTACACGGCCTGCTTGAGCTGGGCCACGGTATAGCTCTGCCAAGCTACGGGCTTGGTTTGCTTTCCGGGGTCGGCGAAGTCGTCGCTGTAGTGAAAGTCGATGAGGATACGCATGCCCAGCGCCTTGGCACGGAGGGCTTTGGCTAGCACGTCGGCGGCGTTGTTGTAGCCGGCGGGCGGGTTCACCCACACGCGCAGCCGGATGGTATTCATCCCATAGTCGCTTTGCAGCAGCTGAAACAGGTCTTGCTGCTGCCCGGCCTTATTGTAAAAGTGGTAGTTATTAGCTTCCATCTGGGTGACCCAACTAATGTCGGCCCCTTTGGCGAAGGCAGGCGTGGTAGTTTGGGCGGCAGCGGGCAGCCAGCTGGCGAGCAGCAATAGCGCCGCCAGCAATCGAGTAGAAATAGCCATGAGGTGGGTGGGGAAAAATAGATTCTTTTTCAGCAAAAAGTCGGGCCTTATTCCCGCCAGAATAAGGCCCGACTCGCTACAGACACAGCTACTACGCCGAAAGTTTACTGCAAAGTCACCGACTCGATATCGACGCGCAACTGCTCGGTGAGACTGGTCGGCTGGTCTACGATAACTTGGAGCACCTCCACCTCGGCCAGCCGGAAGGGCGGCGCACTTGCCGGGTTATAAGTAAGGGGCAAAAAGCTGGGGTAGGGCCGGGGCGTCAGTAGCAGCGGCGCAGCCCGCAATGCGCTCAGTGGCACCCGCACTTCGGCCCCCGCCGCAGGCAGCGGTACTACGGCCTCATACGCCACGGCATCGCGGGTCACGAGCGCCACTCGCACATGAGTATTAGCCGGCTGGTTGCTGGCGATTTTAAGAACCAGGGCAGTGAAATTGCTTAAATCGGTGGCACGAGCGGCCGTTTTAGCGCCGAGGTAAGCCCGCAGCGACGAGGCGGGGCCAGCCTCCGGAGCCGGCTGCCCGGCCTTGGCCGGATTGACGAGCAGCCGCACCGCCTGCGCGCCGCTGGGCGTGGTGGTGAAGTCCGTCCAATTAACCCAGCTAACGCCTTTGGCCTCTGCCGCATCGTGGTCGAGGGCGGCGGTAAAGAGCGGCAGCGGCGCGGCAGCCGGCACTAGCGGCACCTCCCAATGAGCTTGGTCTGCGAAGTCCCAGTCAAGCGGCGAGCCGATTTTGCCACCAGGAAAGGTGAGCTTTTGGTCAGCTTTTTTCACCACCACCCAGTAGCGCAGTAGGCCGGGGTAGGTGAGGGCGGCGGGCACCGTGGCGGCCACG
>CAXUKA010000417.1:0-5303 GCA_964251335.1 uncultured Hymenobacter sp.
GCCGAAGGCCGACTCGGGGTGGGTAAACTCGATGGCCACATCGGCCATGGCAGGCGTGAAGTCTTCGATGCGCTGCGAAGAAGCTTCTTGGGTTATGATACCAACTACTTCGTGGCCATGGGCTGGGGCCAAGGCGGCCAGCGTCTGGCCCATCTTGCCGTAGCCGATAAGGATGATTCTCATATGGGTACTTAACTGAGGTAGGGTGCGGGGCTTGCTACCCGTCCGGCCTTGTTAAGAAGCTATTGCTTAACAAGGCCGGATGGGAGCAAACCTCGCACCCTACC
The DNA here is from genome assembly GCA_964251335.1 of uncultured Hymenobacter sp. Classification (GTDB taxonomy): domain Bacteria; phylum Bacteroidota; class Bacteroidia; order Cytophagales; family Hymenobacteraceae; genus Hymenobacter. The sequence goes on from CAXUKA010000417.1 coordinate 288, forward strand.
AACCAAAACTTATTTTACGCGCAAAGCTACGGTAGCTCCTATGCCGGGTATCACTTGGCCAGGTATCGGCAGAAATGCGGGCTCCCAGTGCAAGCTCAGGTCTTTGCCCACGTCGAAATCGTGCAGATGTGCATCTACCACGGCATCAAGTATTTGTAGGGCATATCCCGCTGCAAATACCAGGATGTACAGGTCGCGATTACGGCGATAGAAAATGATGCCATTCTCGATGCCCGATGTAGTGCGCTCGATGCTGGCGCGGCCTAGTGCCGCGCTACCCAGCGTATCAGCCTTATTGGCATGAAGCGCTAGAATCGACTTGGCGTTTTTATAATCGCTGTAGCGCACTTGGTAGAAATACTCCACACTGCCCAGCGAGCCCAGCAAGCCATATACCAGTGGCAGCTTCCACCAGCGCTTATTATAAATCTGGCCGGCACCAGGCAGCAGAGCCAGGTAGCCGGCTTTTTGGGCGCGAGTCACGCGCATGCCGAGCAGCCGTTCGGTTTTGAATACTGAGTCGGCGGCGGCTTGTGCGCGTTTTTGCGCTTTGGTGAGCTTGGGGGCTACGCGGGCCGTGTCGGTAGGAGGGCGAGTCAGGTCGGGGGAGACTACGGCCGTTGAGGGCAGCTGTGCCCATGCCGGGCGGGCGGTGCCCAGCGCCAGCAGTACTAGCAGCCAACCCCACTGAGGCAGGAGATTAATAAGGTATTTCATACAAAAGCTGCCAACGTGTAGCCGCCAGCGAATAGTATTCAGCACCTTATGCTGGCTGCAAAATGTGCAGAATGCGCTGCATGTCCTCTACCGAGTCGAAAGAAATCTTGATTTCGCCCCGGCCCTGTGCTGTCGGTTTCAGCTGCACCTTCGAGCCAAAGTAGTCGGTGAGCTGGCGCTCGGTGCGCCGCAGCTCGGCTACCGGTACTACCGGAGTAGGCTGCTCGCGCTGAGCAGCAGGAGTGTTAGCGGCCGGGTGCACACCTTGGCGCACCAGTTCCTCCACACGGCGCACCGATAGGTCTTCGACCACGATGCGGCGGTACAGCGCCACCTGCTGCTGCGGGTCTTCCATGCTGATGAGGGCGCGAGCGTGGCCCATGCCAATTACCGCGTCGCGCAGGCCGATTTGAATATCGGGCGGCAGCTTCAGCAGGCGCAGGTAGTTGGTCACGGTCGAGCGGTTTTTGCCCACGCGCTCGCCCAGGTCTTCCTGGCGCAGGTTGCACTCGCTCAGCAGGCGCTGGTACGAGAGGGCAATCTCAATGGCGTTGAGGTTTTCGCGCTGGATGTTCTCAATCAGCGCCATTTCCAGCATCTGCTGGTCGTCGGCCTTGCGAATGTAGGCCGGAATGCTGTCGAGGTCAGCCAGCTTGCTGGCTTGTAGGCGGCGCTCGCCCGAGATGAGCTGGTACTGGTTTGGCCCCAGCTGCCGCACCGTTACGGGCTGGATAATACCTTGGGTGCGAATGCTTTCGGCCAGCTCCTGCAGTGCCTCTTGGTCGAAGTGCGTGCGCGGCTGGTACGGGTTGGTTTCAATCTGGCCCACCGGAATCAGGCCCACCACATTCACAGGGTTGGGGTTGGCGAGTACGCGCTCGCTGGGCTTGTCGTAGCTGCCTTCAATGAGCGCGTTGAGGCCCCGGCCCAGACCGCCAATGCGGCGCTTCGACGCAGCAGCGGCAGCGGGGTTGGCAGCCAGGGCCGCCTGAATTTTATCTTCGTTCTTCTCTGCGGACATACTACTAGCCAGCGTGGCCCAAAGAGTAAGGGGGCCGCTGAACTTCAAAATTACGCCCTGGCGGGCGAAGGGCAAGGAGGAAAATGGATGGCTTTGGGACTGCTCGGTTATCCTAGCCAGGTTGCGCAGTGGTGTGTCGCGTAGTGATGCCCGGTTTATAGCCAAAAAGACAGTAGCAAGAAAGTGCCGTGTAGTGGTGCCAGAAATAATCTGACACCACTACACGGCACTATATCAATTTCTAAGGTATACAAGCTACGCCACTTCGTCAGCCGCTTCAGCTTCAGGGTTCGCCTCCACGCTGTTCTTCTCCACTATTTCGCGGGCCAGGTTGAGGTAGCTCACCGCACCTTTGCTTTCGGCATCGTGCAGGATAACGGGGATGCCGAAGCTCGGCGACTCGCTCAGCTTAACATTGCGCGGGATAATGGTGTCGAACACAAGCTGTTGGAAGTGCATTTGCACTTCCTCCACCACTTGGTTGGAAAGGCGCAGGCGCACATCGTACATCGTGAGCAGGATGCCTTCGATTTCGAGGTCGGTGTTGAGGCGGCTCTGAATTATCTTAATGGTATTCAATAGCTTACCCAAGCCTTCGAGTGCAAAATACTCGCACTGTACCGGAATAATAACCGAGTGCGCGGCCGTGAGGGCGTTCACCGTGATGAGGCCCAGCGAGGGCGAGCAGTCAATAATGATGAAGTCGTACTCGGCAGCCAGGGGGCGCAGGGCGGCCTTCATCTTCTCCTCGCGGTTGGGCAGGTTTATCATCTCTACCTCGGCACCCACCAGGTCGATGTGCGAAGGCATGAGGTCGAGGTGCGGTAAGATATTGGTTTGCAAGATGATATCCTTGGCCGGGATGCCATCTACCATGCACTCGTACACGCTGTTTTCGATGTCTTTGGGGTCGAAGCCCACGCCCGACGTCGCATTGGCCTGCGGGTCGGCGTCGACGAGCAGGGTGCGGTAGTCGAGGGCCGCCAGCGAGGCGGCCAGGTTGATGGCCGAGGTGGTTTTGCCAACGCCACCTTTTTGGTTGGCTACCGCAATGATTTTACCCATAACAACAAACGATATAACAAAAATGCGCTGCCCTAGTAGCTAATGGCCGGCACGGCCGGCGTAGTTCAACATACAAAATAAGGCTAAAAAAAATGGATTCGCCAAGCCTAGGTGGGCCTGGCGAATCCGGCAGGGGGGCGCAAGCTGCTGTTTAGAGGCTAATGCTGCTGCCAATATTGAGCAGGTGCAGGTTTTTGCCAGCGGCTTTAGCTTCGGCCAGCGTAGCAGCATGGTCGATAGCAATGGCGGGGAACGTATCGAAGTGCATACCAATCACTTCTGTAGTGCCTACCCAGTCGGCCGCCACCAGCGCGTCGGTGATGCCCATGGTGTAGTGGTCGCCGATGGGCAGGATGGCAAAATCGACCGTGTACCAGTCCTTGATGAGCTTGATGTCGTAAGTCAGGCCCGTGTCGCCGGCGTAGTAAAACGTCTGGCCCTCATTGGTTTTGATGACAAAACCCACCGGCACACCAGCATACGAGCCATCGGGGAACGAGCTGCTGTGGGCGGCGGCTACGAAGTGTACCGTGCCAAACGGCAGCTTGACCCGGCCGCCAAGGTTAGAGCCGATAGCTTCGATGCCTTTGGCCCCGAAATAGCCGGCTACTTCGGCGATAGCCAGGATTTTAGCGCCCGTGCGCTTGGCAATTTCTTCGGCATCGGCAATGTGGTCGCTGTGGCCGTGCGAAAGCAGAATGTAATCGGCCTCAATAGCCTCTACATTCACGTCTTTAGCCAATGGATTGGGGCGAATAAAGGGGTCGAACAGAACGCGAACGCCGCCGATGGTGGCCAGAAAGCTGGCGTGGCCGAAATAAGTAAGCTGCATGAAAAGGGAAGAAAATGAACGGGCCAACGCGGCCCCTACCTTTGCAACCGACACCCTAAATAGATGTTTCTACACGATTTGCGATTGCGCGGAGCTTTGCTCGGGATAATGCTGGCCGCCGGAACGGCGCTGCTGGCTGCGTGCTCGAGTGCCAGCCTGTCGGCGGCCGATGAGCGGCGCGTGTTTCGCTATAACCAGCCCGAGGCGCTGACCTCGCTCGACCCGGCCTTTACCCGCAACCAGGCCAATATCTGGGCCGTGTCGCAGCTTTACAATGGGCTCATGGAGCTGGACTCGACCTTGCAGCCCACGCCGGCGTTGGCGCGGCGGTATGCCATTTCGCCCGACGGGCTGACGTATACATTTTGGCTGCGTAAGGGCGTGTTTTTTCACGCAGACAGTGCCGTATTTCCAGTTATAGCAGCACAGATAAGAGCGCAGCAGGAACAGGAGGCCAAGGAGCACAACCGGCCAATACAGGAGGCTTTAGAAATGAGTCCACCACTCTCTAATCCTCGCCATGTCACGGCCGCCGACTTCGTGTATAGCTTTCAGCGACTGCTAGATGCTAAGACGGCCTCGCCGGGAGGCTGGATATTTCGGGGTAAAGTGCTGGAAGACAGCAAGGGCAATATCAGCGATACTTGCTTTGTGGCGGTCAATGACTCAACGCTACGCATTCACCTCAAAGAGCCGTTTATTCCTTTCCTGAGTATTCTGACCATGCCCTATGCCTTCGTGGTGCCCCACGAAGCAGTGGAGAAATATGGCAAAGACTTTCGCGAACACCCGGTAGGCACCGGGCCATTCCGGTTCAAACTTTGGGATACGGGCAACGTGCTGTTACTGCACAAAAACGGGCACTACTGGCGTAATGACGCAAAGGGCAACGAGTTGCCCTACCTCGACGCAGTGCAAATCAGCTTTATTGCCGACCGCAAAACCGAGTTTCTGACCTTTCTGCAAGGCAAGCTGGATTTCCTGAGCGGCATCCGCGAAGGTTCGCGCGACCTTGTGATGAATACCGATGGCACCGTGCGGGCTGACTTCAAGGGCCGCTTCACGGTACAGAAAGCACCTTATTTGAATACCGAATACTTGGGCTTTCAGCTCGACTCGGCTAACCTCACGGGCGAGCAGGCCGCTCAGGGCCGCGCTCTACGCGACCAACACGTGCGCCAAGCCCTCAACTACGCCATCAACAAGCCGGAACTGGTGGCCTACGTGCTCAACCACGTGGGCGTGCCCGGCAACTCGGGCTTTGTGCCAGCCGCGCTGCCGTCATTTTCGCCCGAGAAAGTGCCCGGCTACACCTTCCAGCCCCAAAAGGCGCGGCAGCTGCTAGCAGCCGCTGGCTATGGCCCCGCTCGTCCGCTCCACC
>CAXUKA010000418.1:0-5268 GCA_964251335.1 uncultured Hymenobacter sp.
GACCCGCACGGCGGCCGGGCCATCGGCTCGCGCGAAATGCTGGATATTGCCCAGGCCGAGTACGGCGGCGAAATGCTCTACATCAACAAAAGCGCCGGCAAGCCGCTGTGGGCCATGGAGTACTCGCGCGATGAGGCGTTGCGCAAATACTGGGACGAGCTTTCGCCGCCCTATCACAAAGACGGAGCCGGTCCGCTCTACAAAGGCGCGAATGCCGCCGAGTACAATCGCAACCAGGATTCGCAGGCCCGCGAGGACGTGATTCGGTGGTACGAGTACTGGCACGAGCGGCCTGGCACCGGCACTCGTACCAGCGCGGGCGGCGTCAATATCGTGTTTTCGGATACGAATACGCATTTTCGGGGCGAGGAAAACTACCGCCGCAGCGGCGAGGTCGATGCCCTGCGCATCCCCAAAGACGGCTTCTATGCCCACCAAGTGATGTGGGATGGCTGGGTCGAGCCAGAGCACCCGCATACGCACATCATCGGCCACTGGAACTACAAAGCGGGCGTGGTGAAAAATGTGGATGTGGTATCGAATGGGGAGAAAGTCGAACTGTTTCTAAACGGCAAGTCGTTGGGCTTCGGCCAGCGCAATTACCATTTCCTATTCACGTTCAAAGACGTAGCCTGGCAGTCTGGCACCCTGCGCGCCGTGAGCTACGACGCAACGGGCAAGCAAGTAAGCGAAGCCGAGCACCAGACAGCCGGCCCTGTTGTATCTCTGCGTCTTACGCCTATGACCAGCCCCGCTGGCCTGCACGCCGATGGCACCGACCTGGCCCTGGTGCAGGTTGAGGCTGTAGATGCCCAAGGTCGCCGCTGCCCCACGGCACTGAATATGGTGAGCTTTGCCCTCAACGGCCCCGCCGAGTGGCGCGGTGGCTTGGCCCAGGGGCCGGATAATTATATATTAGCCAAGAGCCTGCCGGTAGAAGGCGGCGTAAACCGCGTGCTCATTCGCACCACCACGCAGGCCGGCAAAATCACCCTCACCGCCACGGCCGATGGATTGAAGCCAGCTACGGTAAACCTGAAATCGGAGCCGGTAGCGGTAAAAGATGGCTTGGCGACCCGTCTGCCAAGCGCTGGCTTGCCAGTGAGCCTTCGGCGCGGGCCGACGCCGGCCGGTCCGTCGTTCACGGTGTCGCGGGTGGCGGTGCCGATTACGGGTGTGGCAGCCAATTCTAATGTCGCCAACGCCGCCCTGAGCTACGACGATAATGAGCTGAGCGAGTGGATATCAGATAAGCAAGAAGCCAAGCCGTGGATTGAATATACGCTGGCCCGACCCGCGCCCATCAGCGAGGTGGCGATGAAGCTAACTGGCTGGCGCACCAGTACGTATCCGATTCGTATTCTGGTCGATGGGCAGGCGGTATTTCAGGGCACTACCGAGCGCAGCTTAGGCTACTACACCGCCGCCTTCACCCCGCGCACCGGCCAGAAAATACGTATCGAGCTAACGGGCACCACGCAGGCGAAAGATGCCTTCAATATCACTGAGTTGGAAGCGCCTAAGGTGCCAACCGCCGCCACCGATAAGCCGGGGCCGGCTGGTACGCTGGGCTTGGTCGAGGTAGAAGTGTATGAAAAAGCGGCGGGTGTGCCCACTCCATGAGGTTACTGATGAAGGTGTTTGATTTTTTGACTGCCAGGCCACGCGGACCTCACCCCCCAACCCCCTCTCCCAAAAAGAGGGGGAGCCGAACGCAAAATGGTGTTAGCGAACGTCAGGCTCCCTCTTTTTTTGGGAGAGGGGGTTGGGGGGTGAGGTCCGTGCGCTTAGCTGCCATTTGGCTGCTACTGATGCTAATCCACCTTTCAGCCGCTGCCCAAGCGCCCCCCCTCTGGCACAACCAGCCGCGCACGCTACGCTACCACCCCGAAGGCCAGGATTTTGTTATCACCAACGGCTCCCGTCGCTTTAACCGGGCGTTGTATGGTACGCACACTGCATTCCGCGTGGAGGCTGGCGACTTGCCCGAATTTGCTCTGTATCTGCCCGGCATGGGCGGCAACTTGAAGTTTGGCCTGTTGGCTAATAGTCAAAGTAAGTGGCTGATAAAAGCCGAAAACATCACCGCTCGCTACCGGCCCGGCGCGATGCTTTATGACATTACAGACCCGTTGCTCGGCTCCGGCAAGCTACACCTTGAAGTGCTGGCAATGGCCGACGCCGAAGGCGTGCTAGTGAAGGCGCAATTTGACAACGTGCCGAAAAAAGTAGAGCTGCTATGGGCTTTTGGAGGCGCAACGGGCAAGAAATTCAGCCGCGACGGCGACATTGGGGCCGACCCCGAATCCAGCTTTTATTTGAAGCCGGAATACTGCCAGGGCAATGCCTTTCAGCTGAAAGACAATGCCTTTACGCTCACATATGGAATAGGGGATAAGTCGCCAAAAGCGTCAGAGGCCGGGGCAGTTCCGAAAGAGCTTATTGGCACGATGCCTACTGCTTCAAAGACCCACGTTGCTGATGCCGCGCAGCAGGAGTCGCCGGCGCAGTTGCGGGCTTCTCAGGCAGCAAGTGCACCAGTGGCGGTGGGTGTGGTGCCGGTGCGCAATGGCGAGGCGCTGTACTTCGCGGTGCAAAAGCCCGATGATAAGAAAGTGCTGTTGTATAAGGAGTTGTCGCTTGTTTTTGCTCGTGCCGAAGCGGCCCGCGCCACGCTAGCCAGCCGAGTGCAAGTGAGCACGCCCGACGCCTACATCAACACCCTGGGTGGGGCGCTGGCCGTAGCGGCCGATGCCATTTGGGAAGCGCCCTCGTACCTGCACGGCGCGGTGGCCTGGCGCATCCGGCTCAATGGTTGGCGCGGCCCCTACGCCGCCGACCCATTGGGCTGGCACGACCGGGCCAGCCAGCACTTTCGCGCCTATGCGCAGTCGCAGCTCACCAGCCCGGCCACCGGGCCAGTGGTGCCCGACACCGCTTTGCACCTGGCTCGGCAGCTCGAAAAGCTAGGCACCACGGTGTTCAGCAGCGGCTATATCAGCCGCAATCCGGGTGGCGATTTCCGCCCCCATCACTACGACATGAACCTCGTGTACGTGGACGCCCTGCTGCGCCACTTGCGCTGGACCGGCGACCTCGCCGAAGCCCGCGAGCTGTGGCCCACCCTCCAGCGCCATCTGGCCTGGGAAAAACGCAATTTCGACCCCGACGGCGATGGCCTCTACGATGCCTACGCCGCCATCTGGGCCAGCGACGCGCTGCAATACAGCGGCGGGGCCGTAACCCACACCTCGGCCTATAACTATTACGCTAATCTGCAAGCTGCCGAGCTGGTTACGTTGCTACACGGAAACGCCACCCGCTACGTCCAAGAGGCTGCCCGCATTGGCACAGCCCTGAACGAGCGTTTGTGGCTGCCGCAGCAGGGCCACTACGCCGAGTATCAGGATAAACTGGGCCTGAAGGCGTTGCACCCGGCCGCCGGCCTTTGGACCATTTACCATGCCCTCGACTCGGAGGTGGCCGATGCCTTCCAGGCTTATCAGGCTACGCGCTATATCGATGCCGAAATTCCGCATATTCCGGTGCGGGCGGCGGGGCTGCCCGATGCGGGATACTACTTGCTGTCGACTACCAACTGGCAGCCCTACGACTGGTCGTTGAACAATGTGGTGATGGCCGAAAACTTGCACACCAGCCTAGCCTACTGGCAGGCAGGCCGCCGCGACGACGCCTTTCTGTTCTGGAAAAGCGCCCTGCTCGAAAGCATGTACCTGGGCGCGAGCCCTGGCAACTTCCAGCAAATCAGCTTCTACGACGCCAACCGGGGCGAGCTGTACCGCGACTTTGCCGACCCCGTTGGCATGGCTGCCCGCTCGCTGGTCGAGGGGCTGTTCGGCATCCGGCCCGATGCCCTGCACGATACCCTGCTGGTACGCCCCGGCCTGCCCGCCGCCTGGGATTCGGCCCGGCTTGTGGTGCCCGATGTGGCCTTTCACTTTCGGCGGCAAGGGCAGCGCGAGATGTACACCATCGGCCAGCAGCTACCCAAGCAATTGGCGCTAAAGCTGCAAGTGCCCGCTTTGGCCGACCAGATAGCGGCCGTAACAGTGAATGGCCAGCCGGCTCAGTGGCGCACCCTGCCGGGCAGCGTAGGCCGGCCGCTCATCGAAATCCAGGGCGCCCCGGCCCATCAATACATAATTGATATTCAGTGGAAAGGCACTGCCCCCGATGCAGCAGCGCTATCTACAGTAACCAAGCCAGGGGCGGCATTCGAAACCCACTTCACTCACGCAGTAGCCGGGCCGTTGCTCGACCCGCAGCAGGCGCTGGTGGGTGCTCAGGCTAACGGCCACGCACTCACAGCGCAGGCAAATAAGCAGGCTGGTAGTCGCGCCGCGTTTGTGCGCCTGACTCAGGGCAACCTAAGCTGGTGGGAGCCGCTGACTGTGGATATAAAGGCTCTGGCTCCACTGGTAGCTACTGATAAAGATATGCAAGCTCCGCATTGGGAATCAGTTGATTTAACTCATTCTTTTAACGACCAGATAACCCATATTTTTCAGCAGAACTACCTCACGCCCCGCGCCGAAACGGCTACGCTGGAACTGCCCACCCAAGGCATCGGCAACTGGTGCTACCCGCTCATTCAGGCCAACATCGACGATGCGGGCTTGCGCCGTTTGGCTGGGGCTAAAAATGAAATCCTACTACCCAATGGCACGCCGCTCCGCACGCCGGGCACGGCTGGGGCAAAGAACATTCTGTTCGTATCGCAGTGGGATAATTACCCGCACCAAGCCTCCGTGCCCCTGCGCGGCCAGGCCCGCCGCGCCGTGCTGCTCATGGCTGGCAGCACCAGCGCCATGCAAAGTCAATTCGTTAACGGCGAAGTGATTGTAACTTACACCGATGGCACCACGGCCACGCTGCCCCTGCGCAACCCCGATACTTGGTGGCCCATAGAGCAAGACTATGTAGACGATGGCTTCGCCTTCCGCCTCGGCGCGCCCAAGCCCCTGCGCGTGCATCTCAAAACCGGCCTGATTACCGATAACTTTGACCAGTACACCAGCATCAAAGGCTTTAGCACCAAGGCGATTGATGGTGGCGCGGCCACTGTGCTGGAACTGCCGCTCGACCCCCAGAAAAAGCTCAAGAGCCTGACGGTGCGGGCGCTGGCCAACGACGTGGTGATTGGGCTAATGAGTGTGACCTTGGGGCGGTGAACCTCAAAGAGGAACCTCACCCCCCAACCCCCTCTCCAAAAAAGAAGGGAGCCTGACGTTTGTATAAGTAATTGCT
>CAXUKA010000419.1:0-5261 GCA_964251335.1 uncultured Hymenobacter sp.
TTGTGAGCTGGTTGGTGCGGCCCTTCGGGGGGGGCGGCCTGCTGTTTGGACAGGTCTTTGTAGGGCTGGTGGATGAAGCGCCGCGCGTGCAGGAAGTGGTGCAGCACCACGATTTTCACGCCCAGCGGCGCATCGGCTAGCTCCTTAGCCCGCGCTTCCGCCAGCTTGCCGTTATATTTTTCGCGGCGCTGCCCGTCCCAGGCTGGGTCTTCCTGCAGCGCGGCCAGGTCCGGACGCAGCGGCCGGCAGAGCGTGGCCACCAGCTGGTCGAGGGCAGCCGGTTGCGGGCGCTTGGGATGGGCGAACTGGTGAAAGAACACGGTGGCCATCGCGTACTCCACGGCGACGGCATCCTTGAGCAGCGGCTCGGGCAGGTGGTAGGTGCGGCCCCGGTGCGTGAACTCCGTCACGCCTTGGGTGTCGAGTTCGGTGCGCCAGGCCCAGCGCACCAGGTCGAGCAAATCCCACAGCTGCTCGGCCGTGAGCCGACGCACGTCCTTGTCGCGCAGCTTGGGGCACCAGGCCCGCAGCACCGCGTGCCGGCCGGCTACGGTGTCATGGCTCAAATGCGGGGCGGCCGTAAAGAATTGAATGGGCGTGAGTTCGGCCCAGCTGCCCGGCACCTGGTACGGACGGCCGTCGAGGCGAAAGGTCTGCATCAGGCTACGGGCGTTGGCTCGGCAGCGGGTGCGGGCTCGGCCGGGGCCTCCTCGCGCTCAGCCGAGCGGGTGATGCGGCGCTCCAACAGGTCGGCCACGTCGCTATCGACTAAGCCCAACTTGCCAAACGCGATGATAAGCCGGCGCAAATGGATGAGCACGAAGGGCGCGAGCACCAGCTGCGTGAGGAAAAACAGCCCCTTCTCGTGCTCGCCAAAGCCGTGGGCGAACGCCAGCAGGGCGGTGTAGCCGGCCATGCGCAACGCGAGCCGGCGCATGAGCAAGGGCTTCTTGTTGAGCAGGTTGTTGGTCAGAATATCCAGCACCACCAGCACCAATAGTAGGTAGTAGGTGTAGGCTGGCGACCAGATATGCGTTTCGACGAAGCCGCCGAGGCCGGCCACCGTCACGGCCCCGAGTTCAACGGCCTGCACCGTGATGTAAAAGCGTAGCATTTAGACCCAGAAAGAAGGTTTGCCGGAATTATCATGCAGTTCGGCCGACACGGCCGGCTCGGCAGGGCGCTGGGCGTCGAGGTAGGTGGCCAGTTTGGCTTGCCACTTATCGGCTGAGGCAGTAGCTTGCTGGCTGAGCGCTGACACGACCTCGGTGCTAGCCGCTAGGCGCTGGCGCACGGCCTCGTTATCACTGAGCAGGCGCAGGCTGGTGCCCGTCAGGGCCACATTCATACTCAAAATGCCCTGGGCGAGCGCCCGATGGGCCAGCACCGGCCGCACTAAGCCGAGTAGCTTTTGTGTGTCAGCGGAGGGCGGCAGGCCGCTTTCCAAGCCGTCGCGCAGGTCTTCCAGCAGCTGCTCGCCCAGCAACCCCCCGATTTCGAACTCCTCGACCTGCCGAAGCGTGGGCAGCAGGGCCAGAAAGAAGCGTCGGCTGCCAGCCGTGGCCAGGTAGGCACCCAGCTGCGCGGCGTTGGCGATAAGCAGGCGCGAGCGGGAGCGGTATTCCTTCGAGGCCAGTTCCTGCGCGTAGTCGGCGGCGTGGTCGTCGAGCCAGGCCAGGGCCAGGTCGAGCAGCTTATCGGCCGTGGCCGAAGCCGCTTCCACGAAGTTGTTGTACACCCACTGGCGCGAGGGGGCCGCGCCGGCTGCCTGCTGCTCGGTCACACCCAGGTCGTTCATCGACACGGCGATAATGGGCGCGGCTTCAAGCACGGCGTAGTAGGCCAGCGCCGGGCGCAGCTGGTCGCGCAGGGCTACCAGGTGCGCCGGGGCGTTCGTGGCCGGCAGATTGCCCAGCTGCTGCACCAGGCCCAGGCCCAGCGACGGGGCCAGGTGCAGCATTTCGGCCGTGCCGACGAAGGTGAGCAGGCTCGTGGCCTGGCTCTTGTGCACCGACGAGAGGTAAGTCTTTAATTCTTCTACCGTATTGAATAGCATACGCTTAGGCGCTTTGATTAGTCGTTTTTTCCTGCCCCTTGGGGTTTTCGGCAATCGTGGTGATGTCCACGTCCACGAAGCCGAAGCGGTGCGCGGGGTTGAAGCCCATGATTTTGCTGGCCGCCTGGAAGGTTTTGAGCAGAATCTTGCGCTTCTGCGGGGTGCGCATGGCGATGTGCAGCTGGTAGCTGATGCGCTTCTCGCTACCCGAGCCGCCGAGCTTGCTGCCGGTGTCAATGCCGGCCAGCGAGGGGTCGATGCCGTGGCCGCTGGTGTGGGCAATGTTGGCCTGCTGGTTGACGGCCGTGTAGGCATCGTCGCTCATCTTGTTCTCGATGGGCACGATTTCCCAGCCCGGCAGGGGCTTACCGCTGGCATCCACCGCGAACTTGCTCACGAACACCTTATCGGTATTCTCGACCCCGGCCAGCATCTCGTTCATGTTGGCCATGAGGTCCTGCTCGGCCTTTTTCTTCTTCTCCGGCTCGCCAAACTGGTCAAAGTAGCCCATCGGTATCTTGATGTGGTACTTGACGTTATAGCCGTTATCCAAGCCCGAATCGTGGAAAATCGGAATCTTGTTGCTGACCGACGTCCACCGGCGCGTGCCCCAATACGGGGGAATGTCGTAGTACTTCTGGCCCGGCGTCCAGTCGCGGCCGTGCAGCACAAACTCGCCGTACTTGCCGGGGTTGAGCGGGTCGAAGGCGGGCAGGATTTTCGCCTCGGCCACCTTGAAATTGCGCCAGTCATGGTGAAAGGCGTAGCGGTCGGGCTTGGGCTTGGTCGTGACCAATGCGCGGCTGATGGTGCAGTCGAAGCTTTGAATGGCTTCCACGTAGGTCTTACTCGCCAGCGTGAACACACTGAAGTAGTTGGCGAACGTTTCGAGGTTGAAGGCCAGGCTTTGCAGGGCGGTATCGCCGTCAATCGCCTCAAACCAGTCCTCCATCTCGGTGTCAATCACCGGCTCCATCCGTTCCTTGCCGTCCACAATGCTGCGCTCAAACACGCCCAGCCGCGAGCCCAGTAGCAAATCGCGGCCCGTCGTGATGAGCTGCGGCTTGAGGTGGTTGTTATGCACCAGCTCCAGCATCTTATTCGGCTGGTCGTTGTTCGGTCCCCAAGGCGCAATCTTGATGCCCCCGCTGCTGAGCAGCGCGGCCCCGAAGTTCACGTCCTGCGCCTTGTCGCTGCCAGTTAGCTCGACTATCGCTTTCGCGCCGGGCAGAATGTAGATTCCGCCCTCTAATTCCTTGATATCGCGTGCTTTCATTGCCTAGCCGTGCTTAATGTCCCGGCCGTTGTAGTGGCAGAGCAGGTTGATTTTGAGCGCGAAGGGCAGGCCCGTGGCGCAGTCCACCAGCATCAGCACGCCCTTCTCCTTCACTTTGTAGCGGAAGGCGCTGCTGCGGCCCTCGGGGCCGGCCGTGCTGCCGCCACCTACGCCGGCCAAGCCGCCTTTTTTCACGGCTGGCTTGCTGCCCTTCGTGCCATTGGTTTTATAGTAGCCTATCGAGAAAGCTCGTGGCTGGCCGCTCCCGTCCGGCAGCTCAATCTCTGCCAGTACCGTGCGAATATGAATTTGAGGCCGTTGCATGGACTCAAATTGCCACTTTCGCCCACCGGCGTGTAGGACGGAAATAAATTATTGCGTGTTTTCGAGGCAACTAGCCGAAAATCAGCCAGAACGCGCCGCCAAAGAGCCAAATTTTATTGCGTGAGCCACGCGGCCGTGCGCGCCCTTTAGCAGTTGGCAATTGCCAAAACGGCAATTTTGAAGGAATATATGAACGGGGGGCGGGGGTAGCCGGGCAGCAAAAAGGGCCCTGACGATACCGCCAGGGCCCTTTTTCACATTTCACAGCTGGCAATTGCCACCTCATGCACCAGGTAGGCTAGCCTCGACCAAGGAAGTAGACCGGCTCATGTACCTGCACCTGCCCGAAGAGGTGGCCATACTTGCGGTACACGATGTTGTCGAAGCAGTCGCTGAGGTGAGTAGCCCGCTCCTGCTCGATGCTGCTCTTCTCGCTGTTCTTGTTCTTGGTCCAGTCGGGATTGATAGGCGACTGCTGGATACTAATGAGTAGGAACTTGCACTTATTGCGATTGAAGCGCAGCACGGGTAGGCGGGGGTTGTTCTCGGCCAGCATCTCGTTAATAGCAATATGCTTGAGGCGATGGTCGGGGTCGAGGCCCTGCACCATGAGCAGCGAGGTCCACCCACGTGCAGCCAGCTGCTGTTGGATGGTTTGGTAAAAGGTCAGGTTACTGCCCACTTGTTTGTTGTTACCATTGCGGTCGCCATAAATAACCACGTGCTTCTTCTCGTGGCTCTCGTAGGTATCGCAGAATTTGGTTACCAGAGCATCGAGCACAGTAGTAGCACTCTGCTTTACCCAGAGCGCATCCAGACTACGAAACTCATTGCCATGCTCCTGGTGCACGGTGACCGAGGTAAAGGCCGCGTTGAAGTCGAACGATAGCTCCAGCTCACGCGCTGGGTCGCGGTCGCTGTCGATGGCCAGGGTAAGCCCGGTCTTATCGTCATGGGTGTAGGTGTAGGTTTTCCATACCCCGTGCTTCTCCTCATTAAAGCTGGGATAGAACGAGTTGGGCAGTTTGGTTAGCCGCTTATTCATTACCTCCACGTCCCACTCCAGGGGCGTCATGCCATTGCGCAAGTCGCGTAAGTACTTCTCCCCTAGCACGGCCACGTTATCATAGGCCGTGGATTCGAGAAAGAAGTAGTCAGCTGGCTCCTCTTTGGCCAAGTCTTCTGTTTTGAACACCCATTGGCCTGAGGGCAGCCAGGGCACCGACGTGTAATCGCAGAAGGTTTGGTGGTGCTCGTTTTTGAAGCGATAGATATTGCCCCGAATCATGGGCCGTAGAATCTTGTTCACGTGCTCCTCTTTCATCAACGCCGATTCGTCGATGTGGCCGAAGTCGTAGTTACCACCACGCGCCAACTCGGCCCGGTCCATGCTCAGCATTTGGATGGTGTAGCCATTCAGGAAGCTGATAACGTTCTCGTAGCTGCTGGGCGGCTGGTAAGGCTTAATCCAGTTGGCCGGGGGTTTCTTGCCCTTCACGTAATGCCCAAAACCAGATTTCTGGTCGTACTCGCGCAGGCCGTGAGCCTGCCATGCCCCTTCCATTGCCGGCACCGTGTTGCTGGTGAGCTGGGTGTAGGTGAGGC
>CAXUKA010000420.1:0-5247 GCA_964251335.1 uncultured Hymenobacter sp.
CCCCCGGCCCCTCTCCAAAAGAGAGGGGAGCCTGACGACTTCCTTACGTTGGCTCGCGCTCGGCTCCCCTCTCTTTTGGAGAGGGGCCGGGGGTGAGGTTCCCCGCGCGGGCAAGGTAAGTACTAGCGAGCTGAAAGTACGCGCTACAACTACTTCAGCGTCAGAATATACTTCACCATTTCCTTGGTGTCAGATTCCGACAGCCCAGGGTGCGGCGTCATAGCAATATCGCCCCACACACCCTTGCCGCCGCTGATGATTTTCTTACCCAGCATGGCAATGTTGGCGGGTGTGCTGGGGTATTTCTCAGCGATGGCTACGTAGGCCGGGCCGAGTAGTTTCTCACGCTCGCGGTGGCAGCTGGCGCAGTCCGAGGAAGCCATTAGCTTGGCGCCTTTGCCGCCATCGGGCACGCCGGTGGGGGAAGTGCCGATTTTGGAAGTGGCCGTGTCGGCTTGCAGCTGATGGTCGGAGGCGGCCACGTTGGTGGCGGTGGTGCTATCGGGGTTCAGGGCTGCTTCGGGCTGCTGGGCGGCTTTTTCGGCGTTGGCTTGGTCGGGGCCATCGGGCTTGTAGCCCGAGTCGCAGGCGGCGAGCAGGATGCCCGCGCTCAGGAGTAGGAATACTTTTTTCATGGGTGGGAGTCGGGAGATTTAGAGGCCTAATAGCTTCTTATTTTGTGCGTTATCGACCCCGGAGGCCGCGAAGTCGTCAAAGGTGCGGTCGGTGACGTGGATGATATGGTCTTTGATGAATTGTGCGCCTTCGCGGGCTCCGTCTTCGGAGTTTTTAAGGGCGCACTCCCATTCCAGCACGGCCCAGCCGGGGTAGTTGTACTGCGCCATTTTGCTGAAAATGGCTTTGAAATTGACCTGTCCATCGCCCAGCGAGCGGAAGCGCCCGGCACGTTCCAGCCAGGGCTGGTAGCCGCCGTACACACCCTGTCGGCCGGTGGGGTTAAACTCGGCGTCCTTGACGTGAAACGCCCGAATGCGCTCGTGGTAAATGTCGATATAATCTAAGTAGTCAAGGCATTGCAGCACAAAGTGCGACGGGTCGTAGAGCAGGCAGGCGCGGGGATGGTCGTTGACCTCCGTCAAAAATCGCTCGTAGCTGATGCCATCGTGTAGGTCTTCGCCGGGGTGAATCTCGTAGCACAGGTCGACGCCTTCGGCCTCAAACTCATCCAGAATAGGCCGCCAGCGACGACCCAGCTCCGCGAAGCCTTCTTCTACCAGCCCCGCCGGGCGCTGCGGCCACGGGTACACGTAGGGCCACAACAGCGCCCCGCTGAAGGTGGCGTGCGCCGCCAGCCCCAGCCGCCGCGAAGCCTTGGCGGCATAGGTGAGCTGCTGCACCGCCCATGCCTGCCGGGCCACCGGATTGCCGCGCACCGCCTCGGGCGCAAAGCCATCAAACAACTTGTCATACACCGGGTTAACTGCCACGAGCTGCCCTTGCAAATGGGTCGAAAGCTCGGTGATTTCCAGCCCCGCCGCCCGCACCGTGCCGCTTAGCTCGTCGGCGTAGGTCTGGCTTTCAGCAGCCAATTTTAGGTCGATAAAGCGCGGGTCGAGGGTGGGCAGCTGCACGCCTTTGTAGCCCAACCCAGCGGCCCATTCGCAGATGGCTGTCAGGCTGTTGAAGGGCGACTGGTCGCCAATAAACTGTGCTAAGAAAATGCCGGGGCCTTTGAGCGTTCTCATGCAGATTTATACCGTAAAATCAGTCCACTTCTGGTCGGAGTGGCCTGAGGCAATAACGTTTTCAATGAATGCCATACCACGCACGCCCTCCGCAATGCCGGGGTAGTCCAGCGCTTCGGGCGCGGGCGTTTGGCCAGCTTGCTCGGCCTGCAAGGTCAGGGCGAAGTTGCGGTAGATGTTGGCGAAGGCTTCGATATAGCCCTCGGGGTGGCCGGGCGGCACGCGGGCGTTGTGGCGGGCGGCGGCGCTGAGGTAGGGCGCGTTGGTCCGCAGGATTTCGGTGGGGCGGTCGAGGTGCTTGAGGAGCAGCGTGTTATTATCGGCCTGCTGCCAGTCGAGGCCGCCTTTTTCGCCGTACACGCGCAGGCGCAGGTTGTTTTCCTCACCAGCTGCTACTTGCGTAGCCACCAGCACGCCGCTGGCTCCGCCGCTGAGGCGTAGCAGCACCGCGCCATCATCGTCGAGCTGCCGGCCGGGTACTACGGTATTGATGTCGGCGCAGAGCTTTTCTACTTGCAGGCCAGTGACATACTCTAGTAAGTTGAAGGCGTGCGTGCCAATATCGCCCATCGCGCCAGCAATGCCGCTGCGGGTAGGGTCGGTGCGCCAGCCGGCCTGCTTGTTATCAGCGTCGCCCTCGGCGAAGGTGCTCAACCAGCCCTGCGGATATTCTACGTACACCTTGCGGATGGTGCCGAGCGCACCATCGGCCACGCGCTGCCGGGCCTCTTTTATCATGGGGTAGCCGGTGTAGGTGTGCGTCAAACACAGGCGGCGGCCGGTGGCTTGCACCACGGCGGCCAGTTCCTTAGCCTCGGCCAGCGAGAAGGTCAGCGGCTTGTCAAGCACCACATCGAAGCCGTTTTCGAGCGCCATTTTAGCCGGCGCAAAGTGCAGGTAGTTAGGCGTTACGATGCTGATAACCTGCACGCGCTCGGTGGCGGGCAGCGCTTGCTCCTGCTCAATTAATTCCTGATATGAGCCATACACGCGCTCGGGATTCAGGCCCAATTGCTGCCCGGTGGCGCGAGAGGTATCGGGGCGACTGCTGAAAGCGCCCGCCACCAGTTCGTAGTGGCCATCGAGGGCAGCGGCGAGGCGGTGCACCGCACCGATGAATGCTCCCTGACCGCCACCAATCATACCCAGGCGTAGTTTCATGTCGTGTTGTATCGTGGGCTCTGCAAGCCCGCTCGTAAGTAGTTTATCGCCGAAAAGGTAAGCAAAACCGCTGTCATGCTGAGCCTGTCGAAGCATCTCGCGTGGCGCAGTAATCAACTACGCCTGGCAACGATGCGAACGAGATGCTTCGACAAGCTCAGCATGACGGTTTTAATAGCTGCGGACTCGCAGAGTCTACAGTGCAATCAGCTGGTAGCCCAGGCTTTATCGCCTTTCTTATACGGAATGCACCCATCGTACTTGCCCGGTACGGGCTGGTAGCGTAGCGCCTCCGTAGCGCCCACCTTCGAGGTGAAAAAGCCCAGCAGCGTCAGCTCCTTTATCATGCGGAAATAGTGGTTGGGCTCCTCCACTTTCTTGGTTTTGCTGTACTGCGTCTGCTCGGCATCAACAGCCTTGAGTAGGGCTGTGCGCTGTTCCGGCGTGCTTTCCAGGAAGCCTTTGCCATTCTGCTTCTGGCTGGCGGCTTCCAGCTTATCGAAGCCTTCCATAAAGATTTTCTGGTCGGCGGGGTCGTAGCAGTCGCGCACCATCACAGCCATGAAACTGCCCACTTGGGCGGCTTTCGCGCCGGGACTTTTGGTGGGCGGTAGGATGGTGTCGCCCACTTCATCTAGGTAGGCTATTTGCTTGGCGTCGAGTTGTTTGAAACCGCTGCCTGGCGCTTTAGCTTCCTTGCCGTTCTCCTTGGTGGAGGTAGACGGGCCGCAGCCCGTCAGCAAATAATCGGCCCCGATAAGGGTGCTGCCCATGAGCAGCGCCACGCGGGCCAGGGCATCTCTTCTGTTCATCATGGTCTTAAATACTAAGAAGTTAGATGTTCTGCTTTTTCATCTCGCCCACGGCGTGGTCTACGGCGCGGGCCGTGAGGGCCAGGTAGGTAAGCGAGGGGTTTTGGCAGGCGGCCGAGGTCATGGCGGCCCCGTCGGTCACGTACACGTTGGGGGCGTCCCACACCTGGTTGTGCGCGTTCAGTACCGACGTTTTGGGGTCGCGGCCCATGCGGGCGGTGCCCATTTCGTGGATGCCGCCGCCCATGTTGTAGCCGTTGTTGAAGGTTTTAACATTTTGCAGGCCAGCCGCTTCAAGCATCTCCTTGGCGTCCTGCATCATGTCCACGCGCATCTTCAGCTCGTTGTCGCGGATGGTCGCGTCCATCGCTAGCACGGGCAGGCCCCACTTGTCTTTCTTGGTTTTGTCGAGCGTAATCTGGTTGTCGTGGTAGGGCAGGGTTTCGCCGAAGCCCGTGATGCCCATCGTCCAGCCGCCCGGCTCGCTCAGCGCGTCCTTAAACTCGCCGCCGATGCTCATTTCCGGGATTTCGCGGCTCCAGCCCTCGCGCCCGGCGCGGCCCTGGTAGCCAAAACCCCGGATGTAGTCGCGCTTCTCGCCAAACATGTTGCGGTAGCGCGGAATGTAGATGCCGTTGGCCCGCCGCCCGTACACGTATTTGTCCTCATAGCCCGGCATTTCGCCGTGCGCGCCGGCCCGGAAATGGTGGTCCATTACGTTGTGGCCCAGCTCGCCGCTGCTGCTGCCCAGGCCCCCGGGCCACACGTCGGTGGCCGAGTTCATCAGCACCCAGGCCGAATTCAGGGCCGAAGCATTGAGGAAAATGATTTTGGCGAAGTACTCGTAGGTCTTATTTGTCTCCGCGTCAAGTACTTCCACACCCTTAGCGCGTTTGGTATCCTTATCGTAAATAATCTTAGTGACAATGGAAAACGGCCGCAACGTGAGCTTACCCGTCGCCATAGCTGCTGGTAGCGTGGCCGACTGCGTGCTGAAATACGCCCCAAACGGGCAGCCCAGCCAGCATTTATTGCGGTACTGGCAGTTCACGCGGTTGTTGTGCGGCTGCGTAATATTGGCCGTGCGGCCAATGACCATGTACCGGTCCTTGTAGTGCTTTTTGAGGCGGGCGGCCACGTCTTTTTCGACGCAATTCATCTCCATGGGCGGCATAAAATCGCCATCGGGCAGGTGCGGAATGCCGTCGCGGTTGCCGCTGATACCCGCAAATTTTTCGGCGTGGCTGTACCACGGGGCCAGGTCTTTGTAGCGAATGGGCCAGTCCACGGCGATGCCGTCTTTGGCGTTGGCCTCAAAGTCGAGGTCGCTCCAGCGGTAGCTCTGGCGGCCCCACATCAAGGAACGGCCGCCCACGTGGTAGCCCCGAAACCAGTCGAAGGGCTTGACCTCCACGTAGGGGCTTTCCTTCTCATTGACCCAGTAGTCGAGGTTGGTTTCGTTGAGGGTGTAGTCGCGCTTGAGCACCGGGTAGTCGGCCATCATCTGCTGGGTTTTGCCCCCGCGATGCTCAAATTCCCAAGGGTCTTTGTTCGCGTTCACGTAGTCC
>CAXUKA010000421.1:0-5247 GCA_964251335.1 uncultured Hymenobacter sp.
CTGACGCTACCGCCCGGTTCGCCGTTACGGCAGGAGGCAGCGCGGCGCACCCGGCGCTCGTTCATCGTGGGGGGCCTGGCGGCGCTGGGCGGCGTGCTGGGCTGGCGCTACCTCTTGCAGCGGCCTGATGCCGAGGGCACACCCTTGCCTTTCCGCCGGGTGCTCGATGCTAATGGCCGCCTCTCGGCCGCCTATTTCCGCGAAACCCGGCTAGCTCGCGAATTTCCGAAAAGCATGGGCGTGAAAAAAGTGCGTACCAACGGTGATGCCGGCCTGACCTCTTCTATTGACCTGGCTACTTGGCGTATGGTGGTGCAGCCCTACGGTGGCGGCAAAAAGCAGGAATTCACTTTGGCCGATATCAAAGCTTTGCCCCGCGTCGAACTAACGACCGAGCTAAAGTGCATCGAAGGCTGGAGCATCGTGGTGAACTGGGCTGGTACCCGCTTCGCCGACTTCTTGGCTAAGTACCCAGTAGCCAGCCGCAGTGGCCAGCCTATCAAAGACATAGCTAACCCTCCCGCCGACTTGGCACCCTATGTCAGCCTCGTCACGCCCGATGAGGAATATTACGTGGGCCTCGACATGGATAGTGCCATCCATCCTCAAACACTGCTTTGCTACGAAATAAATGGCGAGCCCCTCAGCCTTGAGCACGGCGCGCCGCTGCGCTTAGTCACCCCGCTGAAGTACGGCATCAAGCACCTCAAGCGCATCGGTACTATCGCCTTTACCGACCAGCGTCCCGCCGACTACTGGGCCGAGCAAGGTTACGACTGGTATGCGGGGCACTGAGTCCATTTAACAGTTATCAATTAACATTTGACAGCATGGTAAGCGGTTAACGCTAATTGATAACTGTAAGATGCTTAGAGTACTACCCTGATTTCGTAGTGCTCCGCTTTGTCATCGGCGGTATTGGGCACGCGCCACGCGCCCACGCGGCTGGGGCCGTAGCCGAGGTTCACTTTTACCCATTCGTCTCGGGTAGGGAGGAGGTGCAAAATCTCGGTTTCCAGGCGGTGCAGGTCATCCTGAGCATCCTGGCGCTGCTGCTGTAGCTCGTCGTGGTGCTGGTCAAACGAGCCGGTGGGTGGGCGCTGTTCAAATTCGGCCTGCGATTTTTCAACGTCGGCATCGTGCAGGGCTTCGTTGCGGTCGGCGATGGTGAGTTTGCGGAGGTCTTCTTTCGCCACGAGGTAGGCTTCTACTTTTTGCACGAGCGGCTGAAGCGCAGGGTCGAGGTAGTCGAGGTTGGAGGCCATTTTGAGATTAAAGTCTGAGGTGTTTGGTAGAAGTATCGTTTGTCATGCAGCGCGTAGCGAAGCGTCTCGCAGGGCGCAATACTAGCTAATGTGCTTAAGATTACTTATCCACGCGAGATGCTTCCTTCGTCAGCATAACAGAGGTAGACTTATTGCGCTGGCATTTCTCGCCGCAATATTTCACGGCTTCCCAGTTGTTTCGCCACTTCTTGCGGTACTCGAAGGGCAGCCCGCAAGTAGCGCAAATTTTAGTCGGAAGCTGGCCTTTTTTGAGCGTAGCAGCCATAAATACAGAAGGAAAAATGCCAGGTAGCCGGACCTTTGCCGCCCGGCCTGGGGTCGTTTACGTTTAAACGCCTCCGGCCGGCTATTCCGCTCGCTTAGTTACCCTCATGCCTACTACCTCTCCCGACCTACTCGGCCAAGCCCTGCTCGACTACCAGCACGGCCACCACAGCGCGGCCCTCACCGTGCAGTGCAGCGCCGCCGACGATGAGCCGCTGCCCGCCGCCTACCTTTTCCGTACCCTGCTGGCCATGCCCGAGCTCGAGCGCCAGGCCCTCGACGAGTGCCGAGGCCGCGTGCTCGACCTCGGGGCCGGGGCCGGCTGCCACTCGCTAGAGTTGCAAAGCCGAGGCTTTACCGATGTAAAATCCATTGACCAGTCGGCTGGGGCTGTGCAGGTAATGCAAGCGCGCGGCGTGCAGCAAGCAGCCCAGCGCGACATATTCGCCCCGCGCCCCGTCGAGGAAAGACCCTACGACACCATCCTCATGCTGATGAACGGCCTGGGCCTGGCTGGCACACTGGAAGGCCTCGACAAATTTCTGGTTCACGCCCGCACGCTACTCGCCCCCAATGGCCAGATTCTGGCTACCTCATCCGACATCAGCTACCTCTACGAGGACGAAGATGGCGCGCTGGTATTCAACCTCAACGGCCCATATTACGGCGAAGTCGAGTACACATTCCAATACAAAGAGCAAACTGGCAAGCCTTTTCCCTGGCTTTTCATCGATGCCTCTTTGCTGGAAGATGCCGCCCGCCAAGCCGGGTATGAAGTTGATTTCCTGGGCGAAGATGAAGGCGGCCAATACTTGGTGCGCCTTACGCTAGTCGGTGGCTTCGAGGCCGGCATTGAGTAAGTAGAGACGCAACATTTTGCGTCTTATCGTTGCTTACCCTATACGCCATCCAATTGCAAGACGCAAAACATTGCGTTTCTACACTTTACGATAAAATGCCTCATTCCCAAACCTATACCGTGCGCTGGGCCGAACTCGACCCCAACGGCCACATGCGCCACTCGGCCTACGCCGATTTTGCCGCTGACCAGCGCGTGCATTGGCTCGCTGGCATGGGCTTCGATGTCAAGCGCTTCGGCGAATTGCAGATTGGCCCCATCCTTTTCCGCGAGGAAACCAAGTACCTCAAAGAAATCCATGGCGGCGAGCAAATCCGCGTCGAAGGCCGGGTAGCCAGCACCACCCCCGACGGTTCGCGCTGGACCATCGAACACACCATCTACAAAGCCGATGGCCGCTTAGCCGCCACCGTCACCGTTGATGGCGCGTGGCTCGACCTTGGCCGCCGCAAGCTCACCGTGCCCCCGGCCGACCTGGCCGCCGCGATGAGTGTGGAAGGAATGTAGAACGGAGTGGCACTCCGTTTGGCGCGCCAGCGCCAGGTGCGTCTGCTAGCCCCACACGAGCCTGCCGCTAGCGCGGCAAAACGGAGGACCACTCCGTTCTACTAACCTTTCATCGCCTTACCAATCCGATTCAACTGCTGCTGATGGTGCAGCGTGTGGTCGAGAATCGACGTAACCGTTTGACCCACCGTGAGCCAGCCGGCGCGCGGGTGGCGAAAAACAGTGTGATTCACCTTATTACCCGGAAACTCATTGAGCACTTGCTCTAGCTGGCGGCGGATGCTGTTCCACTGTTCGCGTAGTTCGGGCAGCGGCGCTATTTCCTCTGGCGCGGGCGGCGGCGTTAGCGTGGGCGGCACCTTGAATTTGAGGCCGGGCAGGCGCAAAGCCAGGCGAAGAAGCGTGCTACGGAGCTTGCTTTTAAGCGTGCCCAGTCGCCAGGAATCAGCATTAGTAGTCAATGCTTTCTGTAAGGCATCAGCAATTTTCTTTTCCGCCGAAAGCAGGTGATGAATGACTTGCGCGGCCGCCCACTGCCCCGGCACCGGGGCTACGTAGGCCCGCGGCCCCAGCGCTTCGGCCGCAGCCAGGGCATTTTCAGTGGCACGGTCGAGCTGCTCGACCAGCAGGTGTAAACGGTGAGTCATGGGGTGGGAGAGGGGCGGGATGGTGTGAGACAGCGCTCAGCAAAAAGCAGACCTTAAATACGTAAGCTGCTCCGACAAGGCTTAACCGAGCACTTTGAGCAGCCAAAAAAATTGACGTAGTAACTTCGCTTCGTGCTTTTTAAGAATACGCTTTCTAACCTTACCCGCATCCGCCAAGTGGCCGAGGTGCTGCTGCGCTACGGCTTCGAGGACGTGGTGACGAACACGCCCCTGCGCCGCTTGGTCAGTCAAAAACGCCGCCTGCGCTGGCTCGAAGAAGACGAGCGCCCGGTGTTCGAAACCACCCGCTGGGAGCGTATTCGTCTCATTATTGAAGAGTTAGGTCCCACGTTCATCAAGCTGGCCCAGGCCCTAAGCAACCGCGCCGACCTGCTGCCCGAGGCCCTCATCGACGAGTTTGAGAAGTTGCAAAGCAACGTGCCACCCTTCCCCACCGAGGAAGCCCGCCAACTAGTAGAGCAGGAATTGGGCCGCCCGCTGGCCGAAGTATTCAGCGAGTTTGACGATGTGCCCATCGGCTCGGCCAGCATCGGGCAGGTGCACCGCGCCCGGTTGCTGAGCGGCGAAGAAGTGGTGGTAAAAATCCAGCGCCCCGGCGCACGCGACAAAGTAGAAGGCGACCTGCGCCTGCTGCACGAATTAGTGCGCCTCACCGGCGGCTTTCTTCGCAACCAGGGCCTCGCCAACCCGCAAGATGTGGTCGATGCCTTCGAGCGCAGCATGATTAAGGAGCTGGACTACACCTCCGAAGCCCGCTCGATGGAGCAGCTCCGCAAGCTCTACGAAAGCTACACCACCTTCTACATTCCCAAGCCTTACCGGGAACTGAGTACCGATAAAATCCTGGTTATCGAGTTCGTAAACGGCTGTAAAATAACCGACAAAGCCCAGCTGCTGGCCTGGAATCTCAGCCCCGAAACCGTAGCCGAAACCGGCATGGATATCTACCTAACCCAGATATTCGAGTTCGGTTTTTTCCATGCCGACCCGCACCCAGGCAACGTCCTCGTGCGCCCCGATGGCACGCTGGTGCTCATCGACTTCGGCATGGTGGGTAAGCTCACCAAGCAGCAGAAGTACGCCTTCGCGGGCGTATTCATCGGCATGGCCCGGCAAGATGCCCGTAGCATGGCGCTCAATTTCCGCCGCCTCGCCCTCAGCAGCGATATCCCCGACATGCGCGCCTTCGAGGCCGACCTCAGCCTACTCATCGAAGACTTTGCTGTGCTTGATGTCAAAGACATGAGCATGAGCGACCTGGCTGATTCGCTGCAAGGCATCATCTACCGCTACAAGCTGCAAGTGCCGGGCGCGATTTTCCTCATCCTGCGCGCCCTGGTTATCCTCGAAGGCATCGGTAAAGTGCTGCACCCTAGCTTCAATACCTTCGAATTTGTGCGCCCCTACGGCGCTAAAATCATCCGGGAGCAATACTCGCCCGAAAACATCCTCAGCGAAGCCGAGTACACAGGCACCCAGCTACTAGCCCTGCTCCAAACCTTGCCCATCGACCTGCGCCAAATCATGCGCAAAATCAGCAAGGGCGACCTGCGGGTGAAAGTAGAACTGAGCGGCTACGTCAGCCTCCTGCGCAAGGCCGACCAACTGGTGGGCCGCACCATCCTAGCGCTGCTGGCGCTGGGCAGCATCCTATTCTCGGGCC
>CAXUKA010000422.1:0-5222 GCA_964251335.1 uncultured Hymenobacter sp.
GAGCTATTCTTACGATGCCAGCGCATCGGAGCTCTCGGGCTACCAGTGGGGCAGCCACGAGGTGCTGCTGGGCCTCAAGATTAAGAAAGCGAAGAAAGCCGTGTGCCCCGACCGCTTCTGGTAGGCGGCCCATTTGCAAGCTTCAGTATCATAAAAGAACCCCAGGTAGCAACGCGCTGCCTGGGGTTCTTTTATGGTATATAGGTTAGGGCGGTTCCGAGAACAATGGAAGCTTGCCAGTGAATTTGCTGTAAAAACACAACCCGGCGCTCTACAAACTACTCGCGACACAGCTACCGCTCTACAACTGCTACCCGCGTTGTTTGCAAACCTTTCTATGATACTATTTACCGGATAATCGCAGGAAATTCATAAGCTATTGCCCACTGCTTCGGCCAGAGTAGCCGGGTTGCCGTGCTTCAGTGCCTGATGCGGTAGCTGCCACTCAGGCATCGCCTGGCCGAGCAACTGCCAGAAGCGGGCATTGTGCAGCCGCTCGTGCAAGTGAGTCAGCTCATGCACAAGCACATATTCCAGGCAAGGCAGTGGCCACTGGCTGAGCTCTAGATTTAGCCAGATACGCCGGGCGCGAATACTACAGGTGCCCCAGCGGGTTTTCATTTGTTTGATGCCCCAGGCGGCGGCTTGCGCGCCCACTACGGGTTCCCACTTAGCCAGCAAAGCTGGTAGTTGCGCCTGTAGCTGCGCCCGGCGCCAGCTTGCCAATACCTGAGCCCGTTGCGCCTGGGTAGCGCCCAACGGCACGTATAGATGTAACTCGGCCACTTCGGGCAGTAGTAGCACCTGCGAGCGCCCGCTGTGCTCGCGCACGCACAAGCGCAACGCCTGGCCTTGGTAATAATGTATCTCGCCAGAGTCGTAGCACACGGGCGGCATGGGTACTCGCTGCCGAAAGGCGGCTTGGTGCTTGCGAATCCAGGCTTGCTTGCGCAAAACCACCTCCCGAATAGTAGCCTCGGTTGTGCGCATGGGCACCGTGACCCGCAGGCTGCCCTGCGGCGGCAAAATAGAAAGCCGCATTTGGCGAACCGACTTGCGGACCACCTCCACGGCAATATCGTCGATAACTAACTGGGACATGGCCCGAGAGGAAAATGGGTCGCTGTATTGGTCTAGCTGGCTACTGTGGGCAGCCAGATTAGGGCCGTTTAGCCTTTACTAGATGACCATAAGAAATAATTTTACAGGTCATGCTGAATGCCTTGAAGCAGTTCCGTGGTGCAGTAATCCTTTCTACTCGCAATGGTGCGAGCGGTATGCTTTACTGCGTCCAGCATGACCCATAAATATGACTTGTATGAATCCCTAAGCAGCTCAAAGGCTAGTAATAACTAATTAAAGCGGCACAGTACATTCAAACAACTCCAAAACAAAAAAGGCAGCTGTGAAAATCACAGCTGCCTTTTAAAGAGAATAAGTGGAGAATATCGGAGTCGAACCGATGACCTCTTGCATGCCATGCAAGCGCTCTAGCCAGCTGAGCTAATCCCCCTTATTTTGATTACCAAGCCGCCAGTTGCGTTTTGGTTGTGCAAAAGTACTGCATTTTTTCAGATTAACAAATACACCGCCACATTTTTTCGCAAAAAAAAATGGGCTGGCATTGCTGCCAGCCCATTTTTTAGGAGCTAACTCCCTGACTTAGTTGAAGAGGTAGCGGAGGCCAACCTGCATATAATAAGTCGAAGAAGTGGTTACGTTGTTGCGGTACGTCGAAGAAATCGGCGCGCCACGGTCGGTAGCCAAGCGGAAGGTCGGCGTCACATTACCACCAGATACCAAGAGAGCTTGGTTGGCGGGCACGAGCAACGAGGCGTTGTTTACGATTTGGTAAACGCCCCAGTTTTTGTTCAGGAAGTTACCGAAGTTGAAGATGTCGAGCGTGAATTGCAGCGTATTGCGCTTGCCAGCCATAACGAAGAGGTCTTGCGCAAAGCGGAAGTCCACTTGGTGGCGCCAAGGCATCAGTGCACCGTTGCGCTCAGCATATTCGCCTTTGTGCTTGCTGAGGTAAGGGTCTTGGTCTACGTACTGGAAGAACCGGTCGCTCTGCTGCTGCGGCGTATAGGTTACAGCCGCCGTGCCGGTGCCAATTGTGAGGGGCGCGAACGTAATTTCCGAAGCGTCTTTCGGGATGTAGAGCAGGTCGTTGTTCTGGCCATCGCGGTTCAGGTCGCCGCCGTAGATGTACGAGAAGCGACCTTGGCTCGAGCCCGAGTAGAAGAACGATACCTGCGTAGCCAAGTGGTTGATGTACTCTTTCTTATACGATAGCGAAGCTACAATACGGTCAGGTACTACGTAGTTGGCGTAGCTCAGTTCGGGATTGTTGGCGTTGTTGACAACGGGTGTACCCGACCAAGTGTTGATAAGCTGGTCGCCGCTGCCGTCGAACATCACGCGGGCATCGCTACGTACGTAAGCCAGCGAAGCAAACAGGCCATTGCTGAATTGTTTGTCCAGCTTGGCCGTCACCGACCAGTAGTAGCCTTTGTGGCCGTTGCTGAGCACGATGGGGTTGAAAGCACCGGTACCAGCAGTGTTACCGGTATTTACAGCTTGGCCAGCGGTGGTCAGGGGGTGGTAGAACTTCGCGTTGGTAGCGTTCGGGTAGATGTCGCGGTTGTCGGCGTAGCCAGCTACGTTCAGTTTAGTAGGCTCTACCAAGTTGTAGTTCTGGCCGTAGGCTACGATGAGGTCGCGGTTGTAGATACCTTCGAGAGTACCTACAATGCCACCAGGCAGCTTGGTATCAACCGCTAGGCTGCTTTTCCAAGCCTGGGGGTTGCGGAAGTTGGGGTCGGTAGCGCTGAGTGTGCTGGGGATAACCGTGCCAGGCTGAGGCTGCGTGGTAGGGCGGTGGGCGTTGGGGTCAGCGCTGAAAGGCAGTACACCACCGCTGTAGCCCGGCAGGCCCGACAGGGCACCTGCGTTGCCAGCACCTACCGTCGAGTAAGTTTGAGTAATTTGAATCAGACCAGCATCACCCGACTGAGCCACAATCCATACGGTGGGCACTTTGCCGGTGAAGATGCCCGAGCCACCCCGAATTTGGAGAGAGCGGTCGCCTTTAGCATCCCAGTTGAAGCCGAAGCGTGGCGAGAGCAATACCCGGTTTTGGGGAAGCTGACCGGTGTCGATTTTGCGGCCGTTGAAGTCCAGTTGAGCCACCAGCGGGTGGGTCTGTACTTCTTGCACGTTCAGGTATGAGTTCAGCTCGGCACGCAGGCCCAGGGTAAAGCGGAAACGGTCGTTAACGATGAACTCATCTTGCAGGTAAGCCGAGCTCTGAGCGGTTTTGAAGCGCGGGTAAGCTTGCTCGTAACCAGGCAGCAGCGAGTAGGTAATGGCGAAGTCAACGGGGTTGGCTTTGTTTACAAAATCATCCCAGCTGTTATAGGTGTAGTAGCTGGTAGCAAAGCGCTGAAAGCCGTTTTTAGTGGTTTGGAGGTCAAACTGTACACCAGCAGTCACCGTGTTGCGGCCAAACGTGCCCGAGATAAAGTCAACACCTGAGTAGGTCGATACGTCGCGCAGGTTGCCGGCCGTGAAAGGCTCGTAACCGAACGAAGTGAGCGGGTTGCTGTACGAAGCAAACGAACCGTTGGCCGAGCGCGCTACCGAACCGTCGAGAATGTCGACGAAGGGGAAAGGCGAGCTATTCGAGCTGCGGGGGTCATTCTGGTGCGTGTAGGTGCCGCGCAGGGTGTTATAGAGCTTGGTGCTGCCGTGTCCGAGAGTCGAGTTCAACTCAGCTGCCAGCGAGTAGAAGTTCGACTCCTGAAAGTAGTTCGAGTTCGAGAACGGCAGGGCGAAGTTGCTGGTCCGGGTGTTGGGGAAAGCGCTGAGGGGGCTACGCGAGGTGCTCACGAAGCTAGGTGCTTTGCTTTCTACCTGGCTATAGCGTACCGAGAAGTGGTTGTTGTTATTAATGTTCCAGTCTAGGCGACCCAAGAAACGGGTGTTGTTGCTCACAAAGTCATAGCCCTGGTATGGACCTGTCGAATACCCGTAGTTAGAATTCAGGTAAGAGCTAACCCCATCGAGGAAAGCCGTCGAAGGACGCGAGATGTTGCTGGCCGAGCCATACGAGCCAGGGCCCGTAGCATTGCCGTTAGAAGCAAAGTTTTGCTGGCCGGGGTTGGTTTCATCGCCTTTTTCGGCGTTGATGAAGAAGAAGAGCTTGTCTTTGATAATTGGGCCACCCAGGCGGAAGCCATATTGCTTCACATTGGTGGTCTGCTTGGTGAAAGTTTCCGAGCCGACGTTGTTGCCTAGGAAGTTCTGATTACGGAAGAACGTATAAGCCGAACCTTTAAACTCGTTGGTACCCGAGCGCGTTACCGCGTTTACAGCGCTACCTACGAAGCCCGACTGGCGCACGTCGAAAGGTGTGATGTTCACCGTCAATTCTTCGATAGCATCAATCGAAATCGGAGAACCGTTGGCCGGCAGGTTCGTACCAATACCAAAGTTGTTGTTGAAATCCGAGCCGTCAACCGTGATATTGTTCTGGCGGTAGTTGCCACCACCGATAGCACCCGTCGAAACCGGGGATGCCTGAGGCGTGAGGCGCAGGAAGTCATTGAGGCTCCGGTTAATAGTAGGCAGGCGCTGAATTGCTTCAGTATTGATGTTGGTCACCGTGCCCGAGCGCTCAGCATTGAGCGTAGAGCGGGGGTCGGTGCCAGTTACCGTCACGGCGCTGAGCTCCGTCGAGGCTTCGCTCATTTTGACATCCAGGCGATACTCCTGGCCTACGGTCAAGACTACGTTATTACGCGTAAAATCTTGAAAACCAACAAAAGTAACCTTTACCGTGTAAGGACCACCTACCCGCATGTTCTGGAGGTTGAAGCGGCCTTGAGCGTTGGTTGGGCTTACATACTGCGTATTGGTGGGCGTGTGAATAGCAATGATGGTAGCCCCTGGTAGAGTTTCACCTTTGCTATCGGTAATCGTGCCCGTCATAGAGGAGGTTGTAGTTCCCTGGCCCCAACTCCATTGGGCCGTGAACAACAGCATCACCAGACACATGAAGTGGCGTAGATGTAGTCTTTTCATAAATAAAGAAAAAAGTTAAAAAGCGCGCATTTATCAATACACTTACAAAGGTACGTACGGCCTGCAAGCCGCTGGCTTCAGGGGGCTTTCATAGAAGAAAAAAAGTTCGACAATACGCGCACCGGACTGTCTACAAC
>CAXUKA010000423.1:0-5214 GCA_964251335.1 uncultured Hymenobacter sp.
CTACTACACCACGACCAAGGATTTCCAGACCTTCACCCCCGCCAAACTCTATCTCGACCCCGGTTTCAGCGCCATCGATTCGGAGGTATTGCGGCGCGGCGCGAATGACTACGTTCTGGTAGTGAAGGATAACACGCGGCCCGAGCGCGATATTAAAGTAGCTTTCGGGCCGACAGCGTTGGGGCCGTTTCCGAATGTATCGAAGCCTTTCACGGCCAATTTTACCGAAGGCCCGAGCGTGGCCAAACTGCCGCACAATGAGTGGCTGATTTACTACGATGCCTACCGCGAGCACAAGTACGGCGCGATGAAAACCAGCGACTTCAAGACCTTTACCGACGTGTCGGCCCAAACCAGCGTGCCGGTGGGCCACAAGCACGGCACCATCATCCCGGTGCCGCGCCGGACGCTGAAAAAACTACAAGCATTGGCGGCCGATACGGCGGCTGTTACCACCTCAAGCCGCGCCACTCATGACTAAGCTCGGACATCTTCTTGCGGGCACCGCGCTGCTTGGGCTACCGGGCTTGGCTCAGGCCCAAACTGCCGAAACGGTGCATTACTCCGGCACCACGCTTAGCAACGTGGACTACCACCACGGCCAGCTGCGCCCCGCCATCGGCACGCACACGCAGCAAGTCCTCCGTGCCAACCGCGAGCATCCCACCGCCGCCAACGGCGAAGGCTGGACCTACAACCACGCCCCGATGCTGGCCTACTGGCAAAACCAGTTTTACCTGCAATACCTCAGCAACCCGGTGGGCGAGCACGTGCCGCCCGGCCGCACGCTGATTATGACCTCGAAGGACGGGAAGGCGTGGACCAACCCCACGGTGGTTTTTCCGCCCTACAAAATCCCCGACGGCACTACCAAAGAAGGCCATCCCGGCAAGGTTGCCAAGGATTTGTACGCCGTGATGCACCAGCGCATCGGCTTCTATACTTCAAAGAAAAACCGTCTGTTAACGCTCGGTTACTACGGAATCGTTATCGAGCCGCACGACGACCCGAACGACGGCCACGGTATCGGCCGAGTAGTGCGCGAGGTGCTGCCGGGTGGCAAGTTTGGCCCGATTTACTTCCTGCGGAATAACGCCTCCTGGGACAAGTCGAAATCGACGTATCCCTTCTACACCACCAGCAAAGACAAAGGCTTCGTGGCTGCCTGCGAGGAAATTCTGGCTAATCCGCTGATGATGCAGCAAATGGTGGAGGAGCAGGACCGCAACGACCCATTAATTCCGATTCAGAAGGATTACAAAGCCTTCAGCTTCTACCACTTGCCCGATGGCAACCGCGTGGTGGGTCTCTGGAAGCACGCCCTCACCACGATAAGCCCCGACGGCGGCAAAACATGGCCCAACCCGGTCATTCGCGCCCCGCACTTCGTGAACAGCAACGCCAAAATCTGGGGCCAGCGCACCTCCGATGGCCGCTACGCCACGGTGTACAACCCGTCAGAATTCCGCTGGCCGCTGGGCATTTCGACCAGCGCCGATGGCCTCGACTACACCGACCTCTGGCTGGTGCACGGCGAAATAACGCCCATGCGCTACGGCGGTGCCTACAAAAGCTACGGCCCGCAGTACGTGCGCGGCATCCAGGAAGGTGATGGTATTCCACCCGACAAAAACCTCTGGGTGACCTACAGCGTGAACAAAGAGGACCTTTGGATTGCCTCGGTGCCCGTGCCCGTGCGCGCCACCGCCACCGCGCCCGCCAATGACGATTTTACCCAATTGCCCGCCGGTCAGGAGCTAGCCAACTGGAACACCTACAGTCTGGTGCAAGCGCCCGTCGAAATCGGCAAGCTGCCCGATGGCACCAAGGGTCTCGTCTTCAAAGACTCCGATAAATTCGACTATGCCAAGGCCGAGCGCGTCATTCCCAACGCCAAAAAAGTGACGGCCGAGTTCTCGGTAATTCCCGCCCAAAATGACAAGGGCGTGTTGCAAATCGAGTTTCAGGATGCCAAAGGCTCACCGGCCGTGCAGCTGACGTTTGATGCGGAGGGCAACTTCCGCAACAAGGCCGGTTCGCGCTTCAAGAACATGACGAAATACGTGGCTGGCCAGCAGTACGATGTGAAGGTGGCGCTCGATGCGGATACCCGCTCCTATACCGTGGCTATCAATGGCAAGCCGGCCGGAACGTTCATCTTCTACGCCCCGGTGGCGTCGTTCGAGCGCATCATGTTCCGCACCGGTGAGGCCCGGCACTTCCCCACGCCCGATACGCCGGCCGACCAGGACTATGACCTGCCGAAGGCGGGTGACTCGGAGCCGGAGGCAGTGTTTTATTTGAAGTCCTTGAAAACTTCCGCGCCTGAGGCTGCTACGAAAACGCTGGGCTCCAATTAAAATAACACAAGTACGTCCGTCATGCTGAGCTTTCCGAAGCATCTCTACCGCATCGTTGCTTAGCCTAGATGAAATGGTAGAGATGTTTCGGCAAGCTCAGCATGACGGACGATTTTCTGATTCCTCTATGCCTGCTCGAATACCCACCGCCACCGTTGTGTCCAAGTTCGTCGCACTGCTGCTTTTGCTGCTGCCGTTTACGCACGCTTACGCCCAACGCACCGAAACCCAGCTGCTCTCCGGTCCCGACAAAGACCACACCGTGAAGTGGCAATTCTACTGCACGGCCGGCCGTAACTCGGGCAAGTGGACCACTATTCCCGTCCCCTCCAACTGGGAGCTGCAAGGCTTCGGCAAATACAACTACGGGCACAACAAAGACACCGCACGCGGCAAGGAAAGTGGCCTCTACAAGTACCAGTTTAAGGTGCCGGCCAACTGGCAGGGTAAGGTGGTGAACATCGTGTTCGACGGCGCAATGACCGATACCGAGGTGAAAATCAACGGCCAATCGGCTGGTGCCGTTCACCAAGGCTCGTACTATCGCTTCAAGTACGACATCTCAAAGCTGCTACAGTATGGCAAAACCAACCTGCTCGAAGCCAAGGTCAGCAAGCACTCGGCCAACGAATCGGTAAACGACGCCGAGCGGCGCGGCGACTTCTGGATTTTCGGTGGCATCTTCCGACCGGTGTTTCTGGAGGCACTTCCGGCCTCGCACATCAGCCGCGTGGCGCTGGATGCGCGGGCCGATGGCAGCTTTAAGGCCGACGTGTACGCGGGCGGTGCGGCAGCCGATGAAGTCGTGGGCCAGCTCTACACGCTAGCTGGGCAGAAAGTAGGAGGAGAGTTCCGCGCCCCGGTAGCGGCGGGCAGTGCGCCCACCCGCTTGCAAACCAGCGTTTCTAACCCCCAGCTCTGGACGCCCGAAATGCCCAACCGCTACCGCCTGACCCTAACACTGCGCAAGGGCGGCCAAACGGTGCACACCCTGAATCAGCGCTTCGGCTTCCGCACTGTGGAGCTGCGCGAACGCGAGGGTTACTACGTCAATGGCGTGAAAGTCAAGTTTAAGGGCGTGAACCGGCACTCGTTCTGGCCCAGTTCGGGCCGCGCTACCAGCAAAGCGCTGAGCATCATGGACGTGAACCTGATGAAGGACATGAACATGAACGCCGTGCGCATGTCGCACTACCCGCCCGACGACCATTTCCTGGAAGCCTGCGACTCGCTGGGCCTCTTCGTGTTCGATGAGCTGGCCGGCTGGCATGCTACCTACAATACGCCCACCGGCACCAAGCTCAGCGAGGAAATGGTGACTAAGGACGAAACCCATCCCAGCATCATCGGCTGGATAAACGGCAACGAGGGCGGCCACAACTTCGACCTCGACCCCGTGCTCGACCGCCTCGACCTGCAAAAACGCCCCGTGGTGCACGCCTGGCAGGTATTCCGGGGCACCGATACCCAGCACTACATCAACTACGACTACGGCAACGGCACCCACCTGCACGGCCACAACGTGGTGTTTCCCACCGAGTTTCTGCACGGCCTCTACGACGGTGGCCACGGCGCGGGCCTCGAAGACTACTGGGAGCAGATGTGGCGCGAGCCGCTCTCGGCCGGCGGCTTCCTCTGGGACTTTTCCGATGCCGCCGTAGTGCGCACCGACAAAGGCGGCATCCTCGACACCGACGGCGACCACGGCCCCGATGGCATCGTCGGCCCCTACCGCGAGAAGGAGGGCAGCTTCTTCACCATCAAAGAAGTATGGAGCCCTGTATTCTTCGAACGCCGCGAAATCACGCCCGCCTTCGACGGCACCTTCCGCATCCAAAACCGCTTTATCTACACCAACCTGAACAAGTGTACGTTCAGCTGGAAGCTGGCCCAACTGCCCGCCCCCGGCAGCAGCGCTGCGCCCACCACGCGCACCGGCACCATCACCGCGCCCACTATCGCACCCACCGAATTTGGCCCGCTCAAACTGAGCCTCCCCGCCGACTGGCAGCAGGCCGACGTGCTCTACGTCACCGCCACCGACCCCACCGGCCGCGAAATCTACACCTGGAGCTGGCCCATTGCCCGTCCCGCGCAAGTAGCCCAGCGCTTGGCCGTTACCACTGGCTCCGGCACCGCCACCCTCACCGAAACCGACTCGCTCTACACCGCCAGCGCCCACGGCGTCACGCTCACCTTCAGCCGCAAAACCGGCCTGCTGCGTCAGGTACGCAACGCCAAAGGCCTCATCCCGCTCACCAACGGCCCCGTGCTGGCCGAGGGCGAAGCCGCCTTCGAAGGCCTCACCCAGCACCAGGACGGCGCCAACGTGGTGATTGACGCGAAGTTCGGAAAAGCTAGCCGCTACCAGTCGCTGCAATGGACGGTGTACCCCTCCGGCTGGGTCCGCATGACGGCCAAGTACTTCCCCAAAGACTACGATTTTGCCCTCGCCGGCCTCAGCTTCAACTACCCCGAGCAGGAGGTACGCGGCATCCAGTGGCGCGGCGACGGCCCCTATCGCGTCTGGAAAGACCGCATGAAAGGCACCAACCTGGGCGTGTGGACCAAGGCCTACAACAACACCAGCACCGGCGAGCCCGACGGCACCAAGAGCCCGCTCTACCCCGAGTTCAAAGGCTACTACTCCAACTTCTACTGGCTCACGCTCCAAACCACCGGCCAGCCCCTCACCATCCTCTGCGACCAGGAAGACGTGTACCTGCGCCTCTTCACGCCCCGCTTCGCCGCCAAGCCCTACAACACGGCCCCGGCCTTCCCCAGCGGTAACCTCTCGTTTATGCACGGCATCACGCACATCCGGACGTCGTCGCAGGCGGCGGAGGCGCTGCGG
>CAXUKA010000424.1:0-5207 GCA_964251335.1 uncultured Hymenobacter sp.
ACCCCAACCGCTACGCCGCGCTGCTGAAGCCAGGCGGGCAGGCAGCGAGTGCGCGGAAATCGGCGGGCACGAAGTAGAGAATACGTAATACTCAAATGAAAAAGCAGGCCTAAATTAGGCCTGCTTTTTCATTTGAGTATTACGTATGAAAACTAGTTATTTGCCAATGCTGCTGTTGGCTTCTATTGCCTGCAACCACAAGAAAGAGACGAAAGCTGTCCTTGTGAAGCAGGATGACAAAAGCTGGATGGATACTGTACGATTCAATAGCAAGCTTACACCCGAGCAGCGCACGCAGATTTTTTATAAGCGAAACTTTGAAGAGGATTATCAGAAAATTAACGATACTACGCGGGTAGCTCTACGTTTCTTTTGGTGGCGCTCATTTCACCCTTATACAGTAATAAGACTTGAAAATCGTCCAGAGGTTGAGATAGACGATTCTACTGGTAAGCGAGGTACTTATACAGAATGGTTTACTGCCTATAAAATTGATGTTCAGAGACTAAATCATGATTGTCCTGAGCGTCGTGGTAATAGATGCTATGGTAAGGTACGCCCTTTTATATGGCAGCAAAACGTAAGCTTACTACCTGCGAACAAAACCCCTTCCATTGTTGCTACCCTAGATTCTATAGGTTTTTGGGGAATAAAAGCGGATTACCCAGATGCTCCACATACTGACGGTTCAAACTGGACCTTGCAGGTTTATTATCACGGCAAGTATCATGAGGTTTCAACTGACATGCAAAGTCACCCGATAAAGCAAGTCTGTTTGCAAATGATGAAATTGAGTGGTTACAAACCAAAAAAAGAAGAAATTTACTAGTGCTACTACTTTCCCTTGAAACTTCCTCCCCAATTTGCTCCATAGCATTGCATAAGGTGGAGGATGGCCGCCTATTAGGCCAATCAGAATTGCGACTGGAAAAATCGCATTCCACGCACCTCACGGTCTTAATTGAGCAGCTCATTGCCAATACTGGCTACACCCTACGCGACCTCGCCGCCGTAGCCGTAAGCGATGGCCCCGGCTCCTACACCGGCCTGCGTATTGGGGCGGCCGCCGCGAAGGGCTTGTGCTTTGCCCTCGATATTCCGCTGCTGGCGGTGGGTACGCTGCCCGCGCTGGCCCACCAGGTAGCCACCCGCACGCCCCGCGCCGAAAGCTGGCTCTATTGCCCCATGCTCGATGCCCGCCGCCAAGAAGTGTACACCGCCCTCTACCACGCCGACGGCCGCCCCAAGCTACTCCCCACCAACGTGGTGCTCGATGCCGATAGCCTGGCCGAACATTTAGCCCACCACTCGTTGTTATTCTTCGGTTCGGGAGCCGCTAAGTTTCAGTCTTTGGTAGCGACGAACCCGCAGGCCGTTTTCCTGGCCGATGTGCAGCCCTCCGCCATTAGTACCGGTGAGCTGGCACTCGGCGCCTACCAGCGGCAGGAGTTTCAGGATGTGGCTTATTATGAGCCGTTTTATTTAAAAGAAGTTTATACGACCACGCCGAAAGGCCAGTAGCCGTTCACGTTATGGAGCCACTTTTCGTCAACCGCGTTGCCGCGTCCGGCCTCGTTACCCTCAACCTAGAGGAATATATCCACCCCGGCGACCGGGTGGTGTACGACATCAAAGACAACCTCTTCCACGGCCTAATGCTGCGCGAAAAGGATTTCCGCGAGTTCGTCAAAACCCACGATTGGACGCAGTACAACGGTAAAAACGTCGCAATTATCTGCTCGGCCGATGCCATCGTACCCACCTGGGCCTACATGTTGCTAGCCAGCAAGCTGCAAGGGCACGCTCACCGCTACGTCTTCGGCGATGCAGACGCATTGGAGCAGTCGCTTTTTGAAGAAGCCATCGCTAGCATCAATCCGGCTGACTACCAAGATGCTAAGTTGGTAATTAAAGGCTGCGGCGATAAGCCAGTGCCCACGTTTGCTTATGTCGCTATCATGCAGCGTTTGTTGCCCGTAGCCGCCAGCATCATGTATGGCGAGCCGTGCAGCACCGTTCCGCTTTATAAAAAGCCCAAGGCTGCTGTGGCCGCCGAAGCTTAGAAACCACAAGGTAGTCGTTGTCATGCTGAGCTTGTCGAAGCATCTTGCGTGGCGCAGTAATCCCTTGTGTTAGCAACGAAGCGGCCAAGATGCTTCGACAAGCTCAGCATGACAACGTAAGCCCTCGCCACTCCCTGGCGAGGGCTTTTTCGTGCCTCAACGAAAAGAACCCCTAACAAGCCCGACATTTGCCCGCGTGCAAACACAACCTTACAAGATAAATTTCCGCACCGGCGTGTCCATCGTCATTGCCAGCATGGTCGGCACGGGCGTCTTCACAAGCTTAGGCTTCCAATTATTAGGTATCCAAAGCGGCTTTGCGCTGCTGATGCTCTGGGCCGTGGGCGGCCTCATCGCCCTCTGCGGAGCCGTAAGCTATGGCGAATTGGCAGCCGCCATGCCCCGCTCGGGCGGCGAATACCACTACCTCAGTCAGATATACCACCCGGCTTTGGGCTTTCTATCTGGTTGGGTATCGGCTACGGTAGGTTTTGCCGCGCCCACAGCGCTGGCCGCGCTGGCACTAGGCCGCTACGCCCAAAGTATGTGGCCCGTGCTGGCTACGCCACTGTTGGCGGGCGCATCGTTCACGGGTGCGCAAGTATTGTCGGTAGGCGTGGTACTATTATTAGCCTTAGTACACGGCCTTAGCTTACAGGCAGGCAGCCGCTTGCAACTAGCAGTTACCACCCTGAAAGTAGCCGTATTAGTAGCCTTTATACTAGCTGGTCTAGTTGTCGGCAAGTCGCAGCCCCTCAGCTTCCTCCCGGATGCAGCCGGCTGGCGCGCCCTGCTTAGCCCCACCTTCGCCGTGAGCCTCGTGTATGTGAGCTACGCCTACTCGGGTTGGAATGCCGCCGCCTACCTCACTGGCGAAATCGACCAGCCGCAACGCAACTTGTCGCGCATTCTGCTAACCGGTACTGCCGTGGTACTCCTTTTATATGTAGGGCTAAATTTTGTCTTCCTGCGCTCCACGCCGCTAGGCTGGCTCAAAGGGCAATTGGAAGTCGGCTTCATCTCGGCCAATTACCTCTTCGGTCCCGCCTGGGGCCGCCTGGCTGGCGGGGTTATCGCTGCCCTACTTGTGTCCACCATCAGCGCGATGATTTTTGCCGGCCCCCGCATCACTCAGGCGATGGGGGAGGACCTGTCGGCCCTGCGTTGGCTGGCCGTGCGCAG
This sequence comes from uncultured Hymenobacter sp., assembly GCA_964251335.1. Taxonomy (GTDB): domain Bacteria; phylum Bacteroidota; class Bacteroidia; order Cytophagales; family Hymenobacteraceae; genus Hymenobacter. Next base: position 3,246 of record CAXUKA010000424.1, read on the forward strand.
CTCGGCGGGTATCCCGCAACGGGCACTACTGCTGCAAGTAGTTATCGCCTTGCTATTCATCATCAAGCCGGATTTTCAGGCAGTTCTCGTGTATGCGGGCTTCGTGCTCAATCTATTCACGTTCCTCACCGTGCTGGGCGTGTTCGTGTTGCGCTGGCGGCAACCCAACCTGTCGCGTCCGTACCGCGCCTGGGGCTATCCCGTCACGCCACTGATTTTCTTGGCTTTGAGCACATGGACGCTGGTTTTTATCATCAAAGACAAGCAAACGGAGTCACTCTATGGCCTAGCTACCGTGGCCAGCGGCCTCTTATTCTACTTCGTGGCGCAAAAACTCAAGCCCGCCCCACCGTCTGAGTAATACTCGCGGCTTGTTCAGTTTACCTTTTCACCTTCTGCTGATTAACGGTCGCTGGTCCACTTCAACTCGCCAGCTACCGACCTATTCTTCTAATGCGTCTTTCTCTGCTCTCCCTGCTGCCAGCCCTTGCGCTGCTGGCCGCCTGCTCTCAATCCAATACCGAGCAGCAAACTACCAAAACCGAGACAATGGCCGACACGGCCGCCAAAGTGCCCGCTGTATCTACGGTTTCTCCGCCTGATACCGTACCGGCTCCTACCACTATTCCCGCTAAGCCCACACTTCAAGCCCTCGCCCCCGATACGGCTAACGTCCAGAACGTAGCCGCCTACCTCGCCGGCCTCTCGCCCAAAGCAAGTACCCCGCTAGCCGAGTTAGCCACCCAGCCTACTTGGCAGGCCTTCGCCAAAGACCAGGATAAAAGCTGGGCCAGATACCGCACCACTCACACCGACCGCATGAACCGCTGGGCCGCTACCGAGCTAGATTCCGTGCGCCAAGCTACCACTACGGTCTTCTACCCCTTCAGCGGCCCCGATTTCCTGAACGTCTACACGATGTTCCCCACCGCCAGCACCTACGTCATGTTTGGCCTCCAGCCCGTCGGCAGCGTCCCCAGCCGCGAAAACCTCGAAAACCCCGCCATCCTCCCCGCCGTCAAAAAATCGCTCTGGTCAGTGCTGAATTTCAGCTTCTTCCGCACCAACGATATGGCCGTTGACCTCAAATCCGTCAACCTCGACGGGTCCGTGCCGCTCATTATGCTCTTCGCCGCCCGCACCGGCAACCACCTTCAGTCGGTCCACCCCGTGCAGCTCGATGCCCAGGGCCAGCTCCACGCCGTCACTGATACCACCCGCGCCCCCGGCTCTAAAGCCATCCAGGGTGCCGAGCTAAAACTCCAAGCCGCCGACGGCACCGAGAAAACCATCTACTACTTCTCCGCCGACCTCAGCGACTGGAAGCTCACCACTAAAGATGCTCCCCTGAAGTACGTGCGCACCCTCGGCCCCCTCACCACCTACGTGAAATCGGCCACCTACCTCATGCACAAAAGCTACTTCTCGAAAGTCCGTAACCTCGTCCTAGAGCGCAGCAACTACCTCCTGCAAGACGACAGCGGCATTGCTATGAAGTTTTTCCCGCAGAATAACTGGAAGTTCACTTACTACGGCACCTACCGCCGCCCCATCAACCTCTTCGCCAAGCAGTACCAACCCGAACTCACCACCGCCTACCACGACACCCTGCACCGCGCCCGCCCGCTCCCTTTCGGCACCGGCTACAACTGGCGCCAAACCGACAGTAATTTGCTGTTAGCGAAACGCCGTGCACCCCTCAGCAAGTAGCTTGGACTCTGCGAGTCCGAACGTAGCGAGCATCTCGCGTTAGCTCACGTGTGATAATGCCTGCTTACCCGTAAACTTGTCAAGTAAGACCGCAAGAGTAGGGTAGGGGAGAGGCCCCAAGTCATTTTCAAAATCCACATCGCCGTGACTCCCCCTCTCCCGGAGGAGGCCGGGGGGTGGGATAACCCGTCAGAACGAAAAAGGCCGTGATAAAAACTATCACGGCCTTCCTTATTATATACTGTATGAAAA
>CAXUKA010000425.1:0-5187 GCA_964251335.1 uncultured Hymenobacter sp.
CACCAGCAGGTTTATCTCGTCGGGGCTCTGCGGCGGTGGCGTTTGCTGCAAAGCCGCGCCCGCGTAGCTGATGAGGCCGTCGTAGTTGCCTTCCTTATAGTACGTCTGGGTGATGAGCACCGGCACCACCGTGCGGTAGGTGTCGCTCTGGCCGGCCGCCAGCAGGTCTTTGCGGGCGTTGGCGTAGTCGGCGGCCTGGTAAGCCAGGTAGCCGGCATAGTAGGCGCTGCCTGCCTGAAAAGGGCCGGTTACCTGCTTATTACGGTCGAACAGGATGCGCGCCTGGTCGTATTCCTTGAGCTGAAACTGGCTGTAGCCCAGCTTGAAGTCAGACTCGGCGCGCTGCTCCTGGCTGAGGTTGGCCGGGGCTACTTTTTGAAAATAAGCGCTGGCCTGGCCGTAGTTCTGCTGGTCGAAATAGAACTTGGCCAGCTCGAAATACGCCACGGCCGCCCGGGGGTGGGTCGGGTGCTCCTTCGCAAAATCGAGGATAAGCCCCTCGGCATCGGGATGCAGCAGGTAGAGGCCACTCACAGCGTAGTAGTACTCAGCATCGGCCAAGCGGTCTTGGCTGCCCGTGATGGCGGCGGGGCCATTCTGCTCGCTCACGCGGGGCAGGGCTTGGCGCGTATACTGCTGAAAGGCCTGCTGGGCCGCGCCGTACTGCTGGCGGTCGAAGAGGTCGAGCCCCTCTTGGTAATAGCGCTCGGCGGCGGCGAAGGTTTGGGTTTGCTGGGCGGCGGCAAGCTGAGGGGCAGCAGCGGCCGGGGCCAGCAAGGCGGCGGCCAGCGTCAGCCGGGGGGGTAGCTTCATGGAGAGCAGCAGTTCGGTGGGCGGCCGGGCCAACTTGGCGCCCGACCGTATTCGGTCAAAAGTAGCAAAAAAACGCGGGGCGGGGCACATGCCGCTATCGGAACGCGGCCCCCGCAGTAGTTGGTATCCTCTATAAAGGCTAAGTACACGCCGAGCGAACAATGGCCACTAGCGGCGGCTGTTCGCTCGGCGCTCATACCCGCTTCTCTCAAAGACCTGGCCAACCAGCCGCCGGATGCCCGCGGCGGCAGCTTATCAGCCAAGCGTGAGGGTAGTCTCCACCCCTATCTCGTCGATGAAATACTGGTCGTGCGAAATCACCACCACCGAGCCACCGAAGTCCTTAATGCTCGCGGTCAGCACCTCCTGGCTTTGCACGTCCAGGTTGTTGGTGGGCTCGTCTAGTATCAGCAGGTCGGGGGCGTTGTTGCTGATAGCCAGGCAGCACAGCAGCAGCTTCATCTTCTCGCCGCCGCTGAGGTCGACACACTTCCGGTCCCAGCTTTCCCGCGAAAACTGGTGGTAGTGCAGCAGCGTTTTCACGTCGTGCTCTGGCAGGTGGCGCGTATTAAAACGCTCGGCTTGCGCCACCACAGTGAGCTGCGGGTCGATGAGCGAATATTCCTGGTCAAGGTACACATATTGAAAATCAGCCCGCTGCATTGCCCCGGCCGATGGCGCGAGCCGGCCCATCAACAGGTGCAGGAGCGTGGTTTTGCCGCTGCCGTTGCGGCCCGCCAGCCGCACCCGGTCGCCGGAGCGCAGCTGGAAGCTCAGCGGCACTGGCCACAGCGGCTGCTCGCCGTAGGCGAAGTTGAGGGCAGTGGCTTCGGCCAGGATTTTGCCCCGGTGCAGGGCCGGTTTTTTCAGGTCGATTTTTAAGGCCTGCTGCTCTTGAAGCCGCGCTCTGGTCTGGCTGAGGCTCTCTCGCACCGCCTCTATTTTATCGTGCTGCGTTTCTTTCACCTGAGCCGAACTCTGTTCGGCCTGCCTTTTTAACCCGCCGGCCACAATGCGCGGCAGGCCTTTTTTGTGCTGCTGCGCTTTGCCCCGGGCTTCGAGCTTTTGCCGCTGCTCGGCCAGGTCGCGGGCTTTTTGCTGCGTCTGCTTCAGGGTTTTGGCTTGCTCATCGGCCTGGGCTTGCAGAGCAGCTACGTGGCTGGCTTTTTGAGCTTTGTAGAAGTCGTAGTTACCGCCGTACACTTCCAGGGCGTTTTTGTTGAGCTCCAACGTTGTACCTAGCAGATTTAGCAGCGCCCGGTCGTGGCTGACGACCAGCATTGTGGCCTTGCTGTGCGTGATGAGCTCGCGCAAATGGGTGCGGCTTTCTGCATCCAGGTGGTTGGAGGGCTCATCGAGCAAAATGACGTCTGGCTCCTGCACGAGGATTCCAGCCAGAAAAACCTTGGTTTTCTCCCCCCCGCTCAACGAGCGCAACGGCTGCGCCAAATCCAGGTGCTGCAACTGCCAGTACGCCAATGCCGCCCGCACACGCTCCTCAATTTCCCAGTCGTCGGCCAACTCAGCAAAGTTTTCCGGCGCGGCATCGCCCGCCAGAATGGCCGCCAGCGCGTGCAGCTTTTGGCGGGCACCCAAGGCCTGAGCTACAGAATATTCATCGTACTGCCCCAGGTGCTGAGGCACATAATAGACCGCCGCCGAGAGCAGCACCTCGCCAGTAGTTGGCAGCAAGCGGCCGGCTATGAGTTGAAGCAGCGTCGATTTGCCGGTGCCATTGTTGCCGACCAGCGCGGCCTTTTCACCCGTGGCAATCGCTAGGCTGAGGTGTTGAAACAACACCTCCCGGTCGGGGTGGCTGTAGGACAAAGAGTTGAGGACAATACTCATCCCGTAAAAGCAAGTAAGGAGTGAAGAGAAACGCGTAGCCTAACGGCTACACCACTAAATATTCACGACCCAACTTGTTCTTTCTTAATTCATTGCCCTCCTCAGAAGGCAGGCAGCACCCGAGATACTGGTTTTGCAGTAGCGCAGCTTATTATCGCCTATCGCAACCATAAAACCTGGGCGCTAGAGCAGGCTGCAATTATGCCCCCCGCTCCTACTTTCGTGCCCGTTACCTATATGCTACTGCCGTTGCCAAGCGCCTTGGCATGCTGCCACGGCCGGCGCACTCCCTGAATTAATCTAAAAAACTAAGTTGAGTCTTTATACACCTGATAGGTGCGACCATTGCGCAGCACAGCAACTGGTTGTTTTTCAGTAATAAAAAAAACAATTCGCTACTTCCGTGCGCTGCTAACTCAGTTTTTTATTCCATCGGGAGGGTTGGGCGCTTATGCGGGGCAAAGATAAAGAGAACAGCCTAATACAAGTCCGGCCGCCGGCCGCTCGTATTTTTCCCTGCTTTTAGTCCCAAGGCTTGCCTTCTACTTCTTTGGTCTTATGAGAAAAATCATTGCTGCTATCTACCTCACCCTTGATGGCGTGATGGAACACCCCATCTGGACCGGCCCCTACTTCAACGATGAGCTAGGCGCAGCCCAGCACCGGCTGCTTTTTGAAAGTGATGCCCTGCTACTCGGCCGCGTCACGTACCAGGGCTTTGCCCTGGCCTGGCCCAATGTACCCGACACCGACGGCTTTGCCAACCGCATAAACAGCCTACCCAAATACGTGGCCTCACGCACCCTCGCCACCACCGAGTGGAATGCCACGCTGCTCGAAGGTAACGATGTAGCTACCGCCGTGGCTGCGCTCAAGCAGCAGCCCGGCCAGAATGTATTATTTTATGTCAGCGGCGAACTAGCCGACACGGTGGGCGAGCACAACCTCAGCGATGAGTACCGCTTCAGGATATTTCCGGTAGTGTTGGGGAAAGGTCAACGGTTTTTCCGGGAAGGCAGCGCTACGGATTTGCAGTTGGTGGATACGCAGACGACCAGTACGGGGGTAAGCATTCTGACCTATCGGCGGGCGGGATAGAGTTAGCGCCGATAACCCCAAACCTGCCGGTAGAAACCAGCAGAATCCCGACTGTCATGCTGAACGCAGCGAAGCACCTTGTTCGCTTCGTTGCTAACGTCAGAGATTACTACCCCAGCCAAGATGCTTCACTGCGCTCAGCATGACGGATAAGAACGGACAGAAGCAGCTACTGCACCTTCGTATTCTCCCGCTGCAATTCCTGCAAGGCCTTGCGGCGCTCGGCAATATCGGCTTCCAGCTCCTGCTGCTTCTTTTTGGATAAGCCCGGCTTACTGCATTCGGCCACAGCGTCGTTTAGCCACTTGGTTTCCAGCTCTACCAGCTGCTTATACGCCAAGTAGCGCCGTAGTCGGCGGATGCCCCAGGCAATGCCGCCGCCGATAAATGGGATAACGGTAGTGGCCTCGCTGTGCTGCGCGTCGGGCAAAAAGTGATTGGCGGCTACCGTCAGGGCCGCAATAATGCTGACATCCAGAAAGGACTTGGTGTTTTCGGAGGACGGGGTTTCGCCCATACTACCGAATAAGCGCACTCAGCTTGCTGCCCTCTTGCCAGCCAGCTTGCGTATTGAGCACCACGGTCTTACCGGTGTCTTTGCGCGTCACGGTCAGGGTTTTGGGGGTGCGAAACATCTGGCGCAGCGCCACGGCCAGATAGGCAGTGGCGGCGACCAGCGCCCCTACGCTTAAAATGTCTGCGGTTGGCATTTTAGGAAATTAAGTAATCGGTAAAAAGCTTAGACTTCGCGTATCGAAGCTGAACTTTCCGGAACTTTTGCAAATATAACGGGCCGGCCTATCTTTTTGTTCTTCACTGGGCTGGCGGCCCTCTTCGCACAGAAAATACGGCCGTCATGCTCATCTGGCGTCCGCTTGTCGAAGCATCTCGCGTGGCGCAGTAATCCAATGCGTAACCAACGAAGCGAGCGAGATGCTTCGACAAGCGGACACCAGATGAGCATGACGGCTGTGATTTAACATGGCTGATTTTTCGGAATTGCCTATTACCATTTACCCCTTCTTACTTGCCTACTCCCGTTATCCGCGTCGCCCACCTCACCAAGCGCTTTGGCGCGCAAGTAGTGGTCGATGACTTAAGTTTTGAAGTGGCCGAAGGCGAAACGCTGGTGCTGCTCGGCCCCAGCGGCTGTGGCAAAACCACGCTGCTCAAAACCCTCAACCGCCTCATCGAGCCCGACGGCGGCACTATCGAAATAAACGGCCGCGACGTGCGCCAGCAGCGCCCCGAGGAGCTGCGGCGCGGCATCGGCTACGTGATTCAGCAGGTGGGGCTGCTGCCGCACCTCACCGTAGCCCAAAACGTGGGCGTGGTGCCCAGCCTGCTAAGCCGCCCCGCCGCCGAAACCGCCGCCCGCACCACCGAATTATTAAATCGCCTGCACCTACCAGCCGAGCACTTCGGCCC
>CAXUKA010000426.1:0-5173 GCA_964251335.1 uncultured Hymenobacter sp.
ATGCTGGCCCTACTGCCCGCCCTGCGCGAGCGCATCGGCGAGTACATTTTTGCCGAAGAAGATTCGCCCCTCGAAGTAGTAATCGGCCAATTATTAAAAGCCAAAAACTGGCAGCTCGGCACCGCCGAAAGCTGCACCGGCGGCGCGGTGGCGGCCCGCATCACGAGCGTGCCCGGCAGCTCTGCCTATTTCCGCGGCAGCGTAGTAGCCTACGACAACGATATTAAAGAAGCCCTCCTGGGCGTGAATGCCGAAACCCTGGCCCAGCACGGCGCGGTAAGCGAAATCACAGTGCGCGAAATGGCCGAAGGTGCCCGCGCCCGCCTCGGCTGCGATGTGGCCCTGGCCACCAGCGGCATCGCCGGCCCCGGCGGCGGCACGCCCCTCAAGCCAGTAGGTACCATCTGCATCGCCTGCGCCACCCCCCACGGCACCGTGAGCCGCCAAATTAACATCGACCGCGGCCGACAGACGAATATTGAGTACACCGCCCAGGCCGTGCTGATACTGCTGTGGCAGCAATTGGCGGGGCATACAGAGGCAGCGTTGTTGAAGGTATAAATAAATGGTATGACTGGCGCGAGTTTAGCGAAGCGTAACTCGCGCCAGCACAGCCATCTGGAGGTATTTTATTATGCGTCAATTATTTATGGAAATTAACTAAATAGAAACCTAAACTCTCATTCATTAACACATTCCTATCCCTGACAACGATTGTATCTGCTCTTATTGAGCATTTTTGCTCAGTGAATAATTTTTGATGATTAATTGAATCTTTCTGCGGAACACGTTTTCCATTAACTATCTTCTTATTGCGTCGTTTTATTTGGTGCGTGGTATTAATGGAGTTAAGCACTATAGTATTGCCACTTATTCTATATATACCAGAATCTTCAACAGAATAATTTTTGTCGAATTCTGAATAATGATAAGAAATTTTGTTTTCCAATATCAAATTAACATTAATAAACATAGGTTTTGATGCCCCTCCCGAGTACAGTACAGGAAATTCAGGCCTGGCTCTAATAGTACCTGATACACAAGCTGCTGTTATTATGAAGGCCATGAAATAGCTTCTCATTGAATTTTCGGTTTATACCTGTTTTTCGGTTTATACCTGTAATTTTTAGCGTAATGTAATAAATGCGCTATCCTCATAATGCCGTATCCAGCACCTCGTCGCCATCATCGGCCATTGCTTTGGCCAGTTTCTCAATATTAAGACTGCGCGCCGAGGCGTCGAAAATCTCGCGGTAGGTACCACGCTTTTCGTAGAGTTCCATGTGGGTGCCGCTTTCCACCATTTCACCTTTTTTCATCACGTAAATACAGTCGGAGTCCACGATTTGGGCGAGGCTGTGGGAGATGATGACGACGGTGCGGCCCTGCTTGATGGCGTCGAGCGAGTTTTTGATTTGCTCGGTGGCGATGGCGTCGAGGCTGGCGGTGGGCTCGTCGAGGAAGATGATGGGCGGGTTTTTGAGGAAGAGCCGGGCGATGGCGATGCGCTGCTGCTGGCCGCCCGATAGCTGCTGGGCATCAGAATCATAGCCTTTGGGCAAATCCAAAATCTGGTCGTGGAGGTAGGCCTGGCGGGCGGCGGCCTCAATATCGGCCCGCGTGGCGGTGAAGTTGCCGTAGCGGATATTCTCCTCGATGGTGCCCTTAAAAATGTGGTTTTTCTGGAGCACCAGCCCAATTTGCTGGCGCAGGGCGTGGGTGTCGTACTCCGACAGAGGTTTGCCGTCGAGCAGCACGGTGCCGCCGTTGGGGCGGTAAAACTCGCAGAGCAGGTTGATAACCGTGCTTTTGCCCGCGCCGCTGAGGCCCACGAGCGCGGTGGTTTTGCCGGCTTCGATGGTGAGGCTCACATCGTGCAAGGCGGCCGTGCCGCTGGGATAAGTAAAATCGACGTGGCGCAGCTCGAAGCGGCCCTCCAGGTGCTGCGGGCGCAGGGGGCCGGGGCGCTCGGTCTGGTCGTCGGCATCGAGGATGGCGAAGAAGCCCTCGGCGTAAGTCAGCGCCTCGTTCATCTCGTCGTAGATGCGGTGCAGCTGCCGGATGGGCGCTGACACGTTGTTAAACAGCAGGATGTGGAACATGATGGCCCCGATGCTAATCTGGCCGGTGAGCACGAGGTAGGCCGTGAGCACGATGATGGCGACCACGCCAATCTGCTCGACGAAGGTTTTGAGGCCGTCGTAGCGGAAGTTGGTTTTACGGGTCGTGAGTTGGGCTTCTTCGAGCCGCTCCTGCACGGCGAGTTGCTTGTCGGCCTCGTAGCCTTCGTGCACGAAGCTTTTAATAACCGTGATGTTGTCGATAAGACTGATGAGGCCGTGGTTTTTTTCTTCGCGCAGGCTACGCAAATTGCGGCGGGTGCCGTTGAGGCGGTCGGCCTGCCGGTAGCTGAGCCAGAAGTAGATAGGCAGCACGGCCAGTGCTACCATTCCCACCCACTTATTAGCAAAAAACATGACCACCAGCGCCACGATGGCATTGGCAAAAAGCGGCAGAATGTCGATGAAAAAGTTCTGCACCAGCTTCATCAAGCTCTCCACGCCCCGGTCGATGCGGGTCTGGAGCTTGCCGGTCTGGTTGGCTCCCTCAGAGAAAAAGCCCAGCTCGTAGCCCAGGATTTTGGTCACCGCCATATCGGCCAGCGCCCCCGATACGCTGATGCGTATTTTCTCCCCATAGTATTTCTGGCCGAAGGTGATGGCGGTGTTCAACAATTCCTTACCTAGCAGTAAGGCGCTAATCCACACCAGCATGTGCCAGCCGGCGGCTAAGCCCTGGCCTTTATTCAGCAGCCCTTGCACCGTATCGACGGTGTAACGCAACACAAACGGGTTGACCTGCGCGGCCAGCGACCCCACAAATGTGAGCAGCAACGTGCTGATGACCAGCGAGCGATACGGCCGTACGAAGGGCAGCAGGCGCTGAATAATTTGCCAAAGACTCATCTAAACGGGACGGTAAGTAGAACCAGTTAGACGGGCACAGGGGTGGCGGGGTTGTTTGGCAGTAGCGCGAACTTTCCAGTTCGCGTGCTCGCGTAGCGAGCATCTACGCTGGCAGACGTTCGCTTACGCCGATGCTCGCTGCGCTCGCGCACGAACTGGAAAGTTCGCGCTACTACAGCTTCCGTCGATTCTACCGCCCCAACCGCCGACCAGCCGCACCTGCCACGCACGAATTGGCTTGAAGTTGGAGTTAGTAGGATTGTAGCAGAGCGCTACCGCTGGCCCAGCCAGTGGCTTTTCTCTCCTTTTATTCTGCCTTCTTATGTTGCGAACAGCGCTCTTCATCACTGGCTTAGTAAGCCTACTCACCTCGGCCGCCGTGGCCGCACCTACCAACAATACGGCAACCAACTGGCGCGGCTGGGGCTTCCGGCACCGCCGCCCCAGCCAGGGCAGCTTTGTGCCCGTGTATGCTACCTACCGCTACCACAGCCGCGAGCGGCACGGCTTATTTGGCTTCCTGTACAAGAGCAATCCGACCGCCCGCCACCTTGGCAAAAAGCCGCACAAGCAGCAGGTAGCAGTGCCACACAAGCACAAAGCAGGGCAGTTTTAAGCTCTGTTAGGCAGAGCCGATGGAATCCAATGCCGAGCTTACTTCGTAGTTCGGCGCATGAAAAACCTCCTTCTTAGCGCAGCCGCCGCAGCGCTGCTAGCGGTGGTAGCCGCCCCCACCGCCCAGGCCCAATCCGTCCGCTTTGGCCTTAAAGCGGGCGGCTCGCTCTCCAACCTGTCGGGCGACCTCGCCAACCAGGACCAGTACAAAAACCGCTTCGGCTTTCACGGCGGGGCCATGCTCAACGTGGGCCTGCTCGCCGACGACGTATTAGCCTTACAGCTCGAAGGCCTGTATTCGCAAAAAGGCTTCAAGTACGCCGACCAGCAAGTGACGGTGCTCGGCAACACCTACCGCAACACCGGCACCGTGCGCTATGATTACATCGACGTGCCGCTGCTGCTGCGTGTCAAAGCCAGCGGCATTTTCTTCGAGGCCGGCCCGCAGTACAGCTACCTGCTCAACATCTCGACCGACCGCACCCAGACTTACAACGGCAGCGTAACGAACGCCGCCAGCTCCACTTCCGACCTCAGCAACGTGAAACGCAGCGAGCTAGGCTACGCGGCGGGCCTGGGCTTCCAGGCTGAATCGGGCTTCCTGATTGGCCTACGCTACAATGGGGCCTTCACCGACTTTGCCAAAGATGGCTACAGCAACAACGAGTTTCGCAACGCTCGCAACTCCACGTTTCAGGCCTATGTGGGCGTGTTGCTTGGCGGCAAGTAAGTAACAAATTCTGCCCAAACGCGCAGAATTTCATAAGAGCCAACACAGCAAAAAGCCACTCCTGATAGCCAGGAGTGGCTTTTCCAATTAGCGCGGCTGAAGTTTAGCTGTCAGTGGGCTTGGCTTTGAATTTCACCTTGCCATCCTTGGCTTTCAGCTTGCCATCGGGCATGTCGGGGCCGCCGGGGCCGCGCTGGCGGCGGCTGGCCTGCATGGTGGTGTATTTGGCATACTGCTCGGGGGTGAGCACCTGTTTGAGCTGGTCGTCGTACTTGGCGCGGTTGGCCTGCATCTGCTCGCGGGTGAGGCGGGCGCTGGCGTCGGCGCGCAGGGCCTGCATTTCCTGGGCGCGGCTGGCCAGTATTTGTTGTACTTTGGCCGACTGGTCGGCGCTTAGGCCCAAGTCTTTGCTGAGGCGTTGGGCTTGGTGCTCAGCCATTTCCTGGGGCGAGCGCTGCGGGCGGCTACCATCTTGGGGCGGCGTGGTTTGGGCGGCGGCGCTGAAGGAGATGGCCACGGCGGCAAATAGAGGCAACAGAAACTTTTTCATAAAAAAAGGTTAGGAAACGAAAGAGAGCGGAAGGAAAAGTTGAATTGAGCTAATTTACTGAATCCGAGTACCTAGCGGCGATATTGACCTTCCCAATTGGCGCGCTCCTGGGGCGTTACGCGGTGGTTTTGGTCGTAGCCGTAGTTGTGGCCTTCTTCCCAGCGGCGGCGCTCGTCGGGGGTCACGCGGTGGTCGCGGTCGAAGCCATAGTTTTGGTTGCGGTCGAAGCGGTCGTCGGGGCGGCGGTTGTCAAACCGGTCGTTGCGGTGCTCGGCCTCCCAGCGGGCACGCTCGCGGTCCGAAACGCGGTAG
>CAXUKA010000427.1:0-5172 GCA_964251335.1 uncultured Hymenobacter sp.
CCCTACCATTCTCGATAAGGCACTAACGCACCTTTTATAATGCCCGAAACCGCCACCGCCCACCTCATCGACGGCAAGCAAGTCGCCGAAGACATCAAAGTTGAAATCGCCGCCGAAGTAGCCCAGCTGAAGGCCGCTGGCCAGAAAGTGCCGCACCTCGCCGCCATCCTCGTAGGCCACGACGGCGGCTCCGAAACCTACGTGCGCAACAAAGTGCTGGCCTGCGAGCGCGTGGGCTTTGGCAGCACGCTGCTGCGCTTCGAAGACAGCATTACGGAGGCCGAGTTGCTGGCCCAGGTGCAGCAGCTCAACGATGACCCCGAAATCGACGGCTTCATCGTGCAGCTGCCGTTGCCCAAGCACATCGACACCGAAAAAGTGATTGAGGCCGTGCGTCCCGACAAGGACGTAGACGGTTTTCACCCCACCAACCTGGGCCGCATGGTGGCCGGGCTGCCGGCGCTGCTGCCCGCCACGCCCTCGGGCATCGTGGAGCTGATGGCGCGCGCCGGCATCAAAACCAGCGGCCAGCACGCCGTAGTAATCGGCCGCTCGAACATCGTGGGTACGCCGGTTAGCATCTTGCTGGCTAAGAACTTGGAGACGGCCAACTGTACGGTTACTTTATGCCCCTCGCGCACTCAGAACCTGCCCGAAATAGTGCCCCAGGCTGAAACCATTGTGGCCGCTATCGGCCGCCCCGCGTTCGTGACGGCTGACATGGTGAAACCCGGCGCGGTGGTAATTGACGTGGGTACGACCCGCGTGACCGATGCCAACAAGAAGAGCGGCTACACCCTGAAAGGCGACGTAAACTTTGCCGAAGTGGCCCCGCTGGCCTCGCGCATCACGCCCGTGCCGGGCGGCGTGGGTCCGATGACCATTGCCATGCTGCTGCTGAATACCCTGCGGGCGGCGAAAGGCGAAGTGTATCCGAAGTAGTCCAAAGAATGAGTTGGTGAATGAGTGAATGAGCGATTGATAGGGTCTTATTCACTCATTCGCTCATTTACTCATTCACTGTTCGTAAATTTGAGTGACTGGAACCCCCGGTCACGCCTCGGGCGTTGACGTAAGTCGCGCCCGTTTTTTATTTGCTTATGTCTATTGTTACGGAGTTACTCGCCGCTTTGCCTATTCTCAACGCCGACCAATCTGCTGCCGCTCCCGGCACCGTGCTGCCGGTGATGGAGCAATTCTATACTATTCAGGGTGAAGGTTTTAACACGGGACGGGCCGCTTACTTCATCCGCCTCGGCGGCTGCGACGTGGGCTGCGTATGGTGCGACGTGAAAGAATCGTGGGACGCTGATGCCCACCCGCGCCAAGCGGTGGCCGACCTAGTGACAGCCGCCAGCCAGTACCCCGGCCGTAACGTGGTTATTACGGGCGGCGAGCCGCTGATGCACGACTGCGGGCCACTTACCAAAGCGCTGCAAGAAGCTGGCTTTAAAACCTGGATTGAAACCAGCGGCGCGCACCCGCTCTCGGGCAATTGGGACTGGATATGCCTGTCGCCCAAGAAGTTCAAAGCTCCGCTACCCGAAGTGTTGGCACACGCCGACGAGTTGAAAATCATCGTTTTCAACGACAGCGATTTTAAGTGGGCCGAGGAGCACGCCGCCCTCGTGCCCAGCACTACGCGCCTCTACCTTCAGCCTGAGTGGAGCCGCGCCGCCCGCATGACGCCCGCGCTTATCGACTACGTGAAGGCCAATCCGCGCTGGCAGGTGTCGCTGCAAACGCATAAGTACCTCGATATTCCGTAGCGCCGGGGCGTGCGGGGTTGCATCTTTGCGGTCCGTCGGGCGAGTATTAGCTGAACGGTACGGCGACTAGTGCCGTTAGCCGGGCAGGCCGCTTGTGGCCCGACGAGTTTCGCGCTTGCCTTTTTCCCACCTTATGTTGCTAAAATCTCTGCTTCCGGCAAGCCTGTTGCTGGCCCTGGCTGCTTCTGCGCCCGCCTTTGCCCAGAACCCGGCCCCCGCACCCGCCAGCATCACCGATAGCAAGGCCCGTGGCCTGTACGACAAAGCTCAGCAGCTGTACCGCCGCGACCGCCAGCCGCAGCAAGCCCTGCTAATCTGGAATCAGCTGACCGACAAGTACCCCGAATACGGCGAGCCCTACCTACGGAAAGCCTCGCTGCTGTTGATACTCGGCGACCAGGCCAAGGCGCTGGAGGCGTATAAAATCGGCTTGAGCAAGCTGCCTGTCGAAGCCAGTCACGCGACTGATTACATCTTATTGGGCCGCCTGGCTGGCACGGTAGGCGATTATGCTACCGTTCGCACGGCTTACACCAATTACCTCAGCACCAACCCGACCGATAAAAAGCAAGTCGAGCTAGCCAAGCTTCAGCTGCAAAACTGCGACTTTGCCGCCCAGGCCATGGCGCAGCCCACCGGCCCCGCACCCGAGCGCCTGCCTGCGCCGCTTAATCAGTACCGCGCTCAGTACTTCCCGGTGCTCACGGCGGACAACCGCTCGCTGGTATTCACACTACGCCGCAATGCCGAGCAGCCGGGGCGTGAAAATGAAGATTTGCTCATTAGCTCCGTTGATAGCACGGGCAAATTCGGTGCGCCGAAGTCGATTTCGAATGATATTAATTCGAAGGAAAACGAAGGCGCGGCCACTATTTCGGGTGATGGCAAAACGCTGGTTTTCACCGCCTGCGACCGTCAGGGCGGCGTAGGCAACTGCGACCTCTACCTCTCGCACCGGCGCGGCCACCAGTGGACGGCCCCGCGCAACCTCGGTATCTTGGTTAATTCCAAGCAGTGGGACGGCCAGCCCTCGCTCTCGGCCGATGGCCGCACGCTGTATTTTTCCTCAAACCGGGGCGGCGGCCTGGGCGGCTATGACCTCTACGTGACCACCATCGGCCCCGATGGTACCTGGACCGCGCCCCGCAACCTAGGCGCGCCCGTCAACACGCCGCTTGATGAGGAAGCGCCCTTCATCCACGCCAGCGGCACCACGCTCTACTACGCCAGCAATGGCATGCCGGGCCTGGGTAGCTCCGATATTTTCCGTACTGAGTTGAGCGACAAGGGCGACTGGAGCGCCCCCCGCAACCTGGGCTATCCTATGAACACCTTCGCTCGCGAGGCGTCGCTGTTCATTAGTTCCGACAACCGCCGCGCCTACTACACCCGCACCGAGCCGCCGAAGCCCGGTGATGCGCCCGGCCTGCCCGCGCCCATCATGCTCTACGGCAGCGAGGTGCCGGCTAGCGCCCGCGCCCGCGAAACCAGCACCTACACTCAGGGCCGCGTGTTCGACGCCGTTACCAAAAAGCCCATCGAAGCCGTGGTGCAGCTGTTCGATTTGAATACCAATGCCTTGACGCAGCAGGTATATTCCGATGTTGAAACCGGCGAGTACACCGCCGTGCTCAACGAAGGCCGTGCCTATGCCATGTACGCCGCCGCACCCGGTTACCTGCTCAAAAGCCTCAACTTCGATTATTCCAGCAAGCAAAGCTTCGACCCGCTTACGCTGGATATCTATCTCGACCCAGCCAAAAGCGGCCGGAGCGCAGTGCTGAACAACCTGTTCTTCGACTCCAACCAAGCGGTACTCAAGCCCCGCTCGCGCACCGAGCTCGACCGCCTTGTGGAGTTCCTGCGCCAAGACCCCAACCTGCGCGTGGAAGTAGCGGGCTACACCGACAACGTGGGTACGCCCGCCGCCAACCTCAGCCTGTCGCAGCGCCGCGCCCAGGCCGTTTTCGACTACCTGGCCAAGCACGGCGTGCCCGCCACCCGCCTGCGGGCCAAAGGCTACGGCGAAACCAAGCCTCTATCGGCCAACGATACTGAGGCCCACCGTGCCCAAAACCGCCGCATCGAGCTACGGATTTTGTAGTAGTAGCGCGAAGCTCTGCTTCGCGTAACGCCTGACGAGCTTACGCAACCAGACGCTACGCGAAGCAGAGCTTCGCGCTACAGCTTAAAGCAAGGCTTTAAGAAAGTGAAAATTTACTAGGATTCTTCAGGGAAAATGTAGTGCCCGCCCTTGTGCGGGCATTTTTTTTACCTCAAGCCTAGCTTTTTCAATTGAAAATAAAAGCTCGAAAATGAGACAGTTGTGATTTTTAGTAAAAACAGCCTGATTAAAAAAGTGCTAAAACGGGTCGATTTTGTGCAAAAAATAAAAAGCGTGTAGGTTTGAAGCAGTTACCCCAGCCAGTGCAGCGCTTTTGCTCACTAGCTCTCGACTCGCCACCATTTTTCAACCTAACCCTTTTTACCACATGAAAAATTTACTTGCTGCTGCTTGCCTTACGGCTGGCCTCACCGCTGCCACCCCCGTGCATGGTCCTGGCGACGAGCCCAAGTCGTACCCCAAGTCGGTAGCCCTGCACGCTACTACACTCACCCAGGCGCTAGCCCGGCGCATCCACTTCAACGAAGGCCAGTATGTACAGGTGAAAAAGCTGCACCTGAAATACCTCGAAGAGCGCCGCCAGCTGGAGTTTGAGCTAAACCTGGCCAATGCTCCCGCCGCCGAGCGCGACGAGCAGATAGCCCCCTTGCAGCGCCGCTACGAGCAAGCCCTCAGCGACCTCCTCAATCCCGAGCAGCGCTTGGCTTACCAACAGCTGCGGGCCTCGTTTACAGCGCACCGGCTGTAAGGCGTGCTGGCCCCGCATACCCTTCAACTGACAGCCTACTCCAACAAAAAAACCGGTACCAATCTGGTACCGGTTTTTTTGTTGGAATAACCATTACTGCCTTAGTAAGTGACGGTGAACGTACCGTTGGTGATGGTGCCGCTGGCTGTAGTATTGGCAAACAGGTTGAAGCCGAACGTGCCGCTGATGGTGCGAGTGGTGGTATTATGGGTGGTCACGTTGAGCGTGCCCTGGACGCCACTGACCTGGCTCGAAAGCGAATGTGTGGTAGCACCACCCGATGTGCGCAAGTAGGTACCCAGACCGCCGCCGGTAAGGTTGCCTAATTGGTATTGACCTACACCCGCGTAGTAGGGCACCGACACTTGCACCGTTTCGGTGATGCTGCCGCTCTGGTAAATGCCTTTGAGCGTCAGCGATGACGGGCTATTGTTATAGTACACTATGCTGCCAGTGGTGCTGGCCTGCGTAGCTGTGGTGCGTGCGCCGTTGGGGAGCGTACTGGTCCAGCCCGAAGCGCCTTGTAGCGC
>CAXUKA010000428.1:0-5122 GCA_964251335.1 uncultured Hymenobacter sp.
TTGCAGGGCCAACTCCTCCGTTTTTTCGGGGGTAAAGGTGGTGAGGTAGCGCGCCGATACATTCTCGGCCAGCAGGCCGGGTGCAATTTCCAGCTTCACATTGGCCAGGTAGCGGTCGAGGCTGGCTTCCTGGCGCGTAGCCACGGCGGGGCCCGCCAATTCAGTGCCCTTGAAATACTCGGCGTGAAAGCCCGGCTGGCCCTGATGCGCCAGGTTTTTGTTGATATCCAGCGGCTCATACACGGTATTGCTGGCGTAGTCAACGCCTTGCACATAAACTACTTCGGTATTCTTGCCAACCTTGGCCCGAATACCTTCGAGCGGCGTCACGATGTCGGTCGGGAAGCCATTGTAATTACCGAGTTGCACACTTTCGTTGTCAGCGTTAGGGCCGAGCACAGCGATTTTGCGCAGGTCTTTGCGGAGCGGCAGCACATTGCGCTCATTCTTGAGCAGCACCACCGACTCGCGGGCCATCTTCAACGCATGAGCTTGGTGCGCCGCGCTTTCCACCACGCTCAGCGGGATTTGGGCATACTTCACGCGCTCCACCGGGTCGAACATGCCCAGCTGAAAGCGGATTTTATACAGGCGCTTCACCGACACATCGAGCTGCTGCTCGGTGATGAGCTTTTTCTGCACCGATTCGAGCAGCGAATTATAAGTAAAGAGCTTGCCGGTAGCGCATTCTATATCCGTGCCGTGCAACACCGCATCGGCGGCGGCGGTGGCCGCGTCGGGGTCGGTTTTGTGGTGCTGCCAGAAGTCGTTTATCCCGTCGCAATCGGAGGTAACGTAACCCTTGAACTGCCATTTTTTGTACAGAATATCTGTCATCAACACGTCGCTGCCGCAGCAGGGCTGGCCGGCGTAGGCGTTGTAGGCGCACATCACGCCGGCCACTTTGGCGTCCACTATCAGGTCGCGAAAAGCCGGCAAGTACGTGTCCCACAAATCGTAGTCGCTGATTTTGGCATCGAACTCGTGGCGCAGCTGCTCGGGGCCGCTGTGCACCGCGAAGTGCTTAGCGCAGGCCGTGATTTTCAGATACTTCGGGTCGTCGCCCTGAAAGCCCTTCACCAGCGCCGAGCCCAGCTGCCCGGTTAGGTACGGGTCTTCGCCGTAGGTTTCCTGTCCCCGACCCCAGCGCGGGTCACGGAAGATGTTGATGTTGGGCGTCCAGAACGTAAGGCCCTGGTAAATACCCCGTTCGCCACGTCGCACGTACTCTTGGTGCACCGCCCGCGCCTCGTCGGAGGTCATGGTGGCCATCGTCAGCATGGCCTCTTTATCAAAGGTCGCCGCCATGCCAATGGCCTGCGGGAAAACTGTGGTTTTCAACCCAGTGCGCGCTACGCCGTGCAGCGCCTCATTCCACCAGTTGTAGGCCGGAATACCCAACCGGTCGATGGCTGGCGAGGCATTTAGCATCTGTGATACCTTTTCGGGCAGCGTCAGGCGACCCACTAGGTCGTCCACGCGCTGGTCGAGGGGCAAGTCGGGGTTTTGGAAGGGATAGGCGGCAGCGGCTTGGTGGGTAGCCACCGCCCCACCCGCTGCGGGCAGACGCTGGGCGCTGGTAGCGGTGAGCAGTAATAGGCCAAGGAGGGTGGGAGTTAGCTTCATGGAGAACAGGAAGTGTAAGTGCACAAGTATCTTAGCCAAGCCTTACAGGCTTAGCAGGTGCCCCGTTGAGGCAAGCAATTATCGGCTGCCCAGGCTGCCCGACACCGGTTGCTCCTTGCCTTTGGCGGCCCCATTTTCGGGCGGCCCGAGGTAGCTTGGTGGCACTGTGCCTTGGCTCACTACCAGCTTTTCGAGCACCACGCTGGGGTCTACGCGCCAGAACTTGAGGACGTGCGCGCCGGCCGCCGCCACCGTATGCTGCGAGGTTTTGAGGATGATATTCTCGGCCACGGCCTTCTCCCAAGGTCGATTGCCATTATCAGGGTTAAGGCCGGTGTGCAAGTTGATAATCTGCGGCGCTTCGTCATCAATCGACACGGCGTAGCGCAGGCCGGTGGTATTGGTGAAATCCAGGGTTGGGGCCAGATAGGTGCTCACCGTCACGGGTCCGGCCTGGGCTAGCGTAATGCGATATTCGAGGTGCGGACTAGTGCCGCCCGGCGTATCCGTTGGTGCCGCCGTGACCGGAACTGTGGTTACTGCACCCGCCGTGCGACCCAGGTCGGGCAGGCGCAGCCATGTGATGGGTCCCGCATTTATAGCCTGTGTATAATGCTCGGCCTCCAGCGATATATAGGCAGCGTTTTCGGCACCGCGCACGCTTGGCGCGGGGGCAGCAGCCGGCACGGCCGAGCTAGCGGGCAACGTCGCTACTTCGGGCATTTTGTCGGCGCGCTCATCGTGCCAGGCGGTGTAGCCGATGTGCATTTGGTCCATCATGTGGTTCCATTTGCCGCCCGCCAGCGTGTTGTAGTGGCGCGAGATTTCGGCGTCTTTGGCAAACAACGCCTTGGCTTTATCGGCCAGGGCATTGGTGTTGGGCTGGCTGGTTTTAGCCGCCTCGCGGTTAAGGGCTACGGTGTAGTACAGCTCGTTGAGGTTGGCGCAGGCCTGCACCGGGTGCAGCACCAGCTCGAAATACGCGTCGCGGTCGGCGGCGGGCAGCTTCTGGTTGATGGCCTCGGCGCGGGTTAGTAGCTGGTTGTAGTCAGCCACTACCGTCGCCCATTCGCCGGTAGCCAGGCTGTACGTGTTGGCGTCGAGCAATTCGGGCTTGCGGCGGGCGTTGTACTTGGCGTATTTGGCCAGAATATCGGCGATATCAACCGCGTATTTTGGGCCGAACTGCTGCGCCGCCCAGCGCTGCGTATAGGCCGCCACGCCGTCGGCCGGAATGGCGTCGGGGTTCCAGGCGTAGTCGAGGAAAAACGAGATTGGCAGCTCCATCGGCTTCAGGTCGCCCACGTTCACCACCCAGATTTGATTGGCTCCGTACTCGTGGGCCAGGTGCATTTGCTCCCACACGCGGGGCAGTGGGTTAGTATTAAGCCACTTGTAATTGCGCGGGCCGCCTACGTAGTCGAAGTGATAGTAGATGCCGTAGCCACCGCGCCGGGGCTTGTCGCCGAGCTTGGGCAGCTTGCGGATATTGCCCCAGTTGTCGTCGCAAAGCAGCAGCGTCACGTCGTCGGGCACGCGCATGCCCTTATCGTAGTAGTCCTGCACCTCCTTGTAGAGCGCCCACATCTGGGGCGTTTGCTCGGCGGGCTTGTGGGTTTCTTCGGTGATAATCTGGCGCTGGTCGGCCACTATTTTTTCGAGCAGCTTGATGTTGCTGCCCTCGCTCATGGGCTCGTCGCCGTCGCCGCGCATGCCGATGGTTACGATGTTTTCGCGGGTGCCCATGCGGCGCATGCCCTGGCGCCAGAAGCGCCGCAGCGTGGTATCGTTGGTTTGGTAGTTCCAGGGGCCGTGGCCGGCTTTCTTCCATTCCTCGTGTGCCCGCGTCAGGGGCTCGTGGTGCGAGGTGCCCATCACAATGCCGTAGGTATCAGCCAGCTCGGGGTTGCGTGGGTCGTCCACGTTGAACATATTGCCCCACATGGCCGGCCATAGGTAATTGCCCTTGAGCCGCAGAATCAGCTCAAACATGTGCTCGTATACCCCGTGGTTGACGCCGCCAAATTTCTCCTTGGACCAGCCCGAAAAAGCCGGCGCTTCGTCGTTGATAAAAATGCCGCGATACTTCACCTTCGGCTCGCCCAAGGTGTGGCGGCCGGCGGCCACGTAGAGGCTTTTTTGGGGCTTCACCGGCACGTCGGCCCACCAGTACCAGGGCGACACGCCCATCTGCGCCGACAGGTCGTAGAGGCCGAAAATGGTACCACGCTTGTCGCTGCCCGCCACCACCAGCGCCCGCGCCACGCCCGGCAGCGGGTTGTCGATGGCCTGAACCACAAAGGTTTCCCAGCGTCCGGCCAGGCCGCTCACGTCGAGCTTGCCGCTTTGCACCAGCTTATCAATTAGCGGGCTATGGCCCACCGTGCCAATGAGCACGGCCGGTTGCGCGCCCTGCGGCTGGTCAGTGAGGAAAGCCGGCTCGCGACCCGTCACGCGCTTGATGTCGGCCTGCACGTCGCGGATGGTGCGCAGCACGCCCGGCCAATCGCTTTCGCTGGCGTAGAAGCGCGCCGCCTGGCCATCGGCAACGAGTGGGAAGCTGCCGGCCGATTTTTTAGCCGAAATGTAGCTGGGGCCGACGGGCTGCGTGGCCGCCTGGGCGAGGGCCAAAGTGGGCAGCAAAAGCAGCGCAACAGCGTGGCGAAGGTGGGATAGTAGGGCGCGCATAGCAACTATTTACCCCACCCCCCGGCCCCCTCCCCTCTGGGAGAGGGGGAGCCTGACGTGAATGAGGAATTGGAGATGAAAAAAGCTGAATTACCTGTGTAATTCTGTAATTCTACCTTGGCAAAAAACGTCAGGCTCCCCCTCTCCCGAAGGGAAGGGGGCCGGGGGGTGGGGTTATATGCTTTGAAGGCGTCAGAATTTCACCACTTCGTAGTAAGCCTGCTTGGGCTTAAAGTTCTCATCAAACAGCAGCGGGTAGTTCTTGCGGCCTGCCACCGGGTAGGTGTCAAGCCAGGTATAATGGTCGGAAATATTCCAGAACGTAACGCCCGTCAGGTACTTGGCCTCGTCGCGGAATACTTTGAAAAACAGCTTGTACTGCGCCGCCTGCTTCTGCTGCATCTCGGGCGTGTAGGCGTCCGACTCGTCGGGGCGCTTGGTGCGGCGGTCCTTCTCCCAAGGGTACACCGACACGTCGAGCTCCGTGATTTGCACCTTCAGCCCGAGCGAGCCGAAGCGCTCGATAGTAGCGCGCAAGTCGGCCTCAGTGGGCTCGACTAGCGACCAATGCCCCTGCAAACCCACCGCGTTGATGGGCACTTTGGCATCCACCAGTTTCTTGAGCAGGCGGTACACGCGCTCGCGCTTTTCGGGGCGCTCGGTGTTATAGTCGTTGTAAAAAAGCACCGCGCTCGGGTCGGCGGCGTGGGCGTATTTAAACGCCTCCGCAATGAAGTCTTCGCCGCAGATTTTATACCAATCCGAGTTGCGCAAAAACTCCTGAGGGTTGTCGGCAATGGCCTCATTC
>CAXUKA010000429.1:0-5022 GCA_964251335.1 uncultured Hymenobacter sp.
ACACGCACCTCTATAGCAACCACCTGGAGCAGGCGCGTGAGCAACTTACTCGCTCGCCGCGCCCGTTGCCGACTATGCGCCTAAATTCTGAGGTACAGGATATTTTTGAGTTTAAGTTTGAGGATTTTAAGCTCGAGAATTACGACCCTTGGCCCGCTATAAAAGCCCCTGTTGCAGTCTAGCAGCCTGATATTCTGCAAATGGGAGCCCATTGTCCCAAAATAAAACGGTCGATAGTTTTGTAACTATCGGATATTCTTAGCAGTATAGAATTGGCACCCAAGTTGCATTTTGGGTGAAGTCCTCTATCCCCGCCCTGCCGTGAATATTTCTCTGCTTTCCACACTGCATCGGTCGCTCATTACGCTTAGTGCGTTGCAACTTGGCCAAGGCCCTCGGGCTGTCATTCTGAAAAGCAATCAGGTTACCGAGGCCGACTTGCGCGAGCACTACGCCCATTGGCAGCGCCTGCAAGTGGTGCACCAGGCCCAGCAGGCCCGCTACGAGGCCGATGTGGATGCCACGGACGATGCGCCTGCTCAAGCGGCATAATTATTGCGGCCGGTGGTAGCCCTGTGGCCTTAGTGGCCGTATAAGGCCCAGCATGAGGCAAGTTTGGTGTGCATTAGTAATTAGAATAGGCTGCATGGCGGCCAGTGAGTCAGCCTGTGCCCAAAGCGGCGATGGCCTCTACGCCGCGCCGGGGCATTTGATTACGTTTCCGCACCGGCAGCCCCCACCTGCCCCGCGCCCCGATGCAGTGGTGTCGCCCATTTTGCCGCGCTTCTGGCACGATGAGCAAAACGGCCGTACGCGGGCCAGTGACTTTTATAAGTTTATGAGTCAGTACCTTAAATACCCCAAGCCGGCTATCGATGCGGGTATGGTCGGCCGCATCTTTGTGCGCCTCACCGTAGGCCCCAACGGCCGGGTAAACGGTGCACAGGTAGTAGGCCGCCAGGTGGCTTCGCGGCTGGCCGCACCACCCACGGCTGCATCGGTGGCCGCCGCCACCTCGGCACTCGAAGCCGAAACACTCCGCATTTTTTACGCCGCCCGTTTCCAGGTAGCTAAGGCCAAGGCTGATACCGTAACCGTGTCGGCAAGCTTCCAGATTGAGTAACTTGTGCCTATAGCATAAAGCTTTAGCTTGTGCGTGAGTAGCTTACAGCGCATATCCCAGTGCAAGATTATCCCCGCAAGCTGGCGAGCAAAGCTGGCTCCGGCTCCGCAAAAACCACCGAGCCAATTTGTCGCACTGCCCGCACGGCTGCCACGTTGGCCGTGAAAACAGATTCGGCTGCCAATACTTCCGACACTAGAAAAAGCCCTTCGCGGCAGCAAATGCTCTGGGCCTGCGCGCGCCGTAACACTTCGGCCCGGCGCACGCCAGCCACGCAGCCGCTCGCCAGCGCAGGCGTGTAAAGCACGCCGCCTGTCAGCCAGAAGATAGCGGCTGCGCCTGCTTCGGCTACGTGCCCGGCCGCATCGCACAAAATAATCTCATCGAGCCCGCGCTGCTGCCGCTCGTAGGCGGCTCGCACGTAAAGCCACGCCTGCGGCCCCTTGCAAAAGCTGAGCGGCGAGTAGCTAGCATGATTTTCCTGGGCAAAATCGGCTAAAGCAATGGGCGAGTCGTCGACCACGAAGGGCTCAGCGGTAGCTAGCCACTCGGTGGCGTCGGTGGTGGGGGTGTAGCGCCCGCCGCCGCTGCGCCACAGCTGCACGCGCAGCCGGGCGGCGGGCAGGTGGTTGGCCTTGGCAAGACGAGTGAGGGTAGCAGCCAGCGCCTCGGCGGTGGCGAGCGGCGCGGGCAAGGTGAGGTAGAGCGCAGTGGCGGCCTGCTGCATCCGGGCGACGTGGTCGGCGGCTAGGTGCAGTTGGTTGTTGCTGAAAACCAAGGTTTCAAAGAAGCCATCGCCGAAGGCAAGGCCCCGGTTGGGGAGCGGTAGGGTGGCGGCGGGCAGTAGGTCGTTATTGCAAAGCAACATGACGGTTCGCGGGGAAACACGCGGTAAGGCACCGTGACTTTGAACGTGGCATCACGGCCGTTTTGGTTGATGCGGATGGTGCCTGTCCAGGCTGCGTGGCCGGGGTGGGTGGGGGCGCGGAAGCGGACCAGGCCGGTGCCATTGGGGCCGGCGGGCACGGGCTGGCCATTGCAGGTCATGGCCATTTTGAGTTCGGCAGCTGAGAAATAACCCCATAGCCCTAGCTGCGCTCGGTAAGTAGCGCCTGGCGCTACCACGTTCGACTCGGCACTGGCCGTAAGTAATGGCCGTGTCAGCCAACTCCGCGCACCCACCGATTTCACAATGCGTTGCAAAGCAAAAGCCTGGCGAGCCAGCACCTCACTTTCAAGTTGATTGAGGTCGGCTATTGCTTCTACTGCGGGTGTAGCCTCATTGAAACCGGGCGCTACCAGCGGCGCGGCATCGGCTTGAGTGAGAGCTAATGCTCGCAGGGTGTCGGCGTAGGCAGCTACCTGCTTTCGCAGGTCCTGCTGGCGTAGCGTGCCAGTGTCAGCTGTTTTGGTACTCGGCTGTAGCAGCCAGCTTGAGGCAAAGTTGGTGTTGGTGTGGTGCAGCTGGCCGCCGTAGTTGCGTAGGGCGTCTATCAGTTTGTTTACAGACGTTTGCAGCGCTTCGGCGCGTTGCAGCAGGGCTATATCAACCGGTTGGTTACGGTTTTTGGCAACGGCGGCCTCAATGCCTTTAATGGTATTTTGGGCTTGCTTTGCCACCAGGTCATTTTCGATGGTAAGCACTGCCGTCAGCTGCTCAAGCTGCTGGTGCAAGTGCTGCTGCTGGCGGTAG
Organism: uncultured Hymenobacter sp.; assembly: GCA_964251335.1. Lineage (GTDB taxonomy): Bacteria > Bacteroidota > Bacteroidia > Cytophagales > Hymenobacteraceae > Hymenobacter. The sequence continues at coordinate 2,817 of CAXUKA010000429.1, forward strand.
TGGCGCAGGGCTACCCATCCGGCTAGAGCTAGCAGCAGAAGTAACGGGAGGATGCGGCGCATCAACGTGAATGGGGCTTGACGATGAAATAAGGCACGGTGGTTTCCAGCACGGTATCGGCCGATGCCCAGGGTAGCTGCACGCGGCCGTGCCATAGCGCCCGTACCGTATCGGGCTGGCCTGGGTGCGCGGCGGGCACCTTAAACTGTACCAGCCCCTGGCCGGTGGCCGGGTTGATGGGCACTTCCCGGCCATCGACGCTAAAGTGCCTGCTCACATTGGGGGCAGCTAGCACTAAAGCCAATTGGGCCTGGTAAACTGCGCCCGGCGCTACCGTTTCGGAAGCTGGAGTTGCAAACACGCCAATTTTATCAAAGCCACACCAGCTGCCTACTTTTTGGGCTTGATAGGTTAACGCTTCGGCGGTGACTTGGCGCACCTGCGTTTCCAGCTTGGTCAGTTGGGCCAGCGCAGCGGGCCGGGGCTCCGCTGCGGTATCAAACTCGCCCAGCCACCCAGCGGCTGCCATTTGGGCGGTTGGCTTAGTCAGGGGTGGCGTTTCGGGGGCGAACTGCCGGATATAACTTACATACTGGTCAACCTGCGCGGGAAGCGTACCCATTTCTGGCTTACTATCAGGGCTTTGCCACGCTTGCCGAAGCTGCTGCACCTTAGCCAGCAGCGTTTGGGTGGTGTCCAGAATCTGTTGCGCCTGCCGGAGCACGGCTATATCGGCGGCCGGGTTGTGGTTTTTGCGGACCACCTCACTTATGCTCAGTACCGTATTTTTCGCCGCTTGTGCCCGCTGCTGGTTGCTGGCTGCCAGACAGGTTTGCAGCACGGTAATGCGCGCTAGCGTAGCGGCCTGCCGCGCCTGCGCCTGGTAGTAGCCGTACCCCGCCACTCCGAACATGCCCGCCAGAAGTGCGGTGGTTAGGTATCGCTGCCTGGTCATTGCTACGGTCAGTAAAGCTGGTCAGATTCTGCTGCTCAACAGGCTGAATAGTGCGGGTATTGTGCTGGATATCAATAGTCAGCTACACTAGCACGAACTTCTTGCCCGGCAGCGCCCGCACCACGCCCCGAAACTCCAGCCCCAGTAGCAGCGAGGCCACCAGGTGGATGGGCAATTGCGCCTTCCAGGCCAGGTCGTCCATCTGGGCTTCTTTGCTGGCCATGAGCACGGTAATTATGGCAAATTCCTCAGCCGTAAAGTCGGCGGCCGAGTAGGAGGGCGGTGGCTGAAACTTGCCCGGCAGGTGCAGTGCGGCATCCCAGTTCAGCAATTGCTCCAGGTCTTTAGGCTCTTGGTAAAGGGCAGCCTTATTATTCTTAATGAGCGCGTTGCAGCCTTCGGACGAGGGCGCACCCAGCGGGCCGGGCACGGCCAGCACGTCGCGGTCGTAGCTCAGGGCCAGCTCGGCGGTGATGAGTGCGCCGCCTTTGGCCGCTGCTTCTACTACCACCGTGCCATCGGCGAGGCCCGCGATAATGCGGTTGCGCTGCGGAAAATTGTAGCGGTCGGGCTGAGTGCCAAACGGAAATTCGGTAAGCAGGCCACCTATTTCACGCATTTTCTCGGCCGTTTTGCGGTGGGCGGCGGGATAAATAACATCGAGCCCGGTGGCCATTACGCCCACCGTAGGCAGCCCTTCCTGCAAGGCTGCCCGGTGCGCCATAATATCGATGCCGTAGGCCAAGCCACTGACAATGAGTGGCTGGTGCGGCAGCACGCCTTTGAGCAGGCGCTCGGTTTGCTCGCGGCCGTATTCGGTGGCCTGGCGGGTGCCTACCAGTGCCAGCACTTTGGGAGCGTTTAGGTCGGCTGGGCCTTGGTAGTAGAGCAGCACCGGCGCGTCGGAGATGAGTTTGAGGCGGGCAGGATATCTCTTGCTCGTATAAAACAGGATTTCGACGCCCTCTTTTTCCGCCTTGCGCAGGCTGGTTTCGGCCTGTGCCAGCGCCTTGCCACGCTCTGGGCCAGTCAGAATTTTAATAGTCGCCTCGCCCACGCCGGGAATGCGCCGCAGCTTGCCCGGCGGCAGCAAAAATACGTTTTTGGCCGACGAGCCGTAGCTCATGAGCTGCCGCGTGAGCTGCGGGCCGATGCCGGGGAGGAGGGTGAGGGCAAGTTCGTGGTAGAGTTCGTCGGATTGCATGTAGCGCGCACATTCCATTTCGTGCACCAGCGCAGCGAGTTCTGCGG
>CAXUKA010000430.1:0-5016 GCA_964251335.1 uncultured Hymenobacter sp.
CGGCTATTCTCCGAAGCGGGCTTTATTGCGGAGCTGGCGGGCTGCCGGGCAGTGCTCACCAACGGCGGCTTTTCGCTGATTTCGGAGGCGGTGTATTTGCATAAGCCGGTGTGCGCGGTGCCCATTCCGGCGCAGTTTGAGCAATGGTTGAATGCGGCCGAGATTGAAAAACGCAACTATGGGCGGCATTTCGAGGCTATCACGCCGGAGAATGTGACGGCTTTTCTGAGCGAGCTGCCTCGGTTTGAGGCGGCCCTGGCCGGGTACACGCAGCAAGGCAACGAGGTGCTTTTTGAGCAGCTGACCAAACAGCTGGCGGCGGTAGCAGCGTAGCCCGGCCACCGGTTTGCCCAGCGGCCGCTACATTCGCCAAACTGCTCACCAACAAGCTTCTTAGTCGCTATGGCCCCTGCCGAAATTCTGAAGAAAGTGGAGTGGAAGGACTTACGCAGCCTTTCGGTCACGGAAATGCTCATCGAGAACAACCTCACCGTGCCCTGGCTGCTGCTATCGTGGGCGCTGGCTTATACCGGGCACTACGCGCTGGCGCTGCCGTTCTCGGCATTCTTCTTTCTGACGGGGCTGCGCCAGGTGCACAATGGCTTCCATAACTCGCTGGGCACTGGCCGCTTCCTCACCTGGCTGTCACTGTATCTGAACAGCATCGGTATGCTGGCATCTATCCATGCGGTCAAGTTCAACCACCTGCGGCACCACAAATACTGCCTGTCGGACGACGACTACGAGGGCAAGTCGGCTCGCATGACCTGGTACGGGGCCATTTTGTACGGGCCGGTGCATATGTTCTTGATTCACAAGGTCACGTTTCAGCTCGGCAGTAAGACATACCGGCGCAACATGCTGCTGGAACTGTTGTCGATAGCCGTTTTTGTAGCGCTGGCAGTTTACTTCCAGGTTAATTTTCTGCTCTACCACATTGTGGTGATGGTACTCGGCGAATTTCTGATGGCCTTTTTCGCAGTCTGGACCGTGCACCACGACACGGAAGACAATCCGGCGCTGGCCCGTACCCAACGCGCCTGGTGGAAAAACAAGCTCACTTTCAGCATGTTCTACCACCTCGAGCATCACCTATTTCCGGCTGTGCCCACCATCAAGCTGCCCGAGCTAGCCCGCCGCATCGACCAGGCCCTGCCCGACCTCACCAAGAAGAATACCTTCTAACCGAGCGGCTGCCGCAGGCCATTCAAGCGCAGCTGAGCAGGCAGCCGCTTTCTATTTCTCGGCCAGCCCACTAAACGCTAACCCTACGCTCAGCGCCTTAACTTACCTTTGCGCACGCAGGGTGGGGCTGGCTTCCAGCTTCTCCCCGCCACACCAATCTACCCAACCACTTTATCATGAGCTACATCGCAGCCATTCACGCCCGTCAGATTCTCGACTCGCGTGGCAATCCTACCATTGAAGTTGACGTAACCACCGACTCGGGCACCGTCGGCCGCGCCGCCGTACCGTCGGGCGCCAGCACCGGCGTGCACGAAGCCGTGGAACTGCGCGATGGCGACAAGTCTGTCTACCAGGGCAAAGGCGTGCTCAAAGCCGTTGAGAACGTGAATACTAAGATTGCCGAAGAGCTGGTTGGCTTCTCGGTATACGAGCAGGGCCTGATTGACAAAATCATGCGCGAGCTCGACGGCACCGCCAACAAAGGCAACCTCGGCGCCAACGCCATTCTGGGCGTGAGCCTGGCCTCGGCTCGCGCCGCTGCCCAAGAGCTCGGCCAGCCGCTGTACCGCTACGTAGGCGGCGTAGGCGCTACCACGCTGCCCGTGCCGATGATGAACATCTTGAACGGCGGCTCGCACGCCGACAACAAGATTGACTTTCAGGAATTTATGGTGATGCCGGTAGGCGCTAGCTCGTTCAGCGAGGCACTGCGCTGGGGCACCGACATCTTCCACACCCTCAAGTCGGTGTTGAAGAAGGCTGGCCTGAGCACCAACGTAGGCGACGAAGGCGGTTTTGCTCCTGATATCCAGTCGAATGAGGAGGCTATCCAACTCGTGCTGCAAGCCATCGAGCAGGCTGGCTACAAGCCCGGCGAGCAGGTAATGATTGCCCTCGACCCCGCTGCTTCGGAGTTCTTCGAAGACGGCCACTACCACTTCAAAAAGAGCACCGGCGACAAGCTGACGCCCGAGCAAATGGTGAGCTACTGGGTAGAGTGGACCAAAAAATACCCCATCATCAGCATCGAAGACGGCCTGGCCGAAGATGACTGGGCGGGCTGGAAGAGCATCACCGACCAAGTAGGCAAGAAAATCCAGTTGGTGGGCGACGACTTGTTCGTGACCAATGTAGAGCGCCTGCAACGTGGTATCGATGAGCACATTGCCAACGCCATCCTCATCAAAGTAAACCAAATCGGCACCCTCACCGAAACCATCGACGCCGTGAACCTGGGCCGCCGCAACGGCTACAAGTCCATCATGAGCCACCGCTCGGGCGAAACCGAAGACAGCACCATCGCCGACCTGGCCGTGGCTCTGAACACCGGCCAAATCAAAACCGGCTCGGCCTCGCGCTCCGACCGCATGGCCAAGTACAACCAGCTGCTCCGCATCGAAGAAGAACTGGGCGAAATGGCGTACTTCCCCGGCAAGAAAATGTAAGTAGTAGTGCGAAGCTCCGCTTCGCGTTTCGTTGGGACTATTTGTAATTAAGTATCTTCGTCATACAACGAAACGCGAAGCAGCGCTTCGCGCTACACACATGCGGCCTCCTGCTTTCCTCTTCCCCATTTTGCGCGTATTGCGCAATTTCTACTTCCTCACCGGCACCGCATTTGTGGTCTGGATGGTGCTTTTCGACGGCAACGACTTGGGTAAGCAGTACGATATGTACCGCAAATGGCACGAGCTAAAGTCGGAAAAAGAGTACTACGAGGCCAGCATTGAAGCCGTGAAGCACGACCGTGCCGAGCTACTCAGCTCGCCGGCTTTGCTGGAGAAATTTGCCCGCGAAAAGTACCTCATGAAGCGTCCCGGCGAGGATGTATTTGTGCTGGTGCCCAAAGAAGAGGCTAAGTGATAGCAGCAACTGCCCGCAACGGGGCGGTCTGGCTTTGGCCGGGCCGCCCCGTTGTATTTTTGGGCGTGGCCAAGCAGCGACTCAGACGTATCAGCCAGAGCTGCTGGCTGCTAGTGGCAGCCTCTGCTGGCTTGGCTAGCGGACACCCCCCCGCCGCCCCCACTCAGGCGCAGGTGGCCCGCCGCTTTTTAGGCGAAATATTGCGCGCCGACTACCCAGCCGCCTACCACCGCCTGGTCCCCGAAATGCGCGCTACATTGCAGCTGGCCGCTTTTGCCCAGACCGCTCAGCAGTTGCAGCAGCTGGGCCAGCAACGCGGCCGGGCTGTTGAGCTGTACACGCTTGGCACGCATTTGAGCGAGCGCGGTGGGCACGAGCCGTGGTTTTATCGCTTTTCTTTCGCCAATGATTCTCTGCAAAAGCCGCCGCCTGTGCTGCTGGAAGTGACTTTCCGGGACACTACGACGCGGCAGGTGCTGGGTTTTCGGGTGCGGGCGCGGCCGTAGCTAGGCTGGCGCGTCGCCAGCAGTTAGCTTGGGGTTGTCGCGGTGGCGGGTGGCGTCGCGCTGAGTTTTCTTGGCGAGGTTGCGCGTAATGGCTTCGGTGAGGTTCACCCCGGTTTGGTTGGCCAGGCAGATTACTACGAAGAGCACGTCGGCTAACTCGTCGCCCAGCTCGCGGTCCTTGTCCGACTCCTTAAACGATTGCTCGCCGTACTGCCGGGAAATAAGGCGGGCTACCTCCCCCACTTCTTCGGTGAGAATGGCCATATTGGTCAGTTCGCTGAAATAGCGCACGCCAGTGGTCGTAATCCACTCATCTACGGTGACTTGGGCCTGGTCGAGAGTCATAAGAAAAAAGCGTTAATTGGCGGCGGGCGAATCGAGCACAATCGTCACCGGCCCGTCATTGAGCAGGCGCACCTGCATATCGGCTCCGAAGATACCGGTCGGCACAGCCTGGCCTAGCTCCTGCGCAACCAGCGCCACAAAGCGCTTGTAAAGCGGCTCGGCCACAGCGGGCGGAGCAGCCCCTACGTAGCTGGGGCGGTTGCCCTTGCGGGCATCGGCCAGCAGGGTAAACTGGCTCACGACTAGCACCTGGCCGCTTACATCACGCACACTCAGGTTCATCTGGCCGTTTTCGTCGGAGAAGATGCGCAGATTGATGAACTTGCGCACCATCCAGGCAAGAACGGCTTCATCGTCGGTAGGGGCGCAACCGACCAGCACCAGTAGGCCGGGGCCTATTTGGCCGGTGACGGTGCCTTCGACGGTAACGGATGCTTCGCGGACGCGCTGAATAACGAGGCGCATGTTTTCAATTATCAGTTAGCAATGAGCGATTATCAATTCGTTTGCCTTGCTTCATCATGCCTGCTTGCAACAATAGTTTATCGCTTAATTTTCAGACTATCCAAATGCTGTTGGTAGCGGCGGGCATTCTGCTTGTGCTCGGCAAAAGTTTCGGCGAAGTCGGAGAAACCGCTGCCATCGGGGCGGGCGCAGAAGAACACGTACTTGTGGTGCGCAGGGCGCAGCACCGCGTCCAAGGCCTGCGGGTAGGGCGTGGTGATGGGGCCGGGTGGCAGGCCTTTATGGCGATAGGTATTGTAAGGCGAATCGACTTTTTTGTCCACGTTGAGCACGCGCTTGCGGGTGCCCAAGCCGTGCAGCGGCCACAGCAGCGTGGGGTCAGCTTGCAGGGGCTGACCCCGGCGCAGTCGGTTGAGGTACACGCCTGCCACAAGGGGCTTGTCAGTGGGCTGGGCCGTTTCTCGCTGCACAATGCTGGCCAGCACAGCTACTTGCACCGGGGTCATCTTCAGCGAATCAGCCTCGCGACGGCGGGTGGCATTCCAGAAGCGGCGGTGCCGAGCGGCTACTGAGTCGAGAAAAGCCTCGGCGGGCGTAGGCCAAAACATTCGCAATGTGCCCGGTATAAACAGCGTGCGCACCGTGGCTG
>CAXUKA010000431.1:0-5012 GCA_964251335.1 uncultured Hymenobacter sp.
GACCAGTATAAGAACGTTATTCTGAAGGCCAACCCTAACGGCGAAATGCTGCGCCTGAAAGACGTGGCTGATGTGTCGCTGGGCTCGGAGTTTTACGACATCTACTCCAACCTCGATGGCTACCCTTCGGCAGCTATTATGCTGAAGCAGACCTATGGTAGCAACGCCAGCGACGTAATTGCTAGCGTAAAGGCCAAGCTGGAAGAGCTGAAAAAGACCATGCCCCCCGGCATGGACTATAAAATCAGCTACGACGTGTCGAACTTCCTCGACGCTTCGACCGAGAACGTAATTCACACCCTGCGCGACGCCTTTATTCTGGTGGCCATCGTGGTGTTCCTATTCTTGGGCGATTGGCGCTCGACCTTGATTCCCATCATCGCGGTGCCGGTGTCGCTCATTGGAGCATTCACCGCTATGCAGGCGTTCGGGTTGACTATCAACATGATTACGTTGTTCGCACTGGTGCTGGCAATCGGTATCGTGGTGGATGACGCTATTGTGGTGGTGGAAGCGGTGCACGCCAAGATGGAGGAAAAGCACCTCTCGCCCTACGGCGCGGTGCGCGAGGTAATCGGCGAAATCAGCGGGGCCATTATCGCCATCACCATCCTGATGACGGCGGTGTTCGTGCCAGTAGCCTTCATGAGCGGCCCAGTAGGTATTTTCTACCGCCAGTTCTCGATTACGATGGCTACGTCTATCGTGATTTCGGGTATCGTGGCCCTCACGCTGACGCCAGTGTTGTGCGCCATGATTTTGAAAAACAATCACGGCCACGACCGCAAGAAAACGCCCATCAACCGCTTTATCGACTGGTTCAACCGGGGCTTTGAAAAGCTAACCGGCAGCTACACCAACTTGCTGGAAAAAGTAGTAGACCGCCGCGTATTCACCTTCGGCCTGCTGTTCTTATTCGCGCTCGGCATCTTCGGTATTTCGACCAAACTGCCGTCTGGCTTCATACCCGCCGAAGACCAAGGCATGCTCTATGCCATCATCCAGACGCCCCCCGGCTCGACGCTGGAGCGTACCAACGACATTTCGCAGCACCTTCAGCAGCTCGCCAAGGATGTGCCTGGCATCGAAAGCATTTCGACGCTGGCCGGCTACGAAGTACTCACCGAAGGCCGGGGTTCCAACGCCGGTACCTGCTTGATTAGCCTCAAGCCGTGGTCGGAGCGCAAGGAATCCATTCACGACATCGTGGAAAATCTGGAGAAAAAGGCCAAGGAAATCCCTGGCGCGACCATCGAGTTCTTCGAGCCACCGGCAGTGCCGGGCTACGGTGCAGCAGGTGGTTTCCAGCTCCAACTACTTGACAAAACCAACACCGGCGACTACAAAGCGCTGGAGCAGGTGAACGAGGACTTTATGGCCCAACTGCGCAAGCGCAAGGAGCTAACCGGCTTGTTTACGTTCTTCTCGGCCAACTATCCGCAGTATGAGCTGCAGATAGACAATCAGTTGGCGATGCAGAAAGGCGTGAGCATTGGCAATGCCATGAACACCCTCAGCATCATGATTGGTAGTACCTATGAGTTGGGCTTTATCAAATACCAGCGCTTCTTCAAGGTGTACGTGCAGGCTTCGCCCGAATACCGCCGCCTACCCAAGGACATCCTGGACATGTGGGTGAAAAACGATAAGGGTGACATGGTGCCGTTCTCGGCCTTCATGAAAATTGTGAAGACCCAGGGTGCCAACGAAATCAACCGCTACAACATGTACACCACGGCCTCCATCCGGGGCGATGCGGCGCAGGGCTTTAGCTCGGGCGAGGCCATCAAAGCGGTGCAGGAAGTAGCGGCCAAAACCTTGCCCCGTGGCTACGACATCGACTGGGGTGGCCTGTCGAAAGACGAATCGTCGCGCGGCAATGAGGCTATCGTCATCTTCTGCATCGTGCTGGCCTTCGTATACATGGTGCTCGCTGCGCAGTACGAAAGCTTCCTGTTGCCTTTCGCAGTAGTGCTGTCGCTGCCGGCTGGTATTTTCGGTGCCTTCCTATTCATCAAAGTGCTAGGCTTGGCCAACAATATCTACGCCCAGGTGGGGCTTGTGATGCTGGTAGGTCTGCTGGGTAAAAACGCGGTACTTATCGTCGAGTTTGCGGTGCAGGAGCACGAGCACGGCATGTCGGTGCGCGATGCGGCGATTGCCGGGGCTAAGGCTCGTTTCCGCCCGATTTTGATGACGTCGTTCGCCTTCATCGCCGGTCTGATTCCACTGGTAATTGCCACTGGCGCAGGTGCTATCGGTAACCGCACTATCGGCACGGCGGCGCTGGGCGGCATGCTGTTCGGTACCGTGTTTGGGGTAGTTATTGTGCCGGGCTTGTACTATGTATTCGGCACGATGGCCGCTGGCCGCAAGCTGATTGACGACGAAAACGAATATCCGATAAGCGAGGGAGTCGAACCGCGTGTTTTAGTTGAAGAAGAAGTAGAGTCTCATGCTTAAAAGACGCATTTATCAAGGCCTGAGCGCGGTAGGTTTGGCGCTGACTGTCGCAGCTTGTAAAGTACCCCAGTTCTCGCTACGCGATGCCAACCGCACCCTGCCCGCGACCTATAACAATAGCAGCCAGGACACCACCAGCACTGCCCGCGTGCAGTGGAAGCAGTTTTTTACCGACCCCAACCTGGTCGCGCTGATTGATACCGCCCTGCAACACAACCAGGAGTTGAATATCACTCTCCAGGAAATCCAGATTGCCCGCAACGAGGTGCAGGCTCGCAAAGGCGAGTACCTGCCCTCGGTGAGCCTCGGGGCCCGCGCCGACATGGAGAAGCCCGGCCGCTACACACTGCAAGGTGCTACGGAAGAAGCCATCGATATTCGGCCCGACCACCGCACGCCCACTCCGCTGGCCAATTACCAGGTCGGTGCATTTGCCAGCTGGGAAGTGGATATCTGGCACAAGCTGCGCAACGCTCGCAAGTCGGCGGCCACCCGCTTTTTGGCTTCGGTAGAAGGCAAAAACTTCATGGTAACCAACCTGATTGCCGAGATTGCCAACTCGTACTACGAGTTGCTGGCACTTGATAATCAGCTGACTATTCTGCGGCAGAACATTGAAATTCAGGAGAATGCCTTGCGTATTGTGCGGCAGGAAAAGGAATCGGCCCGCGTGACTGAGCTGGCCGTGAAACGCTTCGAGGCCCAGGTGCAAAACACTACTGCCTTACAATACAAGACGCAGCAGAGCATCACCGAAACTGAGAACCGGATTAATTTCCTGTTGGGTCGGTATCCGCGGCCCATCACGCGCAACGATGAAATATTCAACGGCTTGGTGCCCCAAACCATTCAGGCGGGTATACCGACCCAGCTGCTGAGCAACCGCCCCGATATCCGGCAGGCTGAGCTGCAATTGGTAGCTGCCAAGCTGGATGTGCAAGTGGCCCGCGCCAACTTCTACCCGTCGCTGGGTATTTCGGCCGGCGCTGGCTTCGAGGCTTTCAAGCCTGGCTTGCTGTTCAATTCGCCCGAGTCGATGCTATATAACCTGGCTGGCGATTTGAGCGCCCCGCTCATCAACCGGAACGGCATAAAAGCGCTGTACGCTACCGCCAACGCGCTCCAGCTGCAAGCGGTGTACAACTACGAGCGCACCGTGCTGAACGCCTACATCGAGGTGGCCAACCAGCTCTCGAACATCAACAACCTCCAGCAGAGCTACGATGCGAAACTGAAGGAAGTGCAGGCCCTTAACCAGTCCATTCGCATCTCCAACAGCCTCTTCAAGGCCGTGCGAGCCGACTACACAGAGGTGCTGTTCACGCAGCGCGACGCGTTGGAGTCGAAATTTGACCTGACCGAAACCAAGATGCAGCAGCTCAATGCCACGGTGAACGTGTATCGGGCACTCGGTGGCGGCTGGAATTAAGGTAGTCACCCAAGTATAGTACCTCAAACAGGGACTAGTCTCGGCTCTTAAGAGTTGAGGTTAGTCCCTGAATTTTTTACCAGACTGTTGGCAGCGTTTGAGCAGGTTCTAAAACTGCCCAGCGTTTTCTGTAATTTGACACGAAAGACGGTGGCAATAAGTTGGTAAGGCGCAAGCCTGAATGCTAGTGCGGAGCTTACCTAATTGCACTTGCAAGCGAAGGCTTTGGCTTTTCGCTATCGGTGCCGCACCTTTACATGTTACAGCCCCCACTAAGCTAATTAGCTAGCGTAAAAAATGCCTTGCGCTGTCTTTCTAAGCCGAATTGAGGCCTCAGCCAGTGGTGCCTAACAGCCCGCTATCATGTAAGCCGTGCCTGCCTATATGCCCAATTCTACCCTGCGTTATATAAATTTTACAACCTTGGGCTGGGGGCAGCTGCTAGTGGGTAGCTGCTTAGTGCTGGCACCATTAATGAGCCGTGGGCAAGGGCGGGCCGCCGTGAGCGGCACCATCGGCAACGCGGCTGGTACCCCGCAGCAATACGTGACCGTAACGCTGCACCGGGCGGCCGATTCGGTGGTGGTAAAAACGGAGTACACCGACCAGCAAGGGGCGTTTCAACTGGCGGCCGCGTCGGGTGGGCGCTACCTAGTGTCGGCGGGGCAGGTGGGCTTTCATCGCTATTGGAGCCCGGTGTTTGTGCTGCCGGCTACGGGGCTGGTGCTGCCTGCCATCCGGCTGGCGGCTAGCTCGGCCACAACCGTGCCCGATGTCGTCGTAACCGGCCGCAAGCCCTTGTATGAGCGCCGTGCCGACCGCACGGTAGTGAACGTGGCCGACAGCCCGCTAACCGCTGGCTCGACCACGCTCGATGTATTGGGCCGTGCCCCCAATGTGACGCTGAACAGCAATAATGACTTGCGCCTGCGCGGCCGCGAAGACGTGCTGGTGTACGTTGATAGCAAGCGCGTGCCTCTCAGCGGCCAAGACCTGACCGACTACCTGCGTGCCTTGCCCGCCGAGCAAATACAAACTATTGAGCTAATAACTAACCCGCCCGCCAGCTACGACGCCCAGGGTAGCGCCGGTGTTATCGATATCAAGCTCAAAAAAGACC